>JAUXOM010000051.1 GCA_030682175.1 Rhodocyclaceae bacterium
AGGAGGCAGATAGCTTCCCTCTCCCTCTGGGAGAGGGATTGAGAGAGAGGGCTGCCAAGGCGGCGACAGCCAGTGACATGGAGCCGCAGAGCGGCGAACCACCATCACCCTCGCCCTCTGGGCGGGGGATGGGGGGCGGGAGACTTATTGAATTGCGGGTCACGGATGAGGATCGGCGCATCGCCCGCTATGCGGCGGCGGCGATTGCGCTGACGGTGGTCGAGGCGGTGCTGCCCTCACCGTTGCCCGGGGTGAAACCGGGTCTCGCCAATATTGTCGTGCTGGTGGTGCTGGCGCGTTACGGTTGGCGCGCTGCGGCCTGGGTGTCGCTGCTGCGCGTGGTTGCCGGCAGCCTGCTGCTGGGCCAGTTTCTCGCGCCCGGTTTCTTTCTCGGCCTGTTCGGTGCGCTGGCCAGCCTGGCGGTGCTGGCGGTCACCGTACGCCTGCCGCAACGCTGGTTCGGCCCGGTGACGGCAAGCGTTTTGGCAGCCTTCGCCCATATCGGGGGACAGCTGTTGCTGGCGCGTTTATGGCTGGTGCCGCACGATGGCGTGTTCTATCTGGTACCGGTGTTTGCCGCGAGTGCGTTGATTTTCGGTATCGTGAACGGCCTTGTCGTTGCACGACTGTTGCGGAATCCAACATGAATAAAACCATTGCTGTCGCCTGGACCGGCGCCTCGGGGCTGCCCTATGGCTTGCGCCTGGTCGACTGCCTGCTGGCCGCGGAGTGCAAGGTCTGGCTGATGTATTCGCAGGCCGCGCAGATCGTTGCCAAGCAGGAAACCGATCTCGTGCTGCCGACGCAGCCGCGCGAGGCGCAGCGCTTACTCGCCGAACGCTTCCACGACAACCAAGGGCGGCTGACCGTGTTCGGCCGCGATGACTGGAACGCGCCGCCGGCATCAGGCTCGAACCCGCCAGACGCTTATGTGATCTGTCCCTGCACGATGGGCACCCTGGCCGAAGTGGCGGCCGGCACGGCCAAGGATCTGATCACGCGTGCCGCCGATGTCGTGCTCAAGGAAGGCCGACCGCTGATCCTCGTCCCGCGCGAAACCCCGCTGTCGACCCTGCATCTCGAAAACATGCTCAAGCTGAGCCGTGCCGGCGCGGTGATCTTGCCGCCCAACCCCGGTTTCTATCACCAGCCGCGGAGTATCGACGGGCTGGTCGACTTCGTCGTGGCGCGCATTCTCGACCGACTGGCCGTGCCCCATGCCCTGATGCCGCGCTGGGGCGGGGAAAATAATGTCCCGCCCGCCCCCTCCCTTCCTCCCCCTCGCGGGGGAGTCGACTGAAATGAGCATGCCGACGGACATCCCCCTGTTCCTTCTCAATACCGTGCTGAACTCGGGTGGCAGCCTGTCCCTGCGCGTATTCGAGGCGCGTTACATGGACATGGTGAAGGACTGTCTGCGTGCGCAGACGCCGTTTGGCGTCTGTCTGATCGAGCAGGGTAATGAAGTCATCACTTCGCCCGGTCCAGCGGCCGCGGCAAGCGTGCCGCATCTGGTGGGCACGCTGGCAAGCATCGCCGATTGGGACATGCCGCAGATGGGCATACTCAACATTGTTGCCCATGGGGGCGCCCGGTTTCGCATTCTTGAGCATCGCCTGGCGATGAATGGCCTGATGCGTGCCACGATTGAACACCTGCCCGATCCGCCGGTGACCCCGATCCCCGGTGATTACGCGCGACTTGTCCCGATGCTGCGGGCGCTGATCGAAGGCCTGGAAGAGGCCAAGCCGCCCCAACCGTATCATTTCTACGACGCCGCCTGGGTAGCCGACCGCTGGGCGGAACTGCTGCCGCTACCGCTGCAGAAAAGGCAACAGTTACTGGAGTTGAATGACGGCATTGCGCGGCTGGAAGCGATCTATCGCTTTCTTGAACAGGCCTGAACGGGGCGCCCCGTAACAAACGCGCGTAGCGCGTCAACAGTCACCCCTCCCGCGCGGGAGGGGTTGGGGGAGGGCGGGCCAGACCTAGCCGATCACGTGATCGGCAACATCCACCCGCACCGCTGGCCGCTGCAGCACGGCAGCCACTGCATTGGCATAATTCCTGGCCCATTCGCCGGCTTCGGCGAAGCGTTTTTCGCCGGCATACTTGGCGATGCCGAGAATTTTGTCGAGAACCAGAACCTTGCCCATCGGGTTGGTGGTCTCGCACTCCAGTTCTTCCCACTGCGCATTGAGCCACTGGCCGGCTTCGTCGCGCGACATGCCGGTGTGGGCGATGAGTTCGTATTCATGGGCGCGGTCAAAAATGACATTGACGATACTGGACATGCGTCTTCCCTCCTCAGCGTTGTGACTGGATTCTGCCGTCCATGCGGCAGGAAAACAATCGTCGCGGCGACAATTCGGCATTTATTAATTACCGTTATGCTAGTGAGTATAAGCCAGCTTTAAGGGGTGGCCACACCCTTTCCATGGATTGGCTGCGCCACCTTGGGCGTCCGGCCACGCGCCTATACAATGTGCAGCCATCGCGCCAAGGTGTCATTCATGAGCTCATCCTTTGTCCCCACCACCGGCCTGCCGGAACTCGATGCGGTGTTGCGCGGCGTGCAGCGCGGCGACAACCTCGTCTGGCAGATTCAATCGCTTGACGAATACTTTGCACTGGTCAGGCCATATGCCGCGGCGGCACGGCTGCAGCAGCGCCGCTTGATCTATTTCCGCTTTGCCGCGCATCCGCCGCTGCTCACGGTTGCCGACGGCGCGGAAATCCAGCGTCCACGGCCTGCCGACGGCTTCGATGCCTTCGTCGACCAGGTGCATTCGGTAATCGAGGCGGCCGGGCGCGAGACGCTGTATGTCTTCGATTGCCTGTCGGACCTCGCCGATGCCTGGCAGTCCGACCGCATGCTGGGAAACTTCTTCCTGCTGACCTGCCCGCGCCTGCTGGATCTTGAGACCGTGACCTACTTCGGCGTCTACCGCAATCGCCACGCCCAGTCGGCCATGGCGGTGATTACCGAAACGACGCAGTTCCTGATCGATCTCTTCCATTCCCGCGGGCGTTTCTACCTGCGTCCGATCAAGGTGCAGCATCGTTCCTCGGCCGCGATGGACCTGATTCACGCCTGGGATGCGGACGACCATTTTCGTCCGGTGCGGGACAGCGGCACGGTCGCGGAGATCCTCTCAAACTCGCAATGGCCGGGGCTGGAGGACAACCATATCGCCAGCCACTGGGAGAAGGAGTTCGCCGCGGCGAAGCTGGTGGCGGCCGCACACTCGGCGGGTTTTCCCGATCCCGCCGAGGCCGAGTGGTTTGAACGCCTCAGCCGGATGGTGTTTCCCGGCGATCCGTCCATGGCGCGGCTGGCGGACGAATACCTGACCCTCGACGACCTGCTGACAGTGCGCCGGCGCATGATCGGCAACGGCACCATCGGCGGCAAGGCGCTCGGCATGCTGCTGGCACGCGCGATCCTGCGCCGCGACGCCAGCACCCTGACCGCCGAACTTGAAGCCCACGATTCGTTCTATGTCGGCACCGAAGTCTTCGACACCTTTTTCGTCCATAACGGCCTGTGGTGGATTCGTCGTCACCAGAGCGATCCGGCGACCTTCCTCACCGATCTCGACACGGCGCGTGCCCGCATCATGGCGGGTAAGTTTTCACGCTCGACGCTGCGGCAGTTCGAGGCCATGCTGGATTATTTCGGCGAATGGCCGTTCATCGTGCGCTCCAGCTCGCGTCTGGAGGACTGCTACGGCAACGCCTTCGCCGGGCAGTACGACAGCGTGTTCTGCCCGAACCGCGGCCCCTGGGAGAATCGCCTCAACGACCTGCTCGACGCCGTCCGGCAGGTCTATGCCAGCACCTTGAGCGAAGCGGCGTTGCGCTACCGCGAACGGCGCGGCCTGATCGGCGAAAACGAGCAGATGGCGCTGCTGATCATGCGCGTCTCGGGCACGGCCGGCGGCCGCTACTTCCACCCGCATGCCGCCGGCGTCGGCCTGTCGATCAACCCCTATCCATGGAATCCCCGCATCGACATGAAGGCCGGCGTGATCCGGCTGGTGGCGGGCCTCGGCACCCGCGCCGTCGATCGTTCCGACGACGACTACACGCGCCTGGTGGCGCTGAATGCGCCCGAACTGCGTCCTGAAACTAATTTTGGCGCCATCGCCCGCCACGCCCAGCGGCGCATGGATGCGCTCGATCTCGAGGAGAACCGCCTCGTTTCAGGTCTGTTCGCCGAGATGGTGCGCGATCAGCCGGATTTTCCGCTGGCGCTGTTTACCACCCGGGAGGAACCCGGCAAGCCCGCCTTCCTCACCTTCGACCAGTTGATCGAGGCGACGCCGTTCATCGACGACATGCGCAAGATGCTGCGCCATCTGCATGCCGCCTACCAGTATCCCGTGGAAATCGAGTTCGCGCTCAACATCCTGCCGGGCGGCGCCTATCGCATCAATCTCCTGCAGTGCCGGCCAATGCAGGTGCGCAATGTCGAGGGCGTCGTCTCGGTCGCTCCGCCCACCGACGTGCCGCATCTCATCGATACCAGGGGCGCGGTGATCGGTCCCAGCCGGGTGATCAATCCCGACCGGGTGGTCTATGTCGTGCCGGCGGTGTATGGCCAGCTCAATCAGGACGACCGCCTCGCCGTGACCCGCATCATCGGCCGCATCAATCAGGCCAGTGCCGATCGCACGGTGCTGATGCTCGGCCCGGGGCGCTGGGGAACGCGCGACCTCTGGCTGGGCCTGCCGGTGAACTTCGGCGAGATCAATCATGTCGCCGCGCTGTGCGAAATTGTCGGCATGCACGAAAGCCTGATTCCCGACGTGTCCCTCGGCACCCACTTCCTCAACGAACTGATCGAGGCGGACATGCTGTACTTCGCGCTGTTCCCCGGGCGGCCGGATAACGCCATCGACGAAGCCGCGCTGCTCGGCCTGCCGAATCGCCTTGGCGAAATCCTGCCCGACGCCCAGCGCTGGGCGTCCGCGGTGTTTGTTGCCGACATCGCTCCGGGGACCATGACCCTGTATGCCGATGCGGAACGCCAGCAGGTCGCGGTGATCCTTGACGGCCTTGGCGATTGACAGGCGCGGGTTATCCCGTTAGATTATTGACCGATCGGTCAGTAATTATTTTCTCCTCAATATGCCCCTCCCCGCCAGCCCAACCGAAAAAACCTCGCACCGTCGCCGCAAGGAAGCCCGTCCGGCCGAGTTGACCGCCGCCGCGCTCGACCTGTTTGTCGAAAAGGGCTACGCCGCGACGCGGCTTGAGGCTGTGGCGGCGCAGGCCGGCGTGTCGAAGGGTACGCTTTATCTCTATTTCGACGGCAAGGAGGCGCTCTTCAAGGCGGTAGTGCGCGAGGGCATCCTGCCGGCGCTGGCGGAAGGCGAAAGCCTGGTAAGCGGTTTTTCGGGGGATTCGGCAGAGTTGCTGCGCGAAGTGGTCGGCAGCATGTGGCGGCTGATCGGCTCGCAGCGCCTCGGCGGCATTCCCAAGCTGGTGTTCGCCGAAGCGCGCAATTTCCCGGAGATCGCGCGCTTCTACCACGAGGAGGTGATCCTGCGCGGCACGGCTCTGATCCGCAGCGTCATCGAACGCGGCATTGCGCGCGGCGAGTTTCGGCCAGCCAACCTCGACGCGGCGATCCATATCGTGATCTCCCCGGTCCTGATGCGCATGATCTGGCGTCACTCGATCGATTGCTGCGCGGCGGCCGGCGTGGCTGACGAACACTATTTTTCCGAATACTTCGAAATCATGCTGCGCGGGCTGCGGGTCGAAGCTGCGCCGAGGGGGAGCCAGTGAATCACAGACTCAGCTTGACGCTGGCCGGCGCATTGCTGCTGGGAGCCTGCGGCGAAGCGCCCCAGGAGGCTGCCGCCCCAGCGGCGTCTGCCAAGGTGGCGTTGACCGTGACCACGACCACCCCGCAGCAACTCGACTGGCCGCAGCTTCTCAAGGCCAGCGGCAACATCGCGGCCTGGCAGGAGGCGGTCATCGGCCCGGAGATCAGCAATTACCGCATCACCGCAGTGCTTGCCAACGTCGGCGACGTGGTGAAGCAGGGCCAGGTGCTGGCGCGCATTGCCGCGGACACGGTGGACAGCGAATCCGCCGAGATGCGCGCCAGCGTCGCCGAAGCCGCGGCCACGCTGACCGAAGCCCGGGCCAATCACGAGCGGGCGCGGCAACTGACCGAAAGGGGTTTCTACAGCGCGCAGCAGAACACCCAGACGCAGACGGCTGCCGATACCGCGCTGGCCCGCCTCAATGCCGCCAAGGCGCGCCTGCAGACGGCCGAACTGAAGCGTTCCAAGGCCACGGTGCTGGCCCCCGACGACGGCATCATCTCGGCCCGCAGCGCGACGGTCGGTACCCTGACCCAGCCGGGCCAGGAACTCTTCCGCCTGATCCGCGGCGGCCGGCTCGAATGGCGTGCCGAGGTTACCGCGGCCGAGTTCGGCCGCATCAAGCCCGGCCAGGCGGCGACATTGACCGGTCCCAACGGCGAGGAAGTCGCAGGTGTGGTGCGCGTTGTCGCGCCGACCGTCGACCCGCAGACCCGCAACGCGCTGGTCTTTGTCGACCTGCCGGCGGAGGCGGCCGGCAAGCTCAGTGCCGGGATGTTCGCGCGCGGCGAATTCCGCCTCGGCCAGAGCCCGGCGCTGACACTGCCGCAAGCGGCCGTGCTGCTGCGCGAGGGCTTCGCTTACGTCTTCCGCGTCGATGGCGCCGACGTGGCCAGGGTGACGCAAGTCAAGGTGACGACCGGGCGCCGCAGTGGCGAGCGTATCGAGGTCGGTAGGCTCGACGCCAAGGCCCAGGTCGTGGCCAGCGGCGTCGGCTTCCTCGCCGACGGCGACATCGTGCGCATCGTCGCCGCGCCTGCTGCTTCCGATAGCAGGCCATGATGCTCATCCACGCCCGCATTCGCTCGCTGCCCCCCACCCCCGGAGGGGGCAAGCCGCGCATCGCTCCCCGGGGCGGCCCGGTGCAGCCATGAACGTTTCCTCCTGGTCGATCCGCAACCCGATTCCGGCGGTGTTGCTGTTCATCATGCTCACCCTGTTTGGCCTGATGGCCTTCAAGGGCATGAAAATCCAGCAGTTCCCGGACATCGATCTGCCGACGGTCAGCGTTACCGCGAGCCTGCCCGGCGCCGCACCAGCGCAGATGGAAACCGAAGTGGCGCGCAAGATCGAAAATGCGGTGGCGACACTGCAGGGCCTCAAGCACATCTACACCAAGGTGCAGGATGGCACGGCCACCGTCACCGTCGAATTCCGCCTGGAAAAGCCGACGCAGGAGGCGGTCGACGACGTCCGTGACGCCATCTCGCGCATCCGCGCCGATCTGCCGGGCGATCTCAAGGACCCGGTGATCACCAAGGTCAGCCTCTCCGGTTCGCCCATCCTCACCTATACCGTCGCGTCATCCCGCATGGACGACGAGGCCCTGTCGTGGTTCGTCGACAACACTGTGACCAAGGCCATGCTCAGCGTGCGCGGCGTCGGTGCCGTCGCGCGCGTCGGCGGCGCCACGCGCGAGATCCGCGTCGAGCTCGACCCGGCGCGATTGCTGGCGCTGCGCGCCACGGCGTCCGACGTTTCGCGCCAGTTGCGGCAGATCCAGCAGGATGCCTCGGGCGGGCGCGCCGATATCGGCGGCGCCGAGCAGTCGGTGCGCACCATTGCCACGGTGCAGTCCGCCGATGAACTCGGCGCCATGGAAATTGCGCTGGCCGACGGGCGCCGGGTGCGGCTGAGTGAACTGGCCACCGTCAGCGACACGGTGGCCGAGCAGCGCTCGGCGGCGCTGCTCAACGGCAAGCCCGTGGTCGGTTTCGAGATCGTGCGCAGCCGCGGCGCCGGCGAGGTCGAGGTCGCCGACGGCGTGCGCGCCGCGCTGGCAAAGCTCAAGTCCGAACACGCCGACATCACCATCACCGAAGCCTTCAACTTCGTCGATCCGGTGGTGGAAAACTTCGAGGGTTCGATGCTGCTGCTGATCGAGGGAGCGCTGCTTGCCGTGCTCGTGGTCTGGCTGTTCCTGCGCGACTGGCGGGCGACATTGGTATCGGCCACCGCCCTGCCGCTGTCGGTCATCCCGACCTTCGGCGTGATGTACCTGATGGGTTTTTCGCTCAACGTGGTGACGCTGCTGTCGATGTCGCTGATCGTCGGCATCCTCGTCGACGACGCCATCGTCGAGATCGAGAACATCATGCGCCACCTGCGCATGGGCAAGACGCCTTATCAGGCCGCGATGGAGGCGGCCGACGAGATCGGCCTGGCCGTGATCGCCACGACGTTTACGCTGATCGCCGTCTTCCTGCCCACCGCCTTCATGAGCGGCGTGGCGGGCAAGTTCTTCGTCCAGTTCGGCTGGACCGCGGCCATCGCCGTGTTCTTCTCGCTGGTCGTCGCACGCATGCTGACGCCGATGATGGCTGCCTATATCCTGCGCCCGCCAAGCAAGGACTACCACGAGCCGCGCTGGCTGGAGATCTACACCGGCTGGGCGGCGTGGTGCCTGAATAATCGCTTGAAGACCACGCTGGGCGCACTCATTTTCTTCTTCGGCTCCTTCGCGTTGGTGCCGCTGCTGCCCACCGGCTTCATGCCGCCGGACGACCTGTCGCAGACGCAGGTCTATATCTCGCTGCAACCCGGCAGCACCTTCAAGGAAACCTTCGAAGCCGCCGAGGCCGCGCGCCGCATCGTCGAGAAGCATCCGCATGTGAAGATGGTCTATACCGCCATCGGCGGCGGCGCGGCCGGCTCGGACCCCTTCGCCCCGCGCGGCGCATCGGAGGTGCGCAAGGCAACGCTGACCATCAACATGACGCCGCGCAAGGAGCGCGGCGGCGTCAAGAAGCAGGCGGTGGAGAGAGAGTTGCGCGAGGCGCTGGCGCTGCTGCCCGGCGTGCAGGTCAAGGTCGGTTTCGGCGGTTCTTCCGAGAAATACGTGCTGGTGCTGGCGAGCGAGAACGGCCCGCTACTTACCGAACATGCCCGCACCGTCGAGCGCGAGCTGCGCGCCATCCCCGGCATCGGTGCGGTGACCAGCACGGCCAGCCTGACCCGGCCGGAACTGGTGGTACGACCCGACTTCGCCCGCATGGCCGACCTCGGCGTCACCTCGGCGGCCATCGCCGACGTGCTGCGCATCGCCACGGCCGGCGACTACGACCAGAGCATCGCCAAGCTCAACCTCGCCCAGCGGCAGGTGCCCATCGTCGTCAAGCTGCCGGTCGCAGCCCGCCAGGACCTGAACCTGTTGGGGCGGCTGACCGTACCGGGCAAGCACGGGCCGGTGATGATCGCCAATGTCGCCAGCCTGACGCTGGCCGGCGGGCCGGCCGAGATCGACCGCTACGACCGCCTGCGCAACATCAACTTCGAGATCGAACTCAACCAGCAGCCGCTCGGCGAGGTCGAGAATCTGGCGCTCGCCCTGCCCAGCCTCAAGAACCTGCCGCCGGGCATCCTGCAGACCACGGTCGGCGATGCTGAAGCGATGGGCGAGCTGTTCGCCAGCTTCGGCCTGGCGATGCTGACCGGCGTGCTCTGCATCTACGTGGTGCTGGTCTTGCTGTTCAAGGACTTCGTCCAGCCGGTCACCATCCTCGCCGCGCTGGTGCTCTCGGTGCCCGGCGCCTTCCTCGCGCTGTTCGTGACGCAGTCGTCGCTGTCGATGCCGTCGATGATCGGCCTGATCATGCTGATGGGCATCGCCACCAAGAACTCCATCCTGCTCATCGACTATGTCGTGCTGGCGCGGCGTGGAATTGGTGGCAAACCCGGCCTCGACCGCTGGCACGCGCTGCTCGACGCCTGCCGCAAGCGCGCCCGGCCCATCGTCATGACCACCGTCGCCATGGGCGCCGGCATGATGCCGATCGCCATCGGGCTGGGCACCGACCCGAGCTTCCGTGCGCCGATGGCCATCGTCGTCATCGGCGGCCTGATCACCTCGACCTTCCTCAGCCTGCTGGTGATCCCGGTCGTTTTCACCTATGTTGACGATGCCATCCACCGCATCCAGAAGCTCCTGCCGAAACCGCACGCCTGACGTGGAGTTCCCGTGAATAAAAGCGCACTGCTCATCGCCTGCTTCCTGCTCGCCGCCTGCGGCGAAAAATTGCCGCCGCCCGATGCCGCCAGCAGCGGCCCCAAACTGGTCAAGGCCATGACAGTCGGCGCCGGGCCGTCCCAAGCCGACGTCAGCCCCCCTGTGGGGGGCAGCGAGCCGGGGTTGCGAGCGTGGGGGGGCAATAAAGTCGGCGCCGATTCTTCGTCCAATCAGACGGCGTCCGAGAACCGCTACAGCGGCGAAGTGCGCGCGCGTTACGAATCCCAACTCGCTTTTCGTGTCGGCGGCAAAATCGTTGCTCGCCTGGTCGACGCCGGTGCGCGCGTCAAGGCCGGCCAGCCGCTGGCGCGCCTCGACCCCGCCGACCTGCAACTGACGGCGGTGCAGGCCGAGGCCAACCGGTCTTTGGCGGCGGCGGAATTGCAGCGCACGCAGGAATTGAAAGCGAAGAATTTCGTCAGTCAGGCCGCACTCGACGCGAAAGTCAGCACCGCGCAGTCCGCCACGGCCCAGGCGCAACTGGCGAAAAACCAGGCGGACTACACAACGCTGGTCGCCGATACCACCGGCGTGGTGGTTGCCGTGCTGGCCGAACCGGGACAGGTGGTGGCAGCGGGACAGGGCGTGTTCCGCGTGGCCAGGGACGGCGAGCGCGAGGTGGCGATCAACCTTCCCGAGGCTCATATTGCCGGGCTGAAAGTCGGCGCTGGCGGGACGGCGCAACTGTGGGCCGACGCCACGGACAAGGTTTATCGCGTGGTGTTGCGCGAACTGGCGCCGGCCGCCGATCCGGCCACGCGCACCTTCGCCGCGCGCGTGACGCTCGACGCCGCCCCGGCCGATCTGCCACTGGGGCTGACAGCAACAGTGAGCTTCGCCCGCCAGGAAAAACAGCCGCTTGTCGTGCCGCTTGCCGCGCTCCTGCAACAAGGCGCGGGGGAACGTGGGGCCGCCGTCTGGGTGATTGGTGCGGACCACACGGTCAGCCAGCGCGCGGTCGAAATCGAGCGTTACAGCGATGCCGGCGCGGTGCTCAAAAGCGGCCTGAATGCGGGCGAACAGATTGTCGCCGCCGGTGCCTTCAAGCTCGTTGCCGGCGAAAAGGTGCGGATCGCCGTGCCATGAAGAACATCAATCTCTCGGCATGGGCACTCGAACACCCGTCGATGGTGCTCTATTTGATGATCGTGCTGATGGTCGGCGGCGTGCTGGCCTTCTTCCAGCTCGGTCGCGCCGAGGATCCGGATTTCACCTTCAAGGTCATGGTGGTGCGCACCCAGTGGCCGGGCGCGACGGCGCTGGAGGTCGAGGCCGAACTGACCGAGCGCATCGAGAAGAAATTGCAGGAAACACCCTATGTGGATGTGATCAAGTCTGCGTCGCGCGCTGGTGAATCGCTGGTATTCATCCAGCTCAAGGACCACACGCCCAAGGCCGAGGTGCCCGAGTCGTGGCGGCAGGTGCGCAAGAAGCTCGACGACATCCGCCATCAGTTGCCGGCCGGCGTGCAAGGCCCATTTCCGAATGACGAATTCGGCGACGTATATGTCAATATCTACGCGCTGACCGGCGACGGCTACGATCCGGCCGAGTTGCGGCGCGCGGCGGTGCGCATGGCACGTGAACTGCGCAGCCTGGATGACGTCAAGAAAGTCGACCTGCTTGGCGTGCAGGATGAAAAAATTTACGTCGAAGTCGCCCCGCCGCGGCTGGCCAGCCTCGGGCTGACGCCCGGCCAGGTCGCCGAGGCACTGGCCAGACAGAATGCCGTTGCCCCGGCCGGCTTCGTCGAGACAAGCAGTGATCGCGTGCGTTTGCGCGTGAGCGGCGGCTTCGATACGGTGGAGCAGATTCGCGCCACGCCGCTCGCGGTCGGTGGCCGGCAGATTCGCCTGGGCGACATTGCCGAGGTGCGGCGCGGGCTGGCCGACCCGCCCAACCCAAAGATGCGGGTGGCCGGCAAAGATGCCGTCGGGATTGCCGTGGTGATGGCGCGGGGCGGCAACGCCATCCAGCTGGGGGCGAGGCTGCGGGCGAAGATCGAGCGCCTGTCCGGCGAGCTGCCGCTGGGTATGGCGGTGAGCACCGTGGCCGACCAGCCCGCCGTCGCGCAGGTGGCGCTCAACCTGTTCATGAAAACGCTGGCCGAGGCCGTCGCCATCGTGCTGGCGGTCAGCTTTCTCACGCTGGGTTTCCGCACCGGCATGGTGGTGGCGCTGTCGATTCCGCTGGTGCTGGCCATGACCTTTTTGCTGATGAAGTTCTTCGGCATCGACCTGCACCGCATCTCGCTGGGTGCGCTGATCATTGCGCTTGGCCTGCTGGTCGATGATGCGATCATCGCCGTGGAGATGATGGTGGTGAAGATCGAGCAGGGCTGGGAGAAGTTCAAGGCCGCCACCTTCGCCTATACCTCGACCGCCTTCCCGATGCTGACCGGCACGCTGATCACGGTGGCCGGCTTCACGCCGGTGGGCTTTGCCAAGTCGGGCGCCGGCGAATTCGCCTTCGCGATTTTCGCCGTGACGACGATCGCGTTGTTGACCTCATGGATCGTCGCAGTCATCTTCACGCCCTGGCTCGGCTACAAGCTGCTCGACGAAAAGGCGCTGCGAAAATTCGGCGCGGAACATCACGGCGACCCCTACGACACGCCCTTCTACCGGCGCTTTCGCGCGCTGGTGACCTGGTGCCTGCGGCGGCGCTGGACGGTGATTGTGGCGAGCGTACTGGCCTTCGTGCTGGGCATGGTGCTGTTCAACACCGCCGTGCAGAAGCAGTTTTTCCCGCCCTCGTCGCGCCCCGAACTACTGGTCGATCTGTGGCTGCCGCAGGGCGCCGCACTCAAGGCGACCGAGACCGAGGTGCGCCGCGTCGAGGCGCTGCTGGCGGGCGATGAAAATATTTCACATTTCTCGGCCTACGTCGGCAACGGCGCGCCGCGCTTCTATCTGCCGCTCGATCAGCAACTGTTCAGCGACAACTTCGGCCAGCTGGTGATCGTGACCAAGGGTTTCGACGAGCGCGAGGCGGTACGCAGCCGGCTGATGACCGCTTTTCAGGCGCCGGACGGTTCGTGGAGCCATCTGCGCACGCGTGTGCAACGGCTGGAAAACGGCCCGCCGGTGGGCTACCCGGTGGTGTTTCGCGTCGTCGGCGAAAACGTCGAAACGCTGCGTGGCATAGCCGGCGAAGTGGCGACGGTGATGCGCGGCAATCCCGACATTCGCGACGTGCATCTGGACTGGAACGAAAAGGCCAAGAGTGTCCGGGTGGAGATCGACCAGGCGCGCGCCCGCGTGCTCGGCGTGTCCAGCCAGGATGTGGCGCAGGCCTTGCAGGCGCATCAGGTTGGTGCGACGCTGACGCAGTTTCGCGAGGGTGACCAGTTGATCGACATCGTCTGGCGTGCCGGCGGCCCCGAGCGTGGCAGCCTTGACCGCCTGGCCGACCTGCCCGTGCCACTGGCCGGCGGAAAATGGGTGCCGCTTGCCCAGGTTGCCAAACTCGTCCCGGTATTGGAGGAGGGAGTCATCTGGCGTCGCGATCGCCTGCCGGCGATCCAGGTGCGCGCCGATCTGGCCAACTCGAAGGTGACCGGGCCGACCGTCTCGCAGCACATTGATCCGCAGCTTGCCGACATCCGCGCCCGCTTGCCGCCGGGCTATCACGTTGCCATCGGCGGCACCATCGAGGAATCGGCGAAGAACGAAAATGCGCTGAAGGCCGTCGTGCCGCTGATGTTCATTGCCGTCATCACCCTGCTGATGATCCAGCTGCAAAGCATCAAGCGTACCGTGCTGGCGCTGTTGACCGCACCGCTCGGCCTGATCGGCGTGGCGCTGGCGTTGATTGCTTTTGACAAGCCCTTCGGCTTTGTCGCCAACCTGGGTGTTATTGCGTTGCTGGGCATGATCCTGCGCAACTCGGTGATTCTGCTCGACCAGATCGAGCAGGACGAAACAGCCGGCAAGAGCACCTGGGAAGCCATCATCGGTTCGGCGGTACGCCGCTTTCGCCCGATCATGCTGACCGCCGGGACGGCGGTGCTGGCGATGATTCCGCTGTCCCGGCAGATCTTCTGGGGGCCGATGGCGGTGGCCATCATGGGCGGCCTGATCATCGCCACGGCACTGACCTTGCTCTTCCTGCCCGCCCTTTACGCCGCGTGGTACCGTGTCAATGAACCCACCCCGCCAGGAGCGCCGGCGTAAAATAGGCCATCTTGTCTTGCCCGCCAACGCCCCCATTTTGGAGACATCCCATGAACTACGAACAAGCCCGCCACAACATGATCGAGCAGCAACTACGCACCGCCGAGATGCTGTCGGCGGCGGTGGTTGAGCTGCTGTATGCCGACCAGCGCGAAAACTATGTGCCGGATGCCTACCGCGCCCTCGCCTTTGCCGATTGCGCCATTCCGCTCTCGCCCACGGCGGCGATGCTGACGCCCAAGCTCGAAGCGCGCATCCTGCAGACGGCCAGCCTGAAGCGCAGCGACCGGGCACTCGAAATCGGCACCGGTTCCGGTCACATGGCGGCCTTGCTGGCCGAGCAGGCGCAGCAGGTGTGGACGCTGGAAATCGATCCGGCGCTCGCCGAGCGCGCGCGCCGCAATCTGGTCAATGATGGGGTGGCCAATGTGACGATCGAAATCGGCGATGGCCTGGCTGGCCTGCCGGCCTCGGTTGCCAGCCATGCGCCTTTCGATTTCATCCTGGTTTCGGGCGGCGTGGCTGAAGTGCCGGCAGCGCTGCTCGCCCAGTTGAAGGTGGGCGGCCGGCTGCTGGCCTTTGTCGCCCCCGTTGGCATTGCGCCGGTCATGAAGTTGCGCCTGGTCACGCGCCAGACCGAGACTGCCTATAGCAGCCTCGACCTGCTCGAAACCGACGTGCCGATGCTGCAAAGCGCTGCCCCAACGGAGCGCTTTACTTTTTAATGAAAGCAATTGCTCAGGTGCTCATCGAAAACCCCGTCATTCCGGCGCAAGCCGGAATCCAGGAATGTCACCCGGCCACAAAAGCACTGGATTCCGGCTTACGCCGGAATGACGAACAGTGGACCTGCTGAGTCGTTGGTAATGAAACAACTGACCGCCGCCCAGCTCAAGGAATGGCTCGACGACCCCGGTCGCGCGCCACCGCTGCTGATCGACGTGCGGGAGCCCTGGGAATTCGATGTCGTGCGCATTCCCGGGGCCAAACTGATACCGATGCGCGCGATTCCGGCGCGCTACCTTGAACTGCAACGCGACGCCGAGACTGTCATCGTCTGCCACCATGGCGCCCGCAGCTATCAGGTCGGGATGTTTCTCGAACATCAGGGCTTGACCAACATCATCAATCTCTACGGTGGCATGGCGGCCTGGTCGCGCGATGTCGACCCTTCGGCACCCACCTACTGAATATTCACCCTTACCGGAGACTCGCATGAAGCTCGCCCTGAAAACATTGATTGCATTTGCCGTTGCAGGAGGTGCCCTGAATGTCCATTCAGCCGATCTGCTGCAGGTCTATCGGGATGCCGTGGGCTTTGATGCGCAATATGCCGCCGCCCGCGCCCAGCTCGATGCCGGCCGGGAAAAGCTGCCGCAGGGCCGCGCCGGTCTCTTGCCGGTCATCGGCTTGTCCGCGAACACGACGTGGAACGATATTGAATCCACTTCGCGCACCAGCCCGTCGGTGACACGCAGCGGAGCCTACAACAGCAACGGCTGGGGCGTGTCGCTCGCGCAGCCCCTGTTCCGCTGGCAGAACTGGGTGGGCTACCAGCAAGCCGGCCTGGCCGTGGCCTCCGCCGAAACGCAATACGCCCAGGCCAGCCAGGATCTCATCCTGCGCGTAGCCCAGGCCTACTTCGACGTGCTGCTGGCGCAGGAAACGCTGGCGACCGCGCACGCGCAAAAAGTAGCCATCGACCAGCAGCTCGAGTCGGCCAAGCGCAACTTCGAGGTCGGTACGGCCACCATCACCGACACCCACGAGGCGCAGGCGCGCTTCGACCTGACCGTCGCGCAGGAAATTGCCGCCGAGAACGATTTGACCGTCAAGCGTCAGACCCTGCTGACCTTGACCGGCAAGGAAGCCGCGACCCTGAAAGCGCTGCGGCCCAATGTGCAGATCGCCCGGCCGCAGCCCGACGATATCGCGCAGTGGGTGGCCTCCGCCGAAACCGGCAACCTGGGCGTGCAACTGGCCCAGACCAACGTCGCGATTGCCAGCCGCGAAATCGAAAAGCAGCGCGCCGGCCATTATCCGACGCTCGATCTGGTCGCCACCCACGGCCGGAGCGCGGCCGGCGGCAGTGTCATCCCGGGCGGCACGGGCAGCGACGGCAAGAGCAGCACCATCGGGCTGCAGCTCGCCGTGCCTCTCTTTGCGGGCGGCGCGGTCTCGTCGCGTGACCGCGAGGCGGTTGCCCTCAATGAAAAGGCGCGCGCCGATCTGGACAATGCGCGCCGCTCCGCCACCCTGGGCGCCCGCCAGGCCTATCTCGGCGTCACCTCCGGTCTTGCCCAGGTGCGGGCGCTCGAAGCGGGTGTGGCCTCGTCGCAGCTCGCCGTCGAATCCAACCAGCTGGGTTATGAGGTCGGCGTACGCATCAACATCGATGTGCTGAACGCGCAGAGCCAGTTGTTCGACACGCGTCAGAAGCTGGCGAAGGCGCGCCTCGACACCCTCATCGCCCAGCTCAGGCTCAAGGCCGCCACTGGCAGCCTTTCCGCGGACGATCTGGCGGCGCTCAACGCGCTGCTGGATTAACCTAAAACCCCGGTTCGCACCACAGAGAGCACAGAGGACACGGAGAAACGGCGCAAGCACACAAAATTCAGGCGTACCCAACGGGCGACATGCTCTTGTTTCGTAACGCCTGGTTTTTTCTCCGTGATCACCGTGTCCTCCGTGGTGAACTGCTTTTTTCCAGAACTTTCCCGGTCGGCACCATGATCTGTTTCATGGTGCGCCGGGTGGCGCCCCGATGCCGGGCCGCGAAGGCGCGACCGGCCTCGGCAAAGCCCTCCACCAACACCCAGTCGATTTCGGCAGGCGGGGCAGAAGTCCGCACGATTTCGCGGCGATAGCCGGGCGAACGGCCGTCCCAATGACCCGCGGCGGCGTCGCCGGCAGGGTTGTAGTACTATCAACCCGTTACCCTGCTCGCGGACGGAATCGAGTGCATCGCTCGAACTAAAAAGCACGCCACAAGGCTTCGAAAAACAGGACGAAGAATATGGCCAATATGCCTCCGGGTAAAAGTTTATCCAGCCCGGGATGTTTGATCCCGAAGAGCGGCTGCATGCCACTATCGTCGTTGATATCGGCCGATTATTGATATGTTGCCTATGGAAACCAGAGACCCGCCGCGGCGCCAGTTAATCGAAAGACTCATGGCACAGCACCCTGAAAAAGTTGCGGATGCCGCGATTGACTTATGGGAGCCAATGGCGGCCAAAATCATTTCGATCGTGGGTGAGGACGGATTCAATTCACTGTATGCGAGAAGTGTATTCCTTGCCCAGCCGACATTTCCCTGGCTTGCGGCCAGCGCACTGTCGCAACAGACTGATCAGCGGTTCGCGGAATTGAAAAAGCGCCTTGAGGGACAAACACCGTCGCAAGCCCGCGAAGCAAACAGCCTGTTACTGGTCACGTTCACCGGCATCCTGGCCGAGTTAATTGGCGAACCGATAACCGCCCGCATTTTAGGTTCTGCCTGGGGCGATGACGCTTCGACCAGTACCAGCAAGGAGTTCAAGCATGAGTAACAAGGTAACCATACGTTGTCTGCCATCCGGCGTACCGGGCCTGGACAACCTGTTGGGCGGAGGCCTGCCGGAATTTTCGTTCAACTTGATTGCGGGCACGCCGGGAAGCGGAAAAACAACGCTCGCTCACCAGATCATGTTCTCGCTGGCCAACCCGCAATACCGGGCACTGTTCTTTACGGTACTCGGGGAACCCGCTTTGAAGATGCTCCGCTACCAACAGCAATTTACGTTTTTTGATCACGACAAAATCAATGAATCGATCCGTTTCGTCAACCTGTCTGCAGAGCTCCTGGGGGGGGATTTTGACCGCGTCCTGGCACGCATCGCCGATGAAGTGAAAGCCTATGCACCCAGCCTGGTGTTCGTGGATTCGTTTCGATCAGTCGTACAGTCAGCCAAGCGCGAGGATCTGGGCGTGTCCGATCTGCAGCGGTTTGTACAGCAGCTGGGCATGCAAATGACGAGCTGGCAGGCCACCACGTTCCTGATCGGTGAATATCTGGCCCCAGAGGCCGAGTCAAGTCCGGTCTTTACCGTGGCGGATGGCATCCTGTGGCTTTCGCAAAATTTGCACCGCAACTCCATGGTGCGCAAGATGCAAGTGGTCAAAATGCGTGGTCAGGCCCAGGCCTCGGGTTTGCACACCTTCCGGATAAGCGATGCCGGACTCCAGGTTTTTCCGCGGGCGATTGTCCAACCGGGCGGGGTCACCGGGTCCGAGACGTCCACGGGAGATGCCCGTGTGCCCATGGGGATACCCGGCCTCGATGAAATGCTGGGGGGCGGCTTGCCGGCCGGCTATTCGCTGCTTCTGGTCGGGCCGTCCGGTTCCGGAAAAACCATCATGGCGACGGAATTTCTCGCCGAAGGGGTGCGCCGGGGCGAACCCGGCGTGATCGCGGCATTTGAGAAAAGCCCCAGCCAGCTGCTGAACAATAGACTGTCTGCGCTGGTCAAGGCCGGGCAAGTGGGGGTGATCAACACGCGTTCCCTGGATTTGTCGATCGATGAAACCCTGCATGACTTGATCAAAATGATCGGCCATATGCAGGCCAAGCGTGTCGTCATCGACTCCCTGTCGGGATTCGAGCTGGCGCTGGCGCCCGAGTTCAGCGAGGATTTTCGCGGATCGCTGTACCGGATGATTGCCGAGCTGACGGCCATGGGCGTGACGATATTGATGACCTCGGAACTGGAAGACCGCTACACCGATTTGCGCTTCAGCCCATTTGGAAGCGCTTTTCTCGCTGACGCCATTATCGTGCAGCGCTATGTCGAAATCGCTGGCCAATTCAAACGCGCCTTCTCGGTCGTTAAAGTCCGCGGCAGTGAGCACAGCAAGGACATTCGCTTGTTTGACATTACAAACAAGGGCATCGTTATTGGCGAGATCATGTCCGAGTACGCTGGCATCCTGTCGGGCCGGCCGACGCTCAGCCCCGGCTAGAACGACCCGATGATGGAGCGTGGCAAATGAACAGAAGGGGCAGCGACGGCGCTGCTGATCGCGACGATCCGGGTTCGCCTGCGGCCGTGGACGATAAGGCGGCCGTTCGAAGCCGCGAAACCTTGGCCACGGCGCGCGAAGATGCCGTGGATTTGCGTGAAAATGCTGTCGACGTGCGCGAAGGGTCAGCCACCTCGCGCGAGCGGATAATTCGCGCGGCAGAGACGACACAGGCAGCGTCAGACGAACACATGTCGATGTTGCAGCAAGCGAACGCACGCCTGATCATTTCGACCATCGAAGCACAAAAACTGGCCGAACAAGTCGAAATAGCCAAAGCTCAGATGGAGGGCGCCAAGGCCTTGGCGGAAAAAGCCAACCTCGCCAAATCGGATTTCCTTTCCAGCATGAGCCATGAACTGCGCACTCCGCTCAATGCCATCCTCGGCTTCGCCCAGTTGCTGGAAGCCGGTTCACCACCGCCCACGGCTACCCAGGCTGAACGGCTGCAGCAGATCATCAAGGCCGGCTGGTATCTGCTGGACCTGATCAACGAAATCCTCGATCTCGCGGTGATCGAGTCCGGCAAACTTTCGCTGTCGCTGGAGCCCTTGTCGCTGTCTGAAGTGCTGCTCGAATGCCAGGACATGATCGGACCGCAGGCGCAACAACGCGGCATCAACATCAGCTTCGCCAAAGTCGACCCCACCTGGTTTGCTTATGTCGACCCCACCCGGATCAAGCAGGTTCTGATCAACCTGCTTTCCAATGCGATCAAATACAACCGCGAACAGGGAACGGTCGAGGTGGCATGCACCGCGCTCAGCCCGGAGCGCATCCGCATCCGCATCAAGGACAGCGGTGCGGGCTTGCCTCAGGAAAAGCTGGCGCAGCTGTTTCAGTCGTTCAACCGTCTGGGGCAGGAGACCGGCACTGAGGAAGGAACCGGCATCGGCCTGGTGGTCACCAAGCAACTGGTCGAACTGATGGGCGGTGCTATCGGTGTGGAAAGCACCGTCGGCGTGGGCAGCGAATTCTGGGTCGACCTGGTCCGTGCTGAGTTGCCACAACTATCCCCCGAACATGCCATGGCCGCAGAACTTGTGCCACACGCGCAGGGAAATGTGCCGCTGCGCACCCTGCTCTATGTGGAAGACAATCCGGCCAGCCTGATGCTGGTCGAGCAGATCATCGAGGGTGTCCCGCATGTCCGCATGCTGAGCGCGCGCGATGGCAATAGCGGCATCGCGCTGGCGCGCGCCCATCTGCCGGAAGTGATCCTGATGGACGTCAACCTGCCCGGTCTCAGCGGTATCGAGGCACTGAAAATCCTGCGTGAAGATCCGGCCACGGCGCACATCCCCGTGCTGGCCATCAGCGCCAATGCCATGCCACGCGATATCCAGAAAGGCCTGGAGGCAGGATTCTTCCGCTATCTCACCAAGCCGATCAAGATCAGCGAATTCATGCGGGCTCTGGATAGTGCGCTGGAACTTGCGGTAACAGGATAAGGCAGCGCCAGTATTCTGGCGGCCAGCTATTCCGGCCCCGATTGTCAGAGGCCGCGTCCGATCAAATGCCCTGAAGACCGACCCGTTGTTCGTGAACCTAATGTCCGGCAATATGGTCTATGAACGTAGTGATCACGGCTGTGAACGGCTCCAGGCTTTGTGCGACATCGTACCGACTGTTGTGGATAGCAGGCCTAGCCTTGCTGTGCTCCCGCCAGAACCGGGTGGTAATGGAGGATGGTAGTGGTCAGAAATAACCAATACGACACTGCGGATCCCGCACGGGGAAAGCACTGTCATGGACGATAAAGCGGCCGGTCCAGGCCGTGAGAAATTGGCTGCGGCCCGGGAAGAGGCCGTGGGTTTGCGCGAAAAGGCTGCCGACGTGCGCGAAGAGACCGTCGACACGCGCGAGCGGGGAATCCGCGCGGCAGAGATGACTCAGGGAACGTCCGACGATCAGATCAGCATGTTGCGGCAAGCGAACGCCCAGCTGGTTATCGCCACCATCGAAGCACACAAGCTGGCCGAGCAGGTGCAAACGGCGAAGATCGAACTGGACCACCTGGCGCATCACGATGTACTCACCGGCTTGCCCAACCGAATCCTGATGAACGACCGCTTGGCCCAGGCGCTTGCGCTGGCGCGGCGCTCCGGCAAGCAGCTCGCCGTGCTGTTCATGGACCTGGATCGCTTCAAGCACATCAACGACTCGCTGGGGCATACCGTGGGTGACCAATTGCTGCAGTCGGTGAGTCAGCGCCTGCTGGGCTGCGTGCGCCAGTCGGACACAATCAGCCGTCAGGGCGGGGATGAGTTCGTGACGCTGCTTCCCGATATTGATCATCCGGAAGACGCAGCCCTGTCTGCACAAAAGATGCTCATGACGATCGCGCTACCTCACCTCATCGACCAGCACGATCTGCATATCGGTGCGAGCATCGGCATCAGCATCTACCCGGAAGACGGCCTGGATGCGGAAACCCTGATCAAGCATGCGGACACCGCGATGTTTCACGCCAAGGATAACGGCCGCAACTCCTACGCATTCTTCGAACAGGAAATGACTGCCCGCGCCATTGCGCGACAAACCATCGAGGCCAGCCTGCGCCTCGCACTGGAACGACAGGAATTCGTGTTGCACTATCAGCCGAAAATAAATCTTCTCAGCGGCATGATCGTCGGCATCGAGGCGCTCGTCCGCTGGCAGCATCCGCAACGCGGGCTGCTGGAACCCGCAGAGTTCGTGCCCATCGCCGAAGACTGCGGGCTGATCCTGCCGATCGGCCGCTGGGTGCTGCGCGAAGCCTGTCTCCAGGCCCGCGCCTGGCAGGATGCGGGTTTGCCGCTGATCACCATTGCCGTCAACACCTCCGCGCTTGAGTTTCGCGCCGGGGACTTTCTCGAATACTTGCGCGCGACCCTCGATGAATCGCGTCTGGAACCGCGCTATCTGGAACTTGAATTGACCGAAAGCATCCTCATGCGGGATGCCGCGTCTGCCGATTCCGTTCTGCACGCACTCGCAGACCTGGGCGTCAAGCTTGCAGTCGATGACTTCGGCACCGGCTATTCCAGTCTGAGTTATCTGCGGCAGTTTCCGATCAATACCCTGAAGATCGACCAGTCATTCGTGAATCAGATAACCCGCAACCCGGACGATGCCGCCATCGTCAGTGCCGTGATCGGCATGGGTAAAAGCCTCAGGCAACTCGTTATTGCGGAGGGCGTCGAAACAGCAGAGCAGGTGGCTTTTCTGCTGGCCCAGCATTGCGACGAGGGCCAAGGCTACTTTTTCGGCCGTCCGGTGGGGGCCGCGGCGCTCGCTATCTTGCTGCAGGCAGGCGTAGCGCCTGCCCTTCCCGATTGAGGGCCTTACTTTCATGATCGGGGGCGAGCGCCCCCGATCATGAAAACGCCCGCCCCTCTTCTCCCCCCTCGCGGGGGAGGATCAAAGCCATGGTGCGCCGGGTGGCGCCCCGATGCCGGGCCGCGAAGGCGCGACCGGCGTCCCCCATCGCTTGTTTGCATGCTTCATCGGCCATGATGGTCTGCGCCTGCTCGACCAACCCGGCGGCATTGCCGATCTGCCGCGCCGCGCCAGCCGCTAGCGCAGCGCGGGCAGCCTCGGCGAAGTTGAAGGTCGAAGGGCCGATCAATACCGGCACGCCCACCGCGCAGGGCTCGATGAGGTTCTGACAGCCGAAATCCAGCAGGCTGCCGCCGACAAAGGCGACATCCGCCGCGGCATAGTAGGCAAACATCTCGCCCATGCTGTCGCCCAGCCAGACCTGCGTATCGGCGGCGACCGGGGCATCATCCGAACGGCGCTGCATTTTCAGTCCGCACTGCCTGACAAGCTGCGCCACGGCGTCGAAGCGTTGCGGGTGGCGCGGCACGATGACGAGAAGCGTCGCGCATTGCGCCGTGTCGCCAGTCCCAAAAAGGGGATTTCCTGCGGTCACGCCGACTTTTGCCTGCCAAGCGTCGAGAATCAGCGCCTCCTCGCCTTCGCGCGTGCTGGCGCAGAGGAAGACCGGACGGGTGCCAATGCGGCCACGTAACATGGCGCCAATCTCCAGTTGCTCCGCCGGCGGGGTCATGTCGAACTTCATGTTGCCGGTAACGGTGACGGCAGCTGCGCCCAGTGCACGCAAGCGCAGGGCATCGTCCTCGCCGATGGCGGAGATGGCGCTTAACTGTTCGAGCGCTTGCCGCGCGAGACGCGGAAAGCGCGCATAGCGCCGCGCCGATTTTTCCGAAAGCCGGGCATTCACCAGCAGCAGCGGCAACCCCTGCGCATGGCAGGCATCAATCAGGTTTGGCCATAGTTCGGTTTCCATGATCAGACCCAGCGTCGGCCGAAAGTGACGCAGGAAACGCCGCATCGCCCCGGGAGTGTCGTAAGGCAGATAGACCCGCTCGACCGAGTCGCCGAGCAGCGCCACGGATGCCGCGCGCCCGGTCGGCGTCATGTGGGTGAGCAGAATGCGGCAGGCCGGAAAGCGTTCGCGCAGGGCGGCGATCAGGGGCTGGGCGGCACGCGTTTCGCCGACCGAAACGGCGTGGATCCAGAAGGTCTGGAAAGTCGGCGTTGGCGGGACGGAGTGCCCCGTAGCGGGTATGAAATGCCCCGCATGGGGTACGGCGGCAGCCGTCAAGTCGCCATAAAAACCGAAGCGCTCGCCCCAATGCTGCAGATATTCCGGCTGGCGACGTGCCCGCCACAGAAGGTGCAGCATCGCCCAGGGCAGCAGGGCGAAGATCGCCAGGGTGTAGAGAAAGCGCGTCACAGCAGTTTCAACGCCGTGGCCGCCACCTCGGCAGGGGCGGCAGGGGTGCCGATGCCGCCGAGATTGACGCAATGCTCACCCGCCAGAACGCCGGTGAGTATCGGGTCTGAAGCACTGTAAAGCGCCACGGTCGGCCGCTGCAAGGCGGCGGCCAGATGCACCAGGCCGGTATCGACGCCGATGACGACCCGCGCCCCGGCCAGCAGGCCGGCCAGTTCGGTCAGATTCATGGCGGGGGCGGCAATGGCGCTGGCCATGCCCTGCGCCAGGCGCACGGCGCGTGAACGCTCACTGGCGCTGCCGCCGGGCAGGATGCAGCGCAAGCCGGCAGCGTTCAGCGCCGCGGCCAGTGCAAGCCAGTGTGCCTCCGGCCACTCCTTGTCGGCGCGGCTGGTGGCGGTCAGCAGCACCGCATAATGATCGGCCGGCAACCAGGGCGCGACCAACGGCGGCGCGGCAATCCCGTAGTCGAGAGGCAAGTCATCCAGCGCGTAGCCCAGGGCTGCCGCCGCCAACTGGCGATTGCGCATGACGGCATGCTGGTTGCGGGGAATGGCAAAGCAGTGATCGTAAAAGCGCGCCGGCGTGGATAGCAGCGCGCTTTTCAGCAAACCCTGCGTATCAAGTACTGCATCGTAAAAGTCGGCGCTGGCGAGACGGCGATATGTGCCAATTTCACGCCAGGTGGCCCGCGCCAGCAAGGCCTTGCGCCAGCGCCGCACGGCCACCGGCAGCACCCGCCGCACGGCAGGATGCAGGCGCGGCAGCTCGGCAAAGCCCTCTTCCACCACCCAGTCGATTTCCGCTTGTGGAAAGACGCGCCGAATGTCGCTGGCGACCGGCAGATTGTGGATGACATCGCCCAGCGAAGTGGCTTTGACAAGCAGGATGCGTATGGCGCGGCGATTATATCGCCCGGTTTTGCAATACACCCTCAATAGCCTTATATCTGCGGGTATCTGTATACTTCGCCCCCTACTCCTTGCTGTCAGATTCAATTGTGGCTGACACCTTTTCCCTGAGGTTTTACTAGTGGCATTGACAATACTTGGGTTGTCCGGCGCCGTTTCGCATGACCCTTCCGCTGCGCTTTACATCGACGGCAAACTCGTGGCCGCCGCCGAGGAAGAGCGCTTCGTGCGCGACAAGCATGCCAAGGGACGCATGCCTTACGAGGCGGCAAAGTTTTGCCTGGAATATGCTGGCATCAAGCCAGGCGCTGTCGATGCCGTTGCCATCCCCTTCGCGCCGATCAGCCTGTCCGACAAGGCGCGCTGGCACTATGCCAGGCGCTACTGGTATGCGCCGGATCGCTCGATCGATGCGATTCTGACGGGCAACCGACGCTTTTATCGCTATCGCAGGCACATCGAGTGGTGCCTGGTTCAACTCGGTTTCGATCTGGACAAGACCGAGATCGTGCCGGTCGAACACCATCTGGCTCACGCCTCGAGTGCCTATCACTGCTCGGGTTTCCAGGAAAAGACCGCGATTCTCGGCATCGACGGCAAGGGCGAGTACGCCACCACATTCTTCGGTTATGGCGAGAACGGGCGCATCCACAAGCTCAAGGAATTCTACGACCCCGAATCGCTGGGCGGCCTCTACGGTGCGATCACCGAATACCTCGGCTTCGAGATGCTCGACGGCGAATACAAGGTGATGGGCATGGCGCCTTACGGCGATCCGACACGCTACGATTTCTCACGGCTGGCCAAGTTTGAAAATGGCGAGCTGATTGTCAACACGGACTACGCGAATGTGATCGGCCTGCGGCGCTACAAGGAAAAGGGCAAGGGCTATTTCTTTTCGCCCAAGCTGATCGACTGGCTTGGGCCGAGACGGGAAGGCGACATTGCCGACGATCCCTACATCCATTATGCGGCAAGCATGCAGAAACTCTTCGAGGACCTGTCGCTGCAGATGATGGACTACTACCTCGGCGACATCCTGCGCGAGACTGGCAAGCTGGCCTTCGCCGGCGGCGGCGCGCTGAACGTCAAACTCAACCAGAAAATCATCGCCCGGCCGGAGGTGAAGGAACTCTTTGTCCAGCCTGCCTCGGGTGATTCCGGCACCGCCATCGGCGCGGCATCCTATGTTTCGGTGCAACGCGGCACGCCTGTCGAGAAGATGGCGCATGTCTATCTTGGCCCCGCCTACAGCAATGAGGACGTGATCGCAGCCTGCGCCCGCCATCCGGCCAAGCCTCATTGGGAAAAGATTGACGATGGTGCCACCATGGTGCCGCAACGCATTGCCCAAATCCTTGCCGATGGCAACCCGGTGGCCTGGTTCCAGGGCCGCATGGAATTCGGCCCGCGCGCCCTGGGCGGCCGTTCCATCCTCGGCTGCCCCAGCGTGCCCGGCGTGGCTGATCGCATCAACGCGCAGATCAAGTTCCGCGAACGCTGGCGCCCGTTCTGCCCGTCGATGCTCGACACGGTCGGGCCGCAGATGCTGCAGTCGGATCACCCGGCGCCCTTCATGACCTTCACCTTCGAGGTCGCCGAGGAATGGAAGACCCGCGTGCCGGAAGTCGTGCACGAGGACGGCACCTCGCGCGCCCATGTGCTCAAACGTGAATTCAATCCGCGCTATTACGACCTGATGTTGGAGCTGGAAAAACTTACCGGCAACGGCGTGGTGCTGAATACCTCACTGAATCGCCGCGGTGAACCTGTGATCTGCTCGCCGACCGATGCGCTGAACATGTTCTTCGGGTCGGATCTGGAGTACTTGGTGATGGAAGACGTGCTGGTCGTCAAGCGGTGATCCCTGGGCTGGCGACTTGGCGCGACCGTCCGGTCGCCGCCACCTTCCTGGCCAGCCTGCTACTTTCGGCGCTGGCCGTCGGCACCGGCAACCTGAACCGGGACGGCATGCTGTACACCGAAGCCGCTCGCGCCTTCCTGGAAGGCGGCCTGCCAGCAGCGAAAGCAGTTTTCACTTGGCCCTTCCTGCCGGTCCTGATGGCCTCGTTGTCCGCGCTCACCGGACTATCTCCCGACACCTGCGGCCATCTTCTGAATGCCTTATTTTTGGCCACAGCCTGCGCGCTGATGGTCGACCTGATCCGCCGCAGCGACCCCGACCTTGCCTGGCTGGCCGCTTTCGTTGTGCTGGCACTCCCGGGCCTGAACGAATATCGCAATGAACTGATACGCGAATACGGCGCCTGGTGTTTCACGATGATTGCGCTCCGACTCGCCGTCGAGTGGCCGAATCGGCCGGGTTGGCGACCTTCGTTGGCAATTCAGGGCAGTTTGGGAGTCGCCATGCTGTTTCGGCCTGAAGCTGCTGTGTTCTTCGTCTGCATCCTGCTCTGGCAGCACGGCCAGACTTCCAGTATGTCGCGAACGCTTCGGGCTGTGCTGCTGGGTGGCTTGCCGGCACTACTGCTACTCGGCATTCTCGGTGCCCATGTTGCCGGACTGATTCCGGATAGCTCGCGCATTGCCGGGGAAATCAGTCGCTTCAACTTCTCCAGCTTCGACGAGAAAGCTCTGGAAATGGGTAAGGCATTCAACGATTACGCCCGGGAGGAAGCACAAACGGCACACGCCATCCTGTTCTTTGGCTCGTTGGCACTCATTCCATGGAAGCTTCTCGGCAAGTTCGGGATCTTCCTGCTACCGCTGGCCGCTTTTGCATTCGTACCGCTGAAGAACTCAATTCTTGGCAGGTACAGCCTGCTTGCCTGGGTTTTTGGCGGCCACATGCTCGTGCTGGCAGTCTTCGTGCTGCAGCAGCAATTCGCCTCCGGCCGTTACCTGGGGCCACTGCTGCTGTTCTCGACACCCTTCATCGCCTTCGGCCTGCAGCGCCTGATCGGCCAGTGGCCGCACTGGCGCTTGCCGATCCTCGTACTCGCCGGGGTCATCGCCCTCGCCAATGTCACATCCCTGAAGCCGCCCAAAACTCACTTTCCGGCGGCTGGTGCCTGGCTGGCCGCTCATCACGAACGCGAATCGCCACGCATCTTCCTGGAAAGTGCGCGGACGGCCCACTACGCCGGCTGGCGCTATTCCACGCGCGCCGTCCCGCCGAACCGCCCGCAACTGGCCACCGATGTCGCAGCCGGAACCTACGACATGGTGGTGCTGGAAGTGTCGCGTAAGGACAAGGATTTCGCTGACTGGCTGATGCAGTCCGGCCTGCGGGAGATCCGCCGCTTCTCGGACGCCAATGGCGACGCAATTGTGGTTGCGGAGGTGATCGCCGCTCAGCGGCAGGTGTCGTCCAGCGCCGCTAGCAAGTCGGTAGACACACGCGCCAGTGAGTAGATCGCCTCGACGCGCTGGCGCCCAGCCATGCCGAATGCCTGCGCCTGGACCGGGTCCTTGGCCAAGGCGACCAGTGCCGCCACCCAGCCGGCATCGTCGGTCGCTAGATAACCGGTCTGTCCCGGCAACACCGCCTCGCCATTGACACCGACCGGCGAGGACACGACCGGCAGTCCGGCCGCCATGTATTGCAGCACTTTCAGCGCACATTTCCCGCGACTCCAGTCGTCGTCGCGCATTGGCGCGATACCGACATGCGACGACGCCAATTCGAGGGCCTCGCTATCGGCCCGCCAGCGGACCGTCAAGGTTGGAAAGCCGGGATTGTCCAGATTGAAGTCGGCAATGATCTTCAGCCGCAGGCCGGGAATGTGTTCTGCCGCCTGGCGCAGCGCAGGAATCGCCTCTTCGAGATATTTTCGCGTCGAGCTGCTGCCGATCCAGACGACGTCGAACACGCCAGCCGGCTTCTCCGCCGAGGGCGCGTAGTGATCGACATCGACGGCTGTCGGAATGATGTCGACGTGGCGGTTGAAGCGCCGCGCCGCCTCGGCCAAGAAGGCATTGCCGGCCAACACCCGGTCGCAGGCCGAGGCCATCTGCCTGAAACGTGTCATCCGGGTTGTCGACGGTGAACCGTCGGTGTTGCAGAAGATCGCATCGTCAAGGTCGAACACCAGGCGCCGAGAACAAAGCCGCAAGGCCCAGAGCAGTACCGCTGGCAGCGTCTTGCGCAACACCAGCACGATATCGGCACGCCGTGCGGCGGCCAGTGCGGCGGCGTAATTGCCAACTCCCCCGGCCAGGTCAAGGTGATGGGAACGATAGCCGGCTGCTGCCAGGCGCGCGAAATACTGTTTCGCCCGATAGCGCGTAGACGGGGCATCTCCGCCCTTGGAAAGGACCAGAAGTTCACGCACCGGAGGTTCCATCCGCTTGCCCGCCGGCGGCTTCCCGGCCGCAAGTGGCGATGAAGGCATCCATGTTGTCGGCAAGCAGCAGGGGCATGTAGCGGCGGATGCGGTCGTCGTTCCAGTTCCACCAAGCGATTTCCAGCAGGCGGGCGACCTGTGCTTCGGAAAACCTCAGGCGGATGGGTTGCGCCGGGTTGCCGGCGACGATGGTGTAGGGCGGTACATCACGGGTCACTACGGCACGCAGGCCGACGACAGCACCATCCCCGATGGTGACACCCGAGATGATCACCGCATCAGCACCGATCCACACGTCGTTGCCGATCCGCACATCGCCGCGCGTCCTGGGATGACCGGGAATATGCCCTGCCACCTCCGGCCATAATTTGGGGAACGGGAAGGTAGTCACCCAGTCGGTTCGGTGCTCGCCGCCAAGGAAAATCTTCACGCCGGCCGCCAGCGAGCAGAAGGCGCCGATCTCCAGCGTCGCTCCCTCCTTCCAGGAACGAACCGTCAGGTCGCCGTACGAGGCACGGCCGATGCGGTATTCGGGAAAGCGCTGCTGCAGGCTAAGCTTGCGCTCACCGCGCAGATACTTGCGCAGCCGGCTCAGCCAGCACATCAGCGCGGGCTGCCCTGTGGTTTGACGAAACAAGCGTGCACGATGTCGCCACGGCCGCTGCGCTGCGCCAACCAGACATACAGCCGCGCCAGCAGGCGACGCCAGCGGATGTGCTTGGATGGCCGCCCCCGGTTTTCCAGGACATAGTCCAGGCTGTTCAGCAGGATCTTCGGGCTGGTGCTGAGACGCAAAGATTCGCACTGCAGGCCGCTATCGGTCGCCAGGCGCTGCAGGTTGCCCGGATGGTAGAGGTAGAGATGACGCGGCACCTCGTTGGCGAACCAGTTGACGCTCAGCCACGCCCGGCCCAGCGCACGGCTGTTCGGTGTTTCCATGATCAGCCGGCCGCCCGGCTTGAGCACACGGACTAATTCGCACATGAAAGGCAGCGGCTCGGGAATGTGCTCGATGACATGGCGAACGGTGATGACATCGAAGCTCTCCGCCGCAAATGCCGCCGAGGCCAAGTCGCCGTGATGTACCGGTAGGTCGGCTTTGCGGCAGACGCGCACGCCATCCTCGCTGAATTCCACGCCCTGGACGTTCCACCCAAGCGACCGCATGCTGCGCAGAAATCGCCCATTGCCGCAGCCGACATCGAGCAGGTGTCCACCGGGTACCCATTGCGGGGTGGTTTCCGGCAGTGAACCGAAGGATGCCAGCGCGACCAACGGCCAGCCGCTCAAATGGGTGTAACCGAGGCGAGCGTGCAAGATGGCCTGCTTCCAGGCATTCGGCCCGACTGGCTTGTCGTCATCCTCGTAGATGTCGTAAGTAGAGGGATAGAAGCTGGCGATTGTTGCCGCATCCGGCATCGGATGCATGAAGATGAGGCCGCAATCGTTGCAGCAGTAATAATCGTGGCGCAGGTGATGATTGAACATCAGGTCACGGCCGCTGAAATTGTAGCGAGCTAGTTGCTTGCAGATCGGGCAAATCGGCAATGCTGCATCTTCAGAAGAGCCCAAGGCGGAATGTCCCATAACCATTACCATCAGTTCTCGTATGGTGTTGACATGACTGCCAGTGACCCCGATGTTGTTGGTACATCCTGTTCTGGCTTGGTGGTTAGCCACTGCCTGTCGAATGGATCGCGCTGCAGGTGCTGCAGATTTCGCCGCCGCTGATAGGTGAATAAAGGCCGTGCCTGGCTGCGCAGGTCGGCGATGTCGATCAGGCCGAATGGGCCGTCGGGCGTGAGCACGATGTTCCCCAAGTGCAGTGAGCGGAAATAGATGCCGGCGGTGTGAAGCTGGCCGACGAAGCGGAACAAGCGTTCTCGCAAGTCGTCGGACGCATCGCCCTGCTGGATCAGCTGACGCAGCGTCTGCCCCGCCAGAGGCCAGTAATGTACCGCGTCGCGGGCGACCGACGGAATGCGGAAAACATCGATCACCCGTGGGCAGGGAATGCCGCGTTCCGCCAGAGTGTTGGCATTGTCGGCAAAGCGCTGCGCATAAGGGTACCAGGCCGCCGAAGATATCAATCTTTTGCGGCGAAACAGTTTCAGATAACTGCCATCCTCCAGGTGCAGTACCTTTTCGCCGTGCAGGTCGCGCTCGAGCACCGTGGCATTGGCGCGCATGGCAAGGTAGGCGTCGTGTGAAAGGGTCTGCAAAGGGTGAATTCCGTATCCGGGTGGCACATTCTAGCGCGCTGGAAAAACCATGCCCATGCTAGTATTGCCCACCGATCCTGCGGTGCGGTCTGCACATGCCACCTTCCGATTCGCACGCCACTTCCAGCCTGTCCATTTATTTCCGCCTGCTGGGCTACGTCAAGCCTTACGCAGGGTTGTTTGCGATAAGCATTCTGGGCTACGTGATTTTTGCCTCATCCCAGCCGATGCTGGCGGCCGTGCTCAAGTATTTCGTTGATGGACTTATCGATCCGCAGCATGCGGTACTTGCCGGTCTGCCTCTGTTGGGCGGCCTGCAATTGATGCATGCCGTGCCGGCAATGATCGTGTTCATCGCCTTGTGGCAAGGCACGGGATCCTTTCTGGGCAATTATTTTCTGGCCAGGGTATCCATGGGGGTCGTTCATGACCTGCGCGTCACCCTGTTCAACAGCCTGCTGGCCCTGCCCAACAGTTATTTCGACGCGCGCAACTCCGGACACCTGATTTCACGCATCACTTTCAACGTGACGATGGTAACCGGCGCGGCAACCGATGCGATCAAGGTGGTCATTCGTGAAGGCCTGACGGTGATCTTCCTGTTTGCCTATCTGCTTTGGACGAACTGGAAACTTACCCTGGTGATGGTGGCGATCCTGCCGGTGATTGCGCTGCTGGTGGTGATTGCCAGCCGCAAGTTTCGCCGTCAGGCAAAGAAAATCCAGGCGGCGATGGGCGATGTGACCCATGTGGCGGCCGAGACCATCCATGGTTATCGCGTGGTCCGTAGTTTTGGCGGCGAGGCATACGAGCGGCAGCGCTTTTTCAAGGCGAGCCTGAACAACACGGCAAAGCAACTGCGCATGATCCGCACCGGCGCGATCTATACGCCGTTATTGCAGTGGCTGGTCTATAGCGCGATGGCGGTATTGTTTTTCCTCGTGCTTTTGCTGCGCGGCGAGGCGTCGCCCGGCGACATGGTGGCTTACATCACGGCGGCGGGATTGCTGCCCAAGCCGATCCGCCAGTTGTCGGAGGTCAGTTCGACAATACAAAAAGGTGTTGCTGCAGCGGACAGCATTTTCCAGCAACTGGACGAACCGCCGGAAACCGATGCCGGCACCGTGGAAAAAGAGCGTGTCACCGGGCGCGTCGAGGTGCGCGATCTATCGTTCAGCTATGCGGGCAGCGACAAACGGGTGCTTGATGCCGTAAATTTCATTATTGAACCCGGACAGATGGTTGCCTTGGTGGGCCGCTCCGGTAGCGGCAAGACGACACTCGCCAACCTGATCCCGCGTTACTACCATCACGCTGCCGGGCAGATTCTTGTCGATGGTGTTGATGTCGAGCACTACACTTTGCGCAACCTGCGCCGCCACATTTCCGTGGTGACCCAGCAGGTGACGCTGTTCAACGACACGGTCGCAAACAATATTGCTTATGGGGATCTGGCTGGCGCTCCGCGTGCCGATATTGAACGAGCGGCGGAAGCCGCCTTTGCCCGGGAATTCATCGAGCAATTGCCGCAGAGTTTCGATACTCCCGTCGGTGAAAACGGCGTGCTGCTTTCCGGCGGCCAGCGCCAGCGACTCGCCATTGCGCGCGCCATCCTGAAAAATGCACCGATCCTGATCCTCGACGAGGCGACTTCGGCGCTCGACACGGAATCGGAGCGCCATATCCAGGCCGCGCTGGAACGGCTCATGCGGGATCGCTCGACGCTGGTGATCGCCCACCGGCTGTCGACGATCGAGCGGGCCGATATGATCATGGTGATGGAGCAGGGAAGCATTGTCGAGCAGGGCAGTCATGCCGAACTGCTTGCCATTGATGGCCACTATGCCCGTTTGCATGCAATGCAGTTTCAGGAGACGAAGGAAGCGGAATCCGCCTCACAGGTCTGACGCTATCCGGGGGGCAACACCGCATCCAGTGCTTGTCCGAGAACACTGCCTTCCGGCCAGTTGCGGAGCAAGCGTTTTCGATCCCTCTGCCAGGACCGCATGAAGGCGGCGCTATCGCGATGTTGGCGCATTGCGTCCAGATCGATCAGGCTCAAGCGGGTGCCACACCATAGCAGGTTGGTGGCCTTGAGGTCGCCGTGAGTGATCCGCGCCTCGGCAAGCTGATGAAATAGCGCGCCAATGGTGGAAATATCCGGGTTGGGCCGTTCCGCAGGAGCAATAGTTGAAAAACGAGCGGCGAGACTGTCACCGTTGCAGTGTTCGACAATCAGCCAGGCGGTGCCGCGCAGGCGTTGCAATGGGCCGTAGCGACTTTCGATCATTGCCAGCGGGCGCGGCGTGGCGATGCCGAGAAACTCCAGGCGGTGCCCCGCCACCCACGAGTGCCAGGCGCGGCTCGGCCGCCAGCAACGGGAAAGGGCATGTCCGGGCCCCTTGATGTTGTAGCGCTTGATGACCAGTTTTCTGCCGCCATGCTCGATCAAGGCGAGGGTTGCCGTTCTGCCCTGTTTGAGGGGCGTGCCTGCATCAAGCCAGCGGTCCGGGTCGGCAAGGATCGGAGCGAGGAAATCCGCTTCGTTGCGGACCATTGCCACAAAGCGGTTCCGCTGTTGCTCCACCTTGAAGAGGCTGCAATCACGCAGGCATTTTTTCAGGTAATCCTTGAGCCGGTGTTGGCGTGTCCGCGCAATCGCTGAATCGAGCGGCGACAAATCCAGGGGCAGATCAGGGTTGCCGGAGCGGTATGCGGCGAGCAGGGTTTCCCGACATGTGGCCTCGCCGGACGGCGGCAGCTGCGCCAGCAATAGCGCAAGGTTGTCCAGCAAGTCTGCCACGGAGCGGCTGACGCGCACCGCATCGCCATCGATAATGTAGATCGCGCCGTCCTTGAGCAGAAAGTTCCCGAGATGGGCGTCATCATGGACGAGACCTTGCGCATGCATCAAGCCAAGGGTTTTGAACGCCAACCCAAGTTGGGCGAGATGAAGGTCATCCAGCGTTTCGGGCAACGGCAGCAGATCGCGTGATCCGTCAATGAATTCGGTCAGTACATAGTGCCCGCGCGATTGCAGCCGGCCAGCCGCGAGCAGGCGCGGGGTCGGCAAATTGCGCTGCGTCAGCATGCCGATACCGCGACATTCCCGCTGCCAGTGGCGTGCGCTGTCGCGTGGGGTGATGAACAGTTTCATCACGACAGTCAGACCGTTGAGCTCGCCGATGGCGGTGATGCGTTTGCCGGGCAGGACGCGCAGCAGTTGACGCAGCAGGAGCGTCTTACCGCCATCGAGTTCAATGCGTGCTGGTGCGTTGGGGCTGCGGCCGGCCTCGCACAAGCTCGCGGCAGTTTCCAGTGGCAGGCTCATTCCCGCCCCTTGAAAAAACCGATGATCTTCCGAATGCGCTGCTTGTCGGTTTCATCGAGCCGGCGCTTTTGTGCATAGTCGAGGTAGAAGCGCAGTCTGCGGGTGCGGGTGAGGTGATATTTCGCCAGTTTGTCCAGGCAAGCCAGATCCTTGACGATGCGGTATTGCAGGAAAGGATTCCACCAGAAGCCGCCGCTCGGGCAGTCAATCAGGTAAAGCGTCGGCACGTCGGCATCATCGACCAGCAGGTTGCGCCATTTCAGGTCGTTGTGCACGAAGCCATGGTTGTGCATGGAGCGGGTGATCCCGGCGAGCTGGTGAGAGACGCCGTCCAGCCAGCGCCGACTTTGCAGGCGCGGATCGCCTGAGAGGGCGAGCTGTCGCAAGTCGGCGGCGTTGGCGATCCCTGCCGTGATCAGTGCGCCGCGCACAAAGCGGCCCCAGCGTTGTTCCAGTCCATAGGCAACCAGCGGCGCGGTCGGGATGCCCCAAGCCGCAAAACGTTGCAAATTCTGCCATTCCGACTTCACGCGCGGGGTGACAAAGCGGCGCCGCAAGGGTTTGCTGCCCAGACCGGCATAACGCTTGATGTAGTAGTCATGGTCGCCGACGCGCACGCGGATTACCTTGCTCATCGGGTCGCTGGCCACGACCTCGCCGTCAAGGGCGAACACGGCATCCAGGTCGGCGAAACATCGAGCGGCTGCTGCGTCAGTATCGGGCAGGATTTGCCAACTGCTCACGATTCAGCCCCGGGCGCGTACTTGCGTCGGTAACGTGCCATGAGGCGTGCCGCTTCGCGTTCGAGATGGTCCAGCAGTTCTCTTTCCTCTTGCAGGATGGTGCGCAGGGGCCGTGTGAAGTAATTGCGCAGAAAGCGCAGCCGGTCGCGTTGCGTCAGGCCGATTGCGCTGGCTGAAAAGTACAGTGCGGCGAGATCCTTGTTGCGCCAGCGGAGCGGCGTCTTCCTGCGTGCCTGGGCACGATGCAGATCAATCAATGACAGACGCAGCGCCGTTGCCGAAGGAACGGGTTCGAGATGCAGCAAAAAGTGACAGATGTAGAAGTCACGGTGATTTACCCCGCCTTCATGCATGGCCCTGGCGATCTGCGCAACACGCCGGATCAGTGCATGTTTCAGTGCCGTCGGCGGCGGCTGTTGCGGCCAGTCGCGGCAGAAGTCCTCGAGGCTGATCGTCGGGGCGAGTTCCGCGGTGATGAGAAAGGACTGCCGGCGGGCCGGATTTGCGCCGCGCTCGCCGAATGCCACGGCCTGCATCGTGTCGATCCCCAGTGCATGCAGACGTTGCAAGGCCCGCCATTCGTTGCCCGCACCCAGGACCGGCAGACGCGCAGACATGAGGTTCTTGAAAATCTCGCGCCAGCCCACGCCGCGGTGGATTTTGACGAAATAACCGCGACCGGCGATCTCGGTGCGAAAAGTGCGACGGCCTTCCAGTTCGCGGAATATCTGCCCGTGCAGGGCTTCCGCCGCGATGAACGGATCCTGTCCGGCCCACAGGCTGCGGAGGGGTTCGTCCAGAAAAATCGTGGCATGGTCACTCATGACGCAGCCCGCAATATGACATCGGCCGCCCGCTCGGGCAGGCTGTACAAGTCTGCCCGGTCCGCGAACGCCAGTCCGTTGGCGCTCCACTGACGCCTGGCGATGTCGTTCGACAGCATTTCAGCCAGCATCCGGTTGAGCGTTTCTTGCGCGAAGGGCAGCGGTACGACGCGGCCGACGTTGGCCTCCTCGATGTAATGCGCATAGCCGCAGACGGCTGAAGTAAGCACCGGCAAACCGGCAACCACAGCCTCCAGCAACACCGTGCCCGTATTCTCGTTGTAGGCCGGATGGATCAGCAGGTCGGCGCCCAGCAGAAAGCGCGGAATATCGTCACGACCTTTAAGGATGCTTACCTGCTTCTGCAGGCCAAGCGCCACGATCTGTTTTTCGAAGGGGCGCGGCTCGTCCTGGCCGATGACGATAAGCCGCGTGCGGACTCGCAGTTCACCGGGAAGGCTGGCCAGCGCCTTCAGACTGCGATCCAGCCCCTTGGTCTTGAAGCCTGAGCCGATCTGCACCAGTAACAGGTCTTCCTCTGCCAATGCGAATTCGCGGCGAAAGGCGTCACGGATTTCGGTGGCATTGGCCGGTGCGCGCCGGTCCAGGTCGATCCCGGGTGGCAACAGATGGAAACGCTCCGCGGGCGTACCATAGTGACGCATGAACAGCGGCTGTTGCAATGCAGAAATCAGCAGAATTTCAGTGTTACTGCCAGTGCCGAATACTGCCCGTTCGAAGGCGGCGAAATGCCGGTAGCGCCCGGTGAGGCGATAGAGCGGATTGCGCAGGGTGCGTGCCTTATCCTCGAAACAGGGGTCTGCGGAGTAATACACGTCCAGTCCCGGCATCTTGTTGAAACCGATCACCCGGTCGACCGGTCGTGCGGCCAGGTCAGACTGGACCCAGCGAGAAAACCTTTCATAGCGGCGATGATTGGTCATCGCCTTCACCGGCACCAGGATGATTTCAAAGCCAGCGGGTATGTCGCCTTGCCACTGCAAGACGTATACGCGTATGTCATGCCCGCGCTTCTGGCAGGCAAGCGCAATCCGCAGGAAGTCGCGCTGCAGCCCGCCGAAGGGGAAGTACTTGAATAACGTGAATGCCAACCGCATTCCATCAGCCTTTTCTGGTTGCGAGATGTCGGGTCAGGGGTTGGATCCGGTTTTTCTTTAACAAACGCGACTCGATATCGTGCCACAGCCATTTTGCGTAAGGCGTGGCGCGGGTTATCCCTAAATACATCTTGAGGAAACGCAAGCGATCACAGCGACTCCACTGGAGGGAGCCGCGTGCCAGGCAGTATAGGTCGCGCCGGGAACAGAAAATGCTGAAAGGTCGCCAGCGGGATAATTCCAGGTCGATCACGCGAGCCTCGACACGCTCATCCGGGTTCGTGCGTACGAAGATGTGTTTTGGGAAAAAACAATTATGCTGAATGCCGTGCTGGTGAATCTTTCTCAGGAGGTCGGCGACAGCTTCCATGTAGCGAAGTCGAATCAGGCGTTCTGGCGCCCCATTGGTGAGCCACTGCTGCACCAGCTCTTCCATCGATTGGAAACCAGTCAGTTCCTCGGTGGCAAGAATGGCGCGATGCCCCCGAGCTTTACTCCGCAGCGCAAAATAAACGGGCTCAAGTGCCGGGATTCCGTGTTCCCGGTAGTCCATGATCTTGTTGAACTCCCGCAGAAATGTGGGAATACCTCTGATCGGATGGCGCCATGAAAAAGTACCGTGATTTTCCTGGCGCTTGAGGAATATGGCGGTTTTACCACCTTCCGGCAGGCTTAATTCGTGACGGGCAACACCGCTCCATCCACCGCGTCGTCGATTGGGTTCCTCGAACCACTCGGTATCAAGGCGCCACAAGTCCTCAAAATCCAGCAGGCCGTTATCGGCGAGGATCTTGCGCCATTTCTCGTTGATGAAATCTCTCATGAAAAATCAGCCGGCCCTGGCGCATGCACCGGATGGCGGCGCATCATTATTTTCCGCTGTCCAATGGCATTAAAAACAGCTAATATGCAATCTGTGTAGTCGCGTTGCTCGTTATCAGTTAATCGGACTCGCGACAAAAGTGAAGCGGTAACTGGGTTGTCTGGCATGGCGCGCACAATAACAGGTTTTTGTGCGGGCATAATCTGCTCCTGAGTGGCCATCAACCTTTGCAAATCCTCACTGACCCAACTTGCTTGCCCCTGAACCAGATAGGACCCAGCTATGAAAATTACCGTGATTGGCACCGGCTATGTCGGATTGGTTTCAGGCGCTTGCCTGGCGGATGTCGGCAACGATGTGCTCTGCCTCGATGTCGATGCCGAAAAAATCAGAATTCTGGAAAGTGGCGGCATTCCGATTCATGAACCGGGACTGCTGGAGATTGTCCGCAATAATGTTGCCGCGGGCCGCCTGAAATTCACCACGGACATCGCCAAGGCCGTGGCGCATGGCACGATCCAGTTTATTGCCGTCGGCACGCCACCCGACGAGGATGGTTCGGCGGATATGCAATATGTATTGTCCGCCGCGCGCAACATCGGCCTGCACATGAACGACTACAAGGTGGTTGTGGATAAGTCCACCGTGCCGGTTGGTACTGGCGACAAGGTCAGGCAGGCTATCGCCGAGACGCTGGCCGGGCGTGGTGTGGAACTTCCCTTCGCCGTGGTGTCCAACCCGGAATTTCTCAAGGAAGGCGCTGCGGTCGAGGATTTCATGCGCCCTGACCGTATCATTGTCGGCACCGAGGATGAGCAGGCCATTCAGTTCATGCGCACAATTTACGCGCCGTTTCAGCGCAATCGTGAGCGCTTGATCGTCATGGATATCCGCTCGGCCGAACTGACCAAGTATGCGGCGAATGCGATGCTGGCGACGCGCATCTCGTTCATGAACGAATTGGCCAACCTCGCCGAAGCACTGGGCGCCGACATCGAGATGGTGCGCCATGGCATTGGCTCCGATCCGCGCATCGGCTTCCATTTCCTGTACCCCGGTTGCGGCTATGGCGGCTCGTGTTTCCCGAAGGATGTGCAAGCCCTGCGGCGCACTGCCCGCGGCGCAGCCGGCATCGATCTCAAGGTGCTCGATGCGGTCGAGGCGGCCAACGATGCCCAGAAGCATGTCCTGGCCAGGAAAGTCCTTGCTCGTTTCGGCACCGGTCCGGATCGCGCCGATCTCGGCGGGCGGCGCTTCGCGCTCTGGGGCCTGGCCTTCAAACCCAATACCGACGATATGCGCGAAGCGCCCAGCCGCTACCTGATTGCCGATCTATTGGCGGCCGGCGCAACGGTTGTCGCCCATGACCCGGTGGCGATGGACGAGGCCCGCCGCATCTACGGTGACGAAAAACGCCTGAGCTATGCCGCCACGCCGCGGGAAGCGCTGGCCGACGCCGACGCACTGATCATTGCCACCGAGTGGAAGGTGTTCCGCAGCCCCGATTTCGATGGCATGCGCCAGTCACTCAAGCAGCCCGTGATCTTCGACGGCCGCAATCTCTACGATCCGCGCGAAATGCGCGAGCGCGGCTTCGAATATCTGCCGATTGGCCGGCCGCAAGCTTGACGCACGGCGTGCCCCATGCGGGGCACGTCATACTTGCGGCGGGGCACGCTATCCGGCAAGTCCCGCGGGGATTCCGGCGCGCGTCAAGGTAGTTGTCGCCTCGGTCATGCAGCCAACGGTTGGATATGGTTACCCATCAAATGCGTCTTTATGATGGCGTCGCGCTCGGGATTGAGCGTCACGGCACCGATGGGCAGCCAGTTACGAGTGTCACC
>JAUXOM010000063.1 GCA_030682175.1 Rhodocyclaceae bacterium
CCGGTCAGGGGGTTGAAGTAACCCGACCCCATCATCACCGCGTTGGCGGCGGCGGCTGAGGAGAGCATCATCGAAGGCAGCGACTCCGCTTCATGGGTGAGTGCCCGATGTTGAACGTCGTCATACACGAACAGCGGGTTGAGTTGATCGGATCCGTGTGGCTTTATCACTGTTGATTCTCCTGTTAATGTTTGGTTTTAGAGCCAGCAAAATACAATAAGCCCAATGGCGCTTCTATCAAATATACTTTTCGAACCGTGTCAATGACTAATTGTTGAAGTCGAGAACAAGGTAGTGCGGAAAAGCAGGCTGTTTGATGTAGGTCAATCATTCTCGAAAAAACAATTGGCGTGGCTTATTCACCAATCAAAAATCGGGATTATCCTGACGCACTTAAGGTGGTAGCCTCCACGCGTTTCATGAGGAATTTGAAGCCTCCATGCCCCGCCGGAAGCGGATTCGCGATACGCCCCGGCCAAGGTAGGGCACGGAAATCAAATGGACCGCTGTGCTCAAGCAACAGCGGATTGTTAGCTAGCAAGGAGAAGAGGTAATGCCAACATTTGTTCGTACCGAGAAGTGCGACGGCTGCAAGGGTCAGGACAAGACCGCCTGCATGTACATCTGCCCGCACGATCTGATGAAACTTGACAAAGATGGTTCCGAGACCGGCCACGCAATGAAGGCCTTCAACCAGGAGCCGGAGCAGTGCTGGGAGTGCTATTCCTGCGTCAAGATCTGCCCGCAGGGCGCCATCGAATGCCGCCACTACGCTGACGTCGTGCCGCTGGGCGGCTCGGTGCAGCCGATGCGCGGTTCCGATTCCATCATGTGGACCATCAAGTTCCGCAATGGCGTGGTGAAGCGTTTCAAGTTCCCGATCCGTACCACCCCCGAGGGCTCGATCGATCCGTTCGGTGGCAAGCCGATGCCCAAACTGGCCGATATCGGCACAACCGGGACATTTACCCTGGACATGATGGGTGGCTATCGTTCAGGCAAGCCGGAAGAACTGCTCCGTCGCAAGTAATCTTTTAGAGGAACCGAAAAATGGCTGGAACATTTGAAAAACCCGAAGTAGTCCAGGAAGAAGTGGACATTCTGATGATCGGCGGCGGCATGGCCTGCTGCGGTACGGCATACGAAGTGATGCGCTGGGCCGAGGCCGTCAAGGCCGAGACAGGCAAGGACCTCAAGATCAAGCTGGTTGACAAGGCTGCGCTGGACCGTTCGGGCGCTGTTGCCCAGGGCCTGTCCGCGATCAACACCTACATTGGCGACAAGCAGGACCCCGCCGACTACACCCGCATGATCTCCAACGACCTGATGGGTATCACGCGCGACGACCTGGCCTATGACGTGGGCCGCAACGTCGATGACTCCGTGCACCTGTTCGAAGAGTGGGGCCTGCCGATCTGGAAGGTTGACGCTGCCGGTGTTCGTCACGACGGCGCCGATGCCATCAAGGAAGGCATCCCTTCGCTGAAGGACGGCGGTCAGCCGGTCCGTTCAGGCAAGTGGCAGATCATGATCAACGGCGAATCCTACAAGTGGATCGTTGCTGAAGCCGCCAAGAAGGCCCTCGGCCTTGCCCGCATTGAAGAGCGCGTGTTCATCGTTCATCTGATCAACGACAAGAACGATCCGAGCCGCATCGCTGGCGCTGCCGGTTTCTCCGTCCGCGAGAACAAGATCTACATCTACAAAGCCAAGGCCATCATGCTGGCTGCCGGTGGTTGCGTCAACCTGTTCCGTCCCCGCTCCGTCGGCGAAGGTCAGGGCCGTGCCTGGTACCCGGTGTGGAACGCTGGTTCCACCTATGCGATGGCCGCCGAAGCTGGCGCCGAGCTGACCATGATGGAAAACCGCTTCGTGCCCGCCCGCTTCAAGGACGGTTACGGCCCGGTCGGTGCCTGGTTCCTGCTGTTCAAGGCGCGCGCCGCCAACGGTTATGGCGAAGATTACATGACCAAGAACAAGGAACTGCTGAACGACTATCCTCCCTACGGCAAAGCAAACGTTCCCGCAGCCTGTTTGCGGAACCACCTGATGCTGAAGGAAATGAAGGAAGGCCGCGGCCCGATCATGATGGATACGGTCACCGCCCTTGCCAAGCTGCGCGAGACGCTGACACCGAAAGAAGTCAAGCACCTTGAAGCCGAAGCCTGGGAAGACTTCCTCGACATGTCCGTCGGCCAGTGCGGTATGTGGGTTGGCGAGAACATCGAGCCCGAGAAGAAGAACTCCGAGCTGATGCCGACCGAGCCCTACCTGCTGGGTTCGCACTCCGGTTGCTGCGGTATCTGGGCGTCCGGCCCGACCGACCTCGGCGCACCGACCAAGGACGATCCCGAACTCGACGGCGTGCCGGCCCATCTGCCGCGCGGCTGGAACTGGGGCTACCGTTCCATGACCACCGTTAGTGGTTTGTTCACCGCCGGCGACGGCGTGGGCGCTTCCGGTCACAAGTTCTCTTCCGGTTCGCATGCCGAAGGCCGTCTGGCTGGCAAGGCGATGGTCAAGTACTGCCTCGACAATGCCGACTTCAAGCCCGAGCTTGATGAAACTGCCGAGCAGATCGCCGATGCAATCTGGAAGCCGGTGCGTACCTTCCTCGAGTTCAAGGACTACTCAACTGCCATCGACGTCAACCCCAACTACATCACGCCCAAGATGCTGCAGTTCCGCCTGCAGAAGATCATGGACGAGTATGTCGCGGGTGTCGCCACGTATTACAACACCAACGACAAGTTGCTGGCCATGGCCGAAGAGAAGCTCGAGATGCTGAAGGAAGACGCGCAGAAGATGCGTGCCAAGGACCTGCACGAACTGCTGCGCGCCTGGGAAAACTACCATCGCATCCTGACTGCCGAAGCGCACATGCAGCACATCATGTTCCGCCAGGAAAGCCGTTACCCCGGCTTCTACTATCGCACCGATAAGAACTTTATCGACGAAGAGAACTGGCATTGCTTCGTTAACTCGATCTATGACAAGAAGACCCACAAGTGGACCTGCTTCAAGCGCAAGCACGTCGACCTGGTCGACAAGACCAAGCTGTTCGCGCACTAAGCAAAGTATCATAGGCAACATGTAACATTCGGGCCGGTAGCCTTTGGGCTGCCGGCCTGTTTTCATTGGAAGATTGCAAACCATAGTCGCTGAAAGGTTTTATATGTCAAAGCCCGATGTTCCATTCCCTCAAAGCCCCGTCGTCCCGAACATGATCGAGGCCGATCACGTCATCCAGTTTTCCTGCCACAAGGGAATCAGCTGCTGGAATGCCTGTTGCGCGAACATCGACATTTCACTGACGCCGTACGACATCATCCGGCTGAAGAAGCGTCTGGGTATCACATCGACGCAGTTTCTGCAGGATTACACCGTTCCCCATGAAATGGAAAAAGAAGGCATCGCCGGCGTGAAATTTCGCTCGGTTGAAGGTGGTACGGCCTGCCGTTTCATGAAACCCGAAGGCTGTTCTGTCTATGAGGACCGCCCCACTGCCTGCCGCTATTATCCAGTGGCGCTGCTGTCGATGCGCCGGCAGGATGAATTTGTCGATCGCGATGCTTACGCCATGGTCAGGGAAGATCACTGCAAGGGCCACGAGGTCGATCGCCGTCTTACCATCGCCGACTATCGCAAGGATCAGGGTGTCGAGGAATATGACGAACTGGCACGTGGCTGGCGCCAGCTGATCCTGAAGAAAAAGTCGGCCGGACCGGCGATCGGCGCACCTTCGATCAAGAGCCGTCAGCTGTTCTTCATGGCCTGCTACGATATCGATACCTTCCGCGCCCTTGTCCAGAGTGAAGCCTTTAGCGAGTTGTTCACCCTGCCTGCAGAGGAATGGACGCGCATCCGCAGTGATGATGTCGAGTTGATGCAGTTCGGTTTTCGTTACCTCAAACAGGTCTTGTTCGGCGAGAACACCATTCCCCTCAACGAGGAAACCGCCAAGGAACGCCTCGAAAAGTGGCGTAACCGCACGGCCGAGCTCGAGCGCGAGGCGGCCGAAAAACGCGCCAAGTATGAGGCGGATATGCTGGCCGAGGGCATCGACGAAGAAGCTTCCGGGCTCGCCTTCTGTGCTGACGACAGCGGCAGTTGCGGCAAGGATTGAGCTTCTGCTGCGGGAATACCCCGGGTAGCTGTGCAAATTCAAGCAAAGGCCACGGCAACATGGCCGAATACTGCTTATCTGCTACTCGGATAAGGCAAGCTGGGCAAGTAGTTTTATTATGAAGCCACTCGAACAGATCACACCGCAACTCGCCAGCCTCGGCGAGGAGCCTTACTACCAGCCGGTCGGCGATGAGGTGGCGCTGTTCGACGCAGCTGCCACCAAGCGCTTGCCGGTGCTGTTGAAAGGCCCGACCGGCTGCGGCAAGACACGCTTTGTCGAATACATGGCGTGGAAGTTGCAGCGCCCCTTGGTCACGGTCGCCTGCCATGACGATCTGACCACCGCCGACCTGGTCGGCCGCTACCTGATCGTCGGCGACGACACGGTCTGGCTGGACGGCCCCTTGACGGCTGCCGTCCGCGCCGGCGCCATCTGCTATCTCGATGAAATCGTCGAGGCCCGCAAGGACACCACGGTGGTGATTCACCCGCTGGCCGACACCCGCCGCGTATTGGCGGTGGACAAGCGCGGCGAACTGGTGGCTGCGCCACCCGAATTCATGCTGGTGATTTCCTACAATCCCGGTTACCAGAGCGTGCTCAAGGAAATCAAGCCGAGCACGCGCCAGCGTTTTGTCGCACTTGAATTCGACTACCCGGGTGCCGAAGTCGAGGCGCGCATCGTCGCTACCGAAGGTGGCATTCAGCCGGATCTGGCCAGAAAACTGGTCAAGCTTGGCGAGTTGACGCGCAATCTCAAAGGTTCAGGCCTCGATGAAGGCGCCAGTACGCGCTTGCTGATCCATGCCGCCCAGTTGATCGATGCCGGCATGACGCCGGCGGCGGCCAGTACCGCGGCGGTGGCGCGGGCGCTGACTGATGACCCGGAAATGACGCAGACCCTCGACGACTTGGTGCGGGCGGTGTTCTAGCCCCGTCGCCGGGCCGAGCCAAAACGTGGCAAGTAAAACACGCGCAGCCGCTCGCAGCGGCGAACTTCAGTCACCACCTTATGGGGGAAGGGGGTCGCAAGAATGGCGCAGCTAGTGTCGGAACGTCGTCTCTTCGAGCACGAGATCGAAGAACGCCTGGATGCGCTGCTGTTTGCTTCATCTTCGCATCGCAAGCCCGGGACGCTGGCGGAGGACCTTGAAGCACTCCCGCGTCTCCAGCAGGATCTGGTTCTGCAATGGGCTGCCGTCGCGGCCCAGACCTATGCCGAAATCGGCCACATGGTTGCGACGCTGGCGCCGCAGGCACTCGCGCAAATGGATACGGCGGGCTTCGAGGCGTGGGTGATTACCGCGCTTGACGCCTATGACCGTGAAGGCTTGCGTCAGGCCATGGAATCCCTGCGGGATATCGACGGTTTCATGGCAGTTCGCGAAGGGCGCCGCTCCATCCACCTCAACGAGGTCGAACAACGGCTTGGCAGGTTTGTCCAGGGGCTCTCCGGAAGGACGCTCGCCTTGAAAGTAGGTGCTTACGCCTGGACCGACACCGAGACGATTTATCTGCCCGCAAGCATCGGCCATTGCGCTGTCGCCGAAGACAACCGTCGTCTTTACACCGGGCTGGCGGTGCAGATGTGGGCGCAGACGCGCTATGGCACTTTCAACGTCGACCTGGAGGCTGAGCTAGCCCGTTGGCCGGACCGCGAGGTGGCGCTGGCTTGGCTGGCGGTGCTGGAAGCTGTGCGCCTTGAAGCCTGCGTCCTGCGTGACCTGCCCGGCCTCGGGGCATTGTTGGCCACCTTGCGTGGCACCTGGCCGGAAGAACTTGCGTCCGCGCTGCCAGACCTGCAAGCTCCGCAGGCCGATGTCGGCGTGACGCTGGCCTGGCTGGCGCGTTTCATGGCGCAGGACGCCGTCCCGCCAGCGCCGACTTTTGTGCCGCGTCTCAATCCGGCTGCTGCCGCGCTGGCGCGCACCGAGCGCATCGCCCGCGAGACCGAAGTGCTGCGCCGCGCGCTCGGTGCGCTCAAGGGTACGGCGGGCAGAAAACCGGCGGCACCCGCCGAATTTGCGGCACAACTCAAAACGGAAACCGGCGAGCTTGAGATTCAACTCGACGGCGAGGCGGTGACCTTGCCGCCCGATGCCAAGGCCGCGGCGCAATCGCTGCTGCAGGATCTGGGCGAGTTGCCGCCCGAAGCGCTGACGCCGGCCGGCGACGGGTTGTGGCATCCGTCGGGCCGGGATCTTGGCCTGCCCGAGCAGGTCAGCAACCGCGCCGCGGACTATCGTTATGACGAGTGGGACTACCATCGCAACGCCTACCGGCGCAAATGGTGTCATGTCTTTGTCAATGAAGTGACGCCCGGCGATGGGCAGTTTGTGCGCGACGTGAAATTGCGCTTTGCGCCACACATCCAGCAGATCAAGCGCCGTTTCGAGGCAGTGCGCGGCGAGGAGCGCATTCTGGGACGCCAGCCGGACGGCGACGAGATCGATGTCGATGCGCTGGTCGAGGCGGTGAATGACCGGAAAAGCGGTGCCGAACCTTCGCCACGCCTGTTCTGCCGGCGGGTGCGGAACGAGCGCAGCCTGGCGGCGATGTTCATGATCGACATGAGCGGTTCGACCAAGGGCTGGGTTAATGACGCCGAGCGCGAGGCGCTGGTGATGTTGTGCGAGGCACTCGAAAAACTTGGCGACGCCTATGCGATTTACGGCTTCAGTGGCTGGACGCGCACGCGCTGCGATATCTATCGTATCAAGTCTTTTGCCGACCCTTACGATGACGCCGTACGCGCCCGCATCGATGCCATCGAAGCCAAGGATTACACCCGCATGGGCGTGGCGATCCGCCACCTGAGCCATCTGCTGTCCGCACAACCGGCACGCCACAAGCTGCTGGTGACGCTTTCCGACGGCCGTCCGGACGACTTCGGCGATGAATATCGCGGGCAGTATGGCATCGAGGATACGCGCCGTGCGCTACAGGAAGCCCGCGAACAGGGCATCCGCAGCTATTGCATCACCATCGACCGGCACGGCGCGGACTACCTCCGCCACATGGTCGGCCCGGCCAGCTACACGGTGCTCGACGACGCAAAAAAGCTGCCACTCAAGGTGGCGGAGATTTACCGCAAGCTGACGGCCTGAGCTGACTTTCATGATGCGTGAAACATTGCCCCGCATCATGAAAGTCAGCCCCTTCAAATGCCCCCCACCCCCAGCCCCCGCCCCGAGGCGGGGGTCGAAGTTTCTTCGCTGCGCTCATCAATGAACTCGGCGTCAAATTGCGTATTACACGCTAATCCGTTCATAGTAATAGGCTATCAAGTTGATCAACAATTACTATTTGCCTCCGCCGGGTGTGTGGTTATAATCCATACAAAGCTAGTCAAGTATTCACCCCCCGACCCCAGCACCCCCAACCCTACGGAGAGGACAAAAAAAATGATCAACGTCAATGGCAGAGACATCGAAACCGACGCGCAAGGCTACCTGGCCAATCTGGATGACTGGTCCGAAGATGTTGCGAATTATCTTTCCGGCGAGGATCAGTTGCCACTGCAGGAAAAGCACTGGCAGGTCATTAACTGGATCCGCGATTACTACGCCGAAACCGGCACGGCACCCAACCTGCGCCTGATCACCAAGCTGCTGCCTGAAGCTCTGGGCGAAGAGTATGCCGACAAGAAATACCTGTTCGATCTCTTCCCCTACGGCCCGGCGAAGCAGGCCTGCCGCTACGCGGGCATGCCCAAGCCGACCGGTTGCGTCTAACTTTCAAAATCGGGGGCGGCTCACTTTCGAAATCGGGGGCGTGCGCCCCCGATCTTGAAAACGCCCGCCCCCCTTTGTGCGCCGTTGGCGCATCCCTCGCTTTGCTCGGGACCGCAGCTGCGCAGCGTCCTGCGGCCTGTGGCCTTGTGCCCCCCTCGCGGGGGGTTCGCTACGGCGCGCTACGCGCGGCATGTCACGGGGTGCTCCGCTTGACCACCGGTGCGGGTTGCGCCTGGCGGCGCGTGCCGCGTTTGCTTGGGGCGGCCCGGCGCAAACGCTGCTTATTTCACGCCAAGCCTTTACCGTTTGATGAAAAATGCCCCGCCGGGGCATTTTTCTTTTATGGGCGCCGTGTATTGCGGTTGGGTTTTGCCGGGTTCGCTCGGGCGACAGTCGGGCGCCGTCCTGCCGGCGCCGACTTTCTGACACCGCCTGTGCCATCGGGCTGCCAGGCGGGAATCAGGTGTTTCTTGCCGTTGCCGATCAGATCGGCGCGGCCCATGGCATTGAGCGCTTCGCGCAGGAGCGGCCAGTTTTTCGGATCGTGATAACGCAAAAATGCCTTGTGCAATTTGCGCTGGCGGCCGCCGCGCACGACGGCAACATCTTCCGAACTTGCCGAGACGCGCTTCAGCGGGTTCTTGCCGGTATGCCACATGCCGGTGGCGATGGCCAGCGGCGTCGGCAGGAAGGTCTGCACCTGGTCGAGGCGGAAATTGTTGCGCTTGAGCCAGAGCGCCAGTTCGAGCATGTCGGTATCGGTCGTCCCCGGATGTGCGGCAATGAAGTAGGGAATCAGGTACTGTTCCTTGCCGGCGGCCTGCGAGGCGGCGTCGAACATGCGCTTGAACTTGTCGTAGGCGCCCATGCCGGGTTTCATCATCTTCGACAGCGGACCTGCTTCGGTGTGCTCCGGCGCGATCTTCAGATAACCGCCGACGTGATGGCTGACCAGTTCCTTGACGTATTCCGGGGAGCGCACCGCTAGGTCGTAGCGCAGGCCCGAGCTGATCAGCACCTTCTTGATGCCCGGAATCTTGCGCGCATTGCGGTATAGCGAAATCAGCGGGGCGTGACTGGTGTCGAGGTTCGGGCAGATGTCCGGATAAACGCAGGACAGGCGTCGGCAGGCCGCTTCGATCCTGGTGTCCTTGCAAGCCATGCGATACATGTTGGCCGTCGGGCCGCCCAAGTCAGAAACGACGCCGGTGAAGCCCGGTGTCTTGTCGCGAATTTCCTCGATCTCGCGCAGGATCGACGCTTCCGAGCGGCTCTGGATGATGCGCCCCTCGTGCTCGGTGATCGAGCAGAAAGTGCAGCCACCAAAGCAGCCGCGCATGATATTGATCGAGAAACGGATCATTTCCCACGCCGGAATCTTTGCGTCGCCGTAGGACGGATGTGGCGCGCGGGCATAGGGCAGGGCGAAAACGTAATCCATCTCGGGGGTGGAAAGCGGCAGCGGCGGCGGATTCAGCCAGAGGTCGCGCGCAGTCCGGCCCTCCCCATGACGCTGCACCAGCGCGCGCGCATTGCCGGGGTTCGACTCGAGGTGAAAGATCCGCGAAGTGTGGGCATACAGTACCGGATCGGCCTTCACCGCCTCGTAGGACGGCAAACGGATCACGGTCTGGCTGCGCACGCGGCGCGGGTGAAACTGGAGCGGGATCGCCGTACCCGCTGCGGGGCATTTCATCTCGCCAACGCCGACTTTTGCATCCTGCACCGTCAAGTCAAGCGCCGGGCTGCCCCAAGATTGACTTGGCCCCCTGGGGGGAGAACGCCGCATGGCGGCGTTTTCGGGGGGGGGTGACTCATCAAGCTCCACCCAACTTTCATCTGGTTTCCAGTCGGGCGGCGTCATGAAGGCACTGCCGCGCAAGTCGCGCATGGAACTGATCTTTTCGCCCTTGGCGAGGCGATGCGCGAGTTCCACCAGCGCGCGTTCGGCGTTGCCGAACAGCAGCAGATCGGCCTTGCTGTCGACCAGCACCGAGCGGCGCACGGTGTCCGACCAGTAGTCGTAGTGCGCGATGCGACGCAAGGAAGCCTCAATGCCGCCAATCACCACCGGGACATCGCGGAAGGCTTCGCGCGCGCGCTGGGCATACACGGTGACGGCATGATCGGGACGCTTGTTGGGCGCGGCGTCTGGCGTGTATGCGTCGTCGGAGCGGATCTTGCGGTCGGCGGTGTAGCGATTGACCATTGAATCCATGTTGCCGGCGGTGATGCCGACGAACAGGGCGGGCTTGCCCAAGCGGCGGAAATCATCAGGCGAGGTCCAGTCCGGCTGGCTGATGATGCCGACGCGAAAACCCTGCGCTTCGAGTAAGCGACCGACCAGCGCCATGCCGAAGCTGGGATGGTCGATGTAGGCATCGCCGGTGACGAGAATGATGTCGCACTCGTCCCAGCCGAGTTGTTCCATCTCCGCGCGCGACATGGGTAGATAGGGCGCAATGCCGAAGCGTTTGGCCCAGTAGGGTTTGTAGGCGGAGAGCGGGCGGGCAGGCTGGGACGGGGGGAGCGGGGCGTTCATCCGCACATCTTAGCTGGAACCGTGCGAGGAAAACACCACGCGCCGGGCAAGGCTTTAATTGCCTGGGCAGATTTCGAGTTCGTGGCCTACGCCTGGCGTACCCGACTGGCGCTGGGCACATGCCGCGCCAGAAAATCCATCTGGTCGGCGAGGATGTTGCGGTTGCAGAGAATCAGGTATTCCGCCTTGTTGGGCACATAGGGTGCATACAGGAGTTGCATGCCGGCCTGCTCGGGTGTGCGTCCGCTTTTGCGCTGGTTGCAGGAACGGCAGGAGGTAACCACGTTCATCCAGGTGTCGCGCCCGCCTTGCGAAACCGGCGCCACATGGTCGCGCGTCAGGCGTGCGCTGGTCAGGCTGTCGCCACAATAGGCACAGATGTGACGGTCGCGATGGAACAGCTCGCAGTTGTCGAGTGGTGGCACCTGGGTGAATTGACGCCCGGCCAGTGCGCGGCCCTTGATGGCGATGATGCTGTTCGTGCAGATTTCCGATTGCTGCCCGGTCAGCCGGCAGAGACCGCCATGAATGGTGAAACTGTGATCTCCGGCGACCCAGGCCACCTGGTCCTTGGCGTAATAGAAACAGGCGTGCTGCCACGTCACCCAGCGGTGTGGCGCGCCTTGCGGATCAAGCGTGAGGATCAGGGGATAAGCGCCCATGGTTTCGATTGGCCAGACTGCATTCGCCTTACAATTAGTCCCGAAGCCTATCAGAGCATTTTGACAATGGAAAGTTCGTCTTGGCAGCAGGAAAAGACCCGGAATTTGCGGGGATTTCCGTTGCGTCCCGTGCTTTTGTCACTGTTTCTGCACGCGCTGGTGTTGCTGGGGCTGGCGCCGCAGTTTGCTCCCGCGGAATTCAGTGTGCCGCCCGCCCGCATTTTGCAAGGTGTCTTGCTGCCCGGGATGCCCCCTGTTTCAGTTGCAGCCGCTGCGCCCGAGGCGATTTTGCAGCGTAATTTATCCCCGGCAGCGGTGGTTGCCACCCCGCCCAGACCGGTGCGCAAGACTAATGTTGCAGCCACGCAGAAACTTCAGCCTGATCCCGCACCGACGCAACCGGCTGCAGCGAACGCCGTCCAATCCCACACGGCGGTATCGGCTGACGCCGTTCCGCCAGCGCCGACTTTTGCCCAGCCTTCAGTTCCGAACAAAACCCCGGCAATCGCCAGCGTTACGCCGGGCGGTGTCGTGTCGCGCGCCTCAGCCGGCCCGGCTACGGTGGCCATGGCGCAGGAGTCCAGCGATAGCGGCGCCAATGCCGCCGGTCTGCGGCAGTTTAGAGTGGCGTTGGCAAGCGAGGCGCGGCGCTTTCGCCGTTACCCCGAGACGGCCCGAAGGGATGGTTTGACCGGTACGGCTGAGGTGCGGGTCACGATAGAGACGGGATTGCCGGCACGCCGTGTCGACCTGAGTCGTTCCAGCGGGTATGCGGTTCTCGATGCGGCAGCCGTGGAGATGTTGCGGCAGGCAGTCACGCGTGTCGAGTTGCCCGAGTCCTTGCGCGGACAAAACTTCGCGGTGTTGCTGCCGGTGGTGTTCGAGGTCGAAGACTAGGCGTAATGCCCGACCGGGAGCGCAGGGCCTCAGCGCGGTGGTGCAATCGCCTCGACGTGCAACCCGAAACTTCCTGCCGCGCGGTCGGCAAAGAAGTGGCGCAGGGTCATGGCGATGGTGCGAAAGGCAATGTCATCCCAGGGGATGCTGGCTTCGTCGAACAGGGCCACTTCGAGGCTTTCCTCGCCGGGCGCGAACTCCGCCTTGAGCAAGCGGGCGCGATAAATGACATGCACCTGATTGATGTGCGGCACGGAGATCATCGTGTACAAATCATCCAGTTCGATGCGGGCACAGGCTTCCTCACGGGTTTCGCGCGTGGCTGCCTCGGCGATGGTTTCCTGGTTTTCCATGAAGCCGGCCGGCAGCGTCCAGCAACCGCGGCGCGGTTCGATGGCGCGGCGGCACAGCAGAATGCGATCTTCATATACGGGCAGGGACCCCACCACCATGCGCGGGTTGCGGTAATGGATGGCGCCGCAGACATCGCAGACATGGCGCGGCAGGCTGTCGCCCGGTGGGACACGCAAGCTGATTGGTGCGGCGCAGGTGCAGCAATAGTTGATGGCGGGTTCCATGCAACAGGATTCTAGCGCGCCAGCCAGCAACACAAAGCGCTACGGCAGTGGTATAAATCCTTGTTAAATCAGGTGGCACCTTCTGGCGTGACCGTGGCAATCCCTTTTACGAGGCAGGCTGACACAATAACAATCATGAGCGAGCCGTTGCCCGACAACGTCAAACATTTCCGGTTTGACAGGTTGCAGGAGCTCAAGGCGATGGGCGAACTGCCCTCGCCCAAGGGGGCGGCTTTGGCGGTCATGCGCCTGGCGCGCAAGGATGGTGTATCCATTGCCGAACTGGTGCGCGCCGTGCAGACCGACCCGGCACTGGTGGGGCGACTGATCAAGGCAGCGAACGCACCGGAGGTTGGTGCGCAGCGACCGGTCGCTGCCGTGCAGGACGCGTTGATCCTGCTGGGCGCGCCCACAGTGCGCAACCTCGCGCTGAGCTTTTCCCTGCTTACCGGACATCGCAGCGGGCAGTGCGCCAATTTCAACTATCGGCGTTTCTGGTCGCATTCCCTGGCCTGTGCCGTTGCCGCGCAGGCGATTGCCGCCCAGGTTCGCACCGCGCCTCCCGAGGAAGCCTTCAGCGTTGGTCTGCTTTGTCGAATTGGCGAGCTGTCGCTGGCCACGGTATTCCCCGAGGAGTACTCACGGCTGCTCGGACAAGTAATGAGCGATCGCAACGCATCGCTGGCTGCTCTCGAGCAGCATGCCTTCGCCATGACGCATACCGAATTGACGGTGGCGATATTGCAGGACTGGGGCCTGCCGCGCATGTTCGTCGACCCGGTGTTCGCCCATGAGGCACCTGAAAGCGCCAATTTCTCGCCTGATTCACGCCCTTATCGATTGATCTGGACGCTAACCCTGGCACGGCTGATTGCCGATATTTGTCTGGCTGTCGAGGCGGAGCGGCGCGGTCTGATGCACAAGCTGTTCCTGGTCGGCAGCAAGCTTTCCCTGAACGCCGAGATCCTCACCGCCCTGTGCGACCAGGTGGTGCGTGACTGGCAGGAATGGGCTGCCCAGCTGAGTGTCGACACGAACGACGTCCCCCCCTTTGACGAGCTATCCAAGGCGCCGGCAGCACCTGAGCTTTCGCAGGCCGGCATGCCCAGCGCCGCCATGGGCGCCGATGGGAGTTTGCGGGTGCTGGTGGTCGATGACGACAATGGAAGCCGGACGCTCCTGCGCACGATATTGGTCCAGGCCGGCTACACCGTGTTCGAGGCGGCCGATGGCCGTGAAGGTTTCGACAAGGCGCTTGAAGTCCAGCCGCATATCCTGATCACCAACTGGATGATGCCCGGCATGGATGGCGTTGAACTGACGCGCTCGCTGCGCCAGACCAAGTTCGGCCGGGCCATCTACATTCTCATCCTGACGGCACTGGATACCGAGGAAAAACTGCTCGAGGCCTTCGATGCCGGCGCGGACGATTTCATGAGCAAGCCGCTCAAGGCCCGGGTACTGGGCGCACGCTTGCGCGCCGGCCTACGCGTGATGATGCTGCAACAGGAGATTGACCGCGACCGCGAGGAGATTCGCCGTTTCGCCGCTGAACTGGCCGTCACCAATCAGCGCTTGCAGGAAGCCGCGATCACCGATGTGCTGACCGACTTGCCGAATCGCCGTTACGCCATCGAACGGTTTCAGCAGGAATGGCAGGCGGCGAACCGCACCAAGCGACCGATGGCTTGCATGATGATTGACGTCGACAATTTCAAGGCGATCAACGATACCCATGGCCACGATGTTGGCGATGTGGTGCTCAAGCAGACGGCACAGGCGATCAAGTCCGGGTTGCGAGCCCAGGACGTGATCTGCCGCACCGGTGGCGATGAATTCCTCGTCATCTGCCCGGAAACCGATCTCGCCGCCGCCATGCTGTGCGGTGAGCGCGTGAGGAAGGCGGTTGCCGGGGTCAGGTTGACCACTGGCATGCTGGAGATCAAGTGCAGTATCAGTGTCGGCGTCGCGGCACGTGGCATGGACACACCGGATATCGATGCCCTGATCAAGCGCGCCGATGAGGGGGCTTACCAGGCAAAACAGCAGGGCAGGAACTGCGTCGCAACCGTTCAGTAGCCTCGATCCCCTTGCCGAGCAAGGGATGCGGGTGTTCGTGGGCAGGGCCCACTCCGCGTACTAAAGGTGCCTTCCAAGGATTGCTCGGCGGAGGCTAGACAGAAAAAATCAATTCAAAACATAAGATAAGAGCCATTTTGTAATGTTTTTTCTTACAAGAGGTTCCCGTCCTATTCTTACAAAAGGATGGTCTTTCCAGTGATTTTCTTCTTGTCAAAAACGCCCGAGAATGCCATCACTGCCAAACGGACATGCGCGGAAGTCTCCTCGCTCCGGTATGGCGGCCATGCAAGGAGCGCAAAGATGAAACCGACTGACACCTACAATGACATAAAGGAAGTCAATCTTGCCTACCTGATGCTGGCGCAGAACATGGTTCGTTCCGATCGGGAGACCGCCGTGTTTCGCCTGGGTATCAGCGAGGAGATTGCCGACATTCTGGAAGCCCTGACCCCTGGGCAGGTTCTGAAAATGGCCAGCTCCGACATGTTGCTGTGCAGCTTCCGTTTTGACGATACCTTGTTGATCGATCTGCTGGCCAACCACGCCCGCGAGCGCGGTGTTGGACACATTCACGCTGCCATTCTCGCCGCCGGCAGGCCGGTCGAGTCGGTTGCCTGACCCCATCGATCACGCCGTATCCAGGAGGCTCCCATGCGTAACAAATCGGTAATCTCGGAGGCGAGAGACATTCGCCTTGCCATTGAACTCATCGAACTTGGCGCCCGCCTGCAACTCCTCGAGGCCGAAACCAAGCTTTCCCGCGAGCGTCTGCTCAAGCTGTACAAGGAAGTGCGCGGCGTTTCGCCACCGAAAGGCATGCTGCCATTCTCGACCGACTGGTTCATGACCTGGCAGCCCAACGTGCATGCTTCGCTGTTCATGGCCTACTTCAATTTCCTCGGGCGCCACACCGGCCTGTCCGGTCTGGAGCGCATCATCAAGGCCTATCGTCTCTACACCGAGCAGGTGGGCCGTTCCAGCATGGATAATGTGCTGTCGCTGACGCGTGCCTGGACCATGGTGCGGTTCTTCGATGCGGGCATGCTGCAGGTGACCCGCTGCAAGACCTGTGGCGGCGAGTTCGTCGCCCATGCCCATGACCCGAGGCGTGATTATGTTTGCGGCCTGTGCCATATGCCGGCACGTGCCGGCAAGACCCGCCGGCCCGTCTTGGCCGTTTCTGTCGCGGCTGCCTGACATGGCCTGATTTTATCCCCCCTGCATTTTGATGGGCACCCTTTCTTCCCGAGACCGGAAGCGGGTGCCCTTTTGCTTTGGATCAAATTCGGCACGCCATGACCCTGTGTTTGCCGTTATTATTGCGCTTACTCGTCTGTGCCGCGCTCCACGCCGGCTGAAAACTGGGGTTGTTCATGTCTCTGCTCGTCGGCTACGTCATAGTTCTGCTCGCCTCCATCGGCACCTATTCCCTGCATGGCAGTCTCGGGGCGCTCTGGGTACCACTCGAATACCTCGCCATCATCGGTCTGATGATCGGCGGCTTTGTCGCCAGCAACGGCAGCAAGGCGGTCAAGGCGACGCTTGGCGCGCTGCCTACCGTTCTCAAGGGCTCTGCTTTCAACAAGGCGCTGTACATGGATCTGCTGGCCATGTTGTTCGAAGTCCTTGCGAAAGTGCGCAAGGAAGGCCTGATGTCCATCGAGAACGATGTCGAGAACCCGGAAGCCAGTCCGATTTTCTCGAAGTATCCGGCGATTGCGCGTGATCACCATGTGATGGAGTTCATTACCGATTATCTGCGCATGATGGTCGGCGGCAACCTGAATGCTTTCGAGATCGAAAACCTGATGGATATCGAAATCGAAACGCATCACCACGAGGCGCATGTCCCCGCCCATGTCATGGCCAAGACGGCGGACGCTCTGCCGGCTTTTGGTATTGTCGTGGCGGTGATGGGCGTGGTGAACGTGATGGGTTCGGTCGGCGAGCCTCCCGCCGTGTTGGGCAAGATGATTGGCGGTGCGCTGGTGGGTACCTTCCTGGGGATTCTGGCTTCTTATGGTTTCGTTTCCCCGATTGCCATCCAGCTCGAGCAAAAGGCGGAAGAAGGCGGGAAGATTTACCAGTGCATCAAGGCAGTCCTGCTGGCGAGCATGAATGGCTATGCGCCCCAAGTGGCGGTCGAATTTGGTCGCAAGGTGCTGTTCTCGACCGATCGCCCGACCTTCATCGAGCTCGAGGAAGATATCAAGAACCGCAAGGGCAAGTAAACAGGCCGGCACTGCTGGCGTACATCGCTTGCCGCCGTCCCGCCAGCGCCGACTATTGCCTGAATACCTGACTTCACATGAACGACAATGAGTGACGATACCCAGCAACCCATCGTAGTCAAGCGGATCAAGAAGGGTGGCGGCGCCGCGCACGGCGGCGCCTGGAAGATCGCCTATGCCGACTTCGTGACGGCGATGATGGCCTTTTTCCTGTTGATGTGGCTGCTTGGCTCGACCTCCAAGGGCGACCTGAAAGGGATCGCCGACCACTTCCAGACCCCGCTGCTGATGGCCATGTTCGGCGGTTCGGGGGCTGGCGATGCCTCGTCGATCATTCAGGGTGGGGGGCAGGACCTCTCGCAGGCGCACGGGCAGGTCAAGCGCGGAGAAACCAAGACAGACCGCAAGATCAGCGAAAAACGCATGAAGGAAGAGTTCGAGCGCAAGGAGCGTGAGCGCCTGCAAAACCTCAAGGAAGAAATAGAAAAACTGATCGAGGCCACCCCGACCCTCAAGCAGTTCAAGAACCAGTTGCTGCTCGACATTACCAGCGAAGGTTTGCGCATCCAGATCATTGACGAAAGGAATCGGCCGATGTTCGACCTGGCCAGTTCGGAACTCAAGCCATATACCAAGGTCATCTTGCGCGAGTTCGGTCCCTTGCTCAATCAAGTGGAGAACCGCATCACGCTGTCCGGCCATACCGATGCAACCCCATTTGCCGGCGGCGACCGCGGCTTTGGCAACTGGGAACTGTCCACCAATCGCGCCAATGCTTCACGCCGCGAACTGGTCACCGGCGGCCTTGACGATGCAAAGGTGATGCGGGTGGTCGGGTTTGCCTCGACGGTGCTCTACGATAAGGAGCAGCCGCAGAGTGCCAGCAATCGTCGCATCAGCATCGTCGTCATGAACAAGCGTACCGAAGAGGCGATTCTCAGCGACGGCAAGGAAGAGCCGGTCGCCGAGGTAGGCGATGCCGCCGAGCTGGCCGAGCGCGGCATTGTTCCGCCGCCGGGCGCTGCAGCAGGTCGTTGATGTCGCTGCCCGGCGGTATAAAAGTCGGCTCTGGTGGGGCGGTGACCGGCCGTGAGTTCCATTTCACTCCGGCGGATTTCGAGCGGGTGCGGCAACTCATCCACAAGCATGCCGGTATTTCGCTGACGCCGATCAAGCAGGACATGGTCTATTCGCGTCTGGCGCGGCGCTTGCGGGCGCTCAACATGGCGAGTTTCGATCAGTACCTGGCCTATCTCGAACAAGGGCATGCCGCCGAGTGGGAGATTTTCGTCAATTCCCTGACGACCAATCTCACCTCCTTCTTCCGCGAAAACCATCATTTCGAGATGCTGCAAAAGCATTTGCTGCGCCTGACGCAGCGGCCGATCAGGATCTGGTGCTCCGCCGCCTCGACCGGCGAAGAGCCCTATTCGCTGGCGATTACCGCCTGTGAAACCTTCAACAGCCTGACGCCACCGGTGCAGATTCACGCCAGCGACATCGATACCGGCGTGCTCAGGACTGCCGAAAGTGGTGTTTACCCGATCGACCGGGTCGAGCGACTTCACCCCGAGCGTTTGCGCAAGTTTTTTATCAAAGGCACTGGCGCGGAGACCGGTCAGGTGCGCGTGCGTCCCGAACTGCAAAAGCTGATCACCTACAGCCGCATCAACCTGCTTGATCCCCATTGGCCGTCGGTGAAGGGGCCGCTCGATGCGTTGTTCTGTCGCAATGTGATGATCTACTTCGACAAGCCGACGCAATACCAGATACTCAAGAAGTTCGTGCCCTTGCTCCACCCGGATGGCTTGCTCTATGCCGGCCACTCAGAGAGTTTCCTGCATGCGACCGACTTGTTCCGTTCGCTCGGCCGGACTGTTTATGCGCGCGCCGATCGTCGCGGCGTCGGGACCGGGATGTTGCCGTGACCAGTGCAGGGGCCGGTTTAGTGCCTTCCGGCGAAAGCGAACTCTATTGAAAGACGCCCGATTGGCTCTCAAAGTTCTCATCATTGATGATTCTGCGCTGATGCGCAAACTGCTCACCGAGATCATCGGTGGCGCAGCCGACCTTGCAGTGGTCGGCTGCGCACAAGATCCGCTGGTGGCATTCGACATGATCAAGGCGCTCAATCCGGACGTGCTGACACTTGACGTCGAAATGCCCAGGATGGACGGGCTGGAGTTTCTCGACCGATTGATGCAGCTGCGGCCGCTGCCGGTCGTGATGATTTCCTCGCGGACTATGCGGGGTTCCGAGTCCACCCTCAGGGCACTTGAACTTGGCGCGGTGGATTATGTTGCCAAACCCAGTACCGGTAGCAAGGCGCTGCTGCAGGACTTCGCCGACGAAGTCCGCGACAAGATCCGCGCCGTCCGGGGTGCGCATCTGCGGCGACCGCCGCCCCCTGCTGTCGCAGCGCGTAAGGTAGCTCCGCTGGCCGGTGCGCCGAGCCGCTTGCTCAACGACGGGCTCATCGCCATCGGCGCCTCCACTGGCGGCACCGAGGCGATCAAGGAAGTCATCATGCGCCTGCCCGCCGCGGTGCCGGGCATTGTCATGGTGCAGCACATGCCGGAAGCCTTTACGCCCTCGTTTGCCAAACGGCTGGACAGTCTCGGCGCGGTGCGTGTCATCGAGGCGCAGGGTGGCGAGCGCATCCGGCCGGGCCACGCCTATCTGGCACCGGGACATTCGCACCTGACAGTGAAACGGAGCGGCATTGGCTGGGTGACGGAGCTGACAAAGTCTGAACCGGTCAATCGTCACCGCCCGGCGGTCGATGTCCTGTTCAATTCCGTCGCCAGGGAGGTCGGCAAGACCGCCATCGGCATCATTCTTACCGGCATGGGCAAGGATGGTGCGGCTGGCATGTTGGCGATGCGGCAAGCCGGCGCCTGGACTATCGGTCAGGATCAGGAAAGTTGCGTCGTCTATGGCATGCCGCGCGAGGCTGCCATGATCGGGGCAGTCAGCGAGGTGGCCAGCCTTGGCAATATTGCCGAGCGGCTGATGTTGCGTTTGAAGTAATCCTGCTGCCAAATATCTCCCTGCATCATGATTTTGCAGCATATTTTTCAGGAGCTGGATTACAATGATTTTAGGTAAGGGCATTAGCCCTCCTATGAAAAAAGGGGTAATTCGGCATGTCACTGAAACAGCGTATGTTTTTGGTACTGATCGTTCTGGCATTCACCGCGTTGCTCGCAAACGGGTTTACCTTCCTCATGTATCTGCGCCTGGCTGAAGCCGCCGGACGACTCGACCCGCAATTGCTTGCGCAGGCTACCGGTACCCGTAACTGGATCATCCTGGTCATTGTTGTGGCATCCGCGTTTGGGCTGGCTGCATTCATTCATCTGTTGCGACTGCTGTTGTCCCTGCTCGGCGGCGATCCGCAATATGCCGCCGATGTGGTCAAGCGAATTTCGACGGGTGACCTCAGTACTCACATTGAGCTCAGGCCGGGCGACAATTCAAGTCTGCTGGCCGCTATTGCCGGCATGCGCAACGGACTGCATGACATGGCCAGCGGGCTGAAGTCAGCCGCGGATAAACTGCGTGATACCTCTTCCGTGTTTCAGCGGATTACCACCGAAGTGAATTCCGGTACTGCCGAACAAGTCACAGCGGCACAACAGACCTCAGGTGCCATCGCACGCCTTTCCGAGGGCGTTGCTGGCGTGGCAGCCCAGGCAGCGGAGGTCGATCAACTGGCCGCTGCCAGTCTGACACGCACGCAAGATGGCAATGAAAGCCTGTCGCGCATGATTGGCGAACTGGATATGGCAGAGAATGCGATACGCGAGATGAGCGACATCACGCGTGAATTTGTTACCAGTGCTGCCGCCATCACCGGCATGACGCGCGAAGTGCGCGATATTGCCGACCAGACCAACCTGCTGGCGCTGAACGCGGCGATCGAGGCAGCGCGGGCCGGCGAGCAGGGTCGTGGCTTTGCCGTGGTGGCCGATGAGGTGCGCAAACTCGCCGAGAAATCGGCGAAGACGGCCAGCGAGATCGACAAGGTAACCCGCGGCCTGGAGCAGCAGGCCGGCAAGGTCGAAACTTCGCTGGATCTGGGCTTGTCCTCGCTCGGCACGTCCCAGGAGCATCTTGAAACCGTTGCCATGACCCTGGGTGAAATCAACCAGACGGTCAGTCAGACTACCGAAGGCATGGGGCGCATCAATACTGCCGTCGCCGATCAGGCACAGGCCAGCGCCGAAATTTCCGCCAATATCGAGCGGATTGTCGCGTTGACATCAATCTCCGGGGTTACGGTGAGCAATGCCGTCGCCAGTGCACGCCAGCTTGAAACGCTGGCTGACGAACTGGAAGTGGCCGTGCAACGCTTCAGGCTATGAGTAATGGCGTAGTATTACCAAGCTGGTATTTATTTGTTACGGCGGACGGTTGGTAAACTTCCAAATCCTGTCCGCTCGTCGTGTGAATCAACAAGGTGGCTAAAGTCAAGGTGGTCAAATGTCAGAACTGCTGAAAAATATTGATGCGCGCACCCGCTTGGCTGGTACCAACAAGCTGGAGATCCTGCTGTTTTCGCTGGGTGTCGATCAGCGCACGGGCCGTGAAGAAACCTTCGGTATCAATGTGTTCAAGGTGCGGGAAGTCATGCGCACCCCTCCCGTGACTTCGGCGCCCGATATGCCTGCTGCCGTCAAGGGCATGGTTTCACTGCGCGGCATCCTGGTGCCGGTGGTTGATCTGGCCGATTTCATCGGCATGCAGACGGAAACGCCGCGCGACATCATGATCGTCACCGAGTACAACGGCCATACCCAGGGTTTTCTGGTCCAGTCGGTCGATACCATTTTGCGCCTTGACTGGTCCAAGATGCGCGTGCCGCCAGAAATGCTGACCTCGAATCTCGGCGGTCTGGTGACCGCCGTGACCGAACTGCAGGATGGCCGGCTGGTCATGATGCTCGACGTCGAGCGCATCCTCTCCGAAACCGCCAAGTATGATGACGATGCGTTGTTCGAGGCCATCCAGCCGATCGGCAGGGAAGGGCTGACCATTGTTTATGCCGACGATTCCTCGGTGGCCCGTGGTCAGATCGAACGCACCTTGAAGGCCATGGGTGTCCGTGGCGTGGCAGCGATAAATGGCCGGCAGGCCTGGGAAGAGCTGCTCAAAATAGCCAGTTATGCCGATGCCTCGGGGCGCCAAGTCAAAGATATGGTTCAGTTGGTGCTCACCGACGTGGAAATGCCCGAGATGGATGGCTATATCCTGACCAAGAACATCAAGTCGGATGCGCGTTTCACTGGTGTGCCGGTGATCATGCATTCCTCGCTGTCGTCAATGGCGAATCAGCAACTTGGTAGATCATTGGGCGTCGATGATTACGTGCCGAAATTCGAGGCGCAGCGGCTGGCGGAAACACTCGGTAAACTGTTGCTCAAGAATGAGCCAATCAAGCAGGCTGCCTGACGGAGAACGGTTACATGAACAATTTTGCCTCGCTGACCGATAGCCAGAGCCCGGCATCCATGATCGAGAGCGTCGATGCCCGCACCAAACTGGCGGGATCGAACCGCATGGAGATCCTGCTGTTCTCGCTCGGCACGAACGAGACCTTCGGCATCAACGTTTTCAAGGTGCGTGAAGTCAGTAAAACGCCGAGCATCACCAAGTCGCCCCACATGCCAAACGGAGTCGAGGGTCTGATCAGCCTGCGCGGCAATGTGATTCCCGTGGTGTCCCTGGCACAGGTCATGCAGTTGGCCGATGCGCCACCCGGACGCGGCGGCTCGATGATGGTGACCGAATACAGCAAGCGTACGCTCGGCTTTCTGGTGCATGACGTCGATCGCATCATCCGCGTCGATTGGGACCGGGTGCGCGCGCCCGAAGCTGTCACGGGCGGCTCCCACGCCTACATTACCGCCATCACCGAGCTCGATAGCGGCAAGCTGGTGTCGATTGTCGATGTCGAACAGATCATGGCCAACACTTTTGGCGAAGCGCTGGTCGGCCAGATCGACAAGGTTGAAGGCGATGACTTCGAGATATTTTTTGTCGATGATTCCGCCGTTGCCCGCAAGAAAATTATTGAAGTGCTCGACAAAATGGGCGTGCATCACAAGCACGCGGTGAACGGCATGGAGGCCTGGACGCGCTTGTCGGGAATGGCGGCGCACGCGCAGCAAACTGGCCACAGCTTGCGGGACGAGGTGAACATCATCCTCGTCGATGCCGAGATGCCCGAGATGGACGGCTACGTATTGACCAAGAATATCAAGTCCGACAAGCGTTTTGACGGCATCCCGGTGGTCATGCATTCGTCGCTGTCCTCTGAAGCCAATCGTGCGATGGGCAAGAGCGTCGGCGTCGATGCCTACGTTGCCAAATTCGATGCCGAAGCTTTGTCCGATGCCTTGCGGCCGCTACTGATCAGGTCGCAACGCGACTGATATATACAAGAACACAGTTTCACCCGGAGAACGTTTAATGCCAGCAGATCCCAGCAAAATCAGATTCCTTGTCGTGGATGACTTTTCGACGATGCGCCGTATCGTGCGCAACCTCCTCAAGGAACTGGGTTTTACCAACGTTGACGAGGCGGAGGACGGCGCAGCCGCCTGGCAAAAAATTCAGGGCGCGCCCTTTGATTTCATCATTACCGATTGGAATATGCCGAATATGGACGGGTTGACCTTGCTGCAGACGATCCGCGGCGATGCCAGCTTTCGGGCGCTCCCCGTACTGATGATCACCGCCGAAGCCAAGAAGGAAAACATCATTGCGGCTGCGCAGGCGGGCGCAACCGGTTATATCGTCAAGCCCTTCACGGCGGCGACCCTCAACGAGAAGCTCACCAAGATTTTCGAGAAATTGGGCTGGTAAACATCAAGGCCGCCCGGTTTTCACGGGGGCGGCAGGGACGGAAGCAACACGCATGGCTAAACCGATCAAATTCGACGAATCCGGAGACTCACAGGACCTGCAGGCCCTGTTCGATACCATTGCTGCCGGTCCGGCACCGGTTGCCCCGGTGGCGGAGCCGAATTCCTCTGGCGATTCGGACGATTTGCAGTCCTTGTTCGACAGAATCTCCGAGCAGATGTCCCCGCGTGGCGTGACGGCAGAGCCTGCACGCGTACCCGAAAAAGCTCCAGCTGATGGCCTGGCGGAAACCAGCCCGCAAGAGGTCATGTACAACCGCCTCGGCCAGATGGCGCGCAGGCTGCACGAGAGTATGCGTGAACTGGGTTATGACAAGGCCCTCGAAGACACTGCGCGCAAGATACCCGATGCGCGCGAACGGCTGACCTACATTTCCCAATTGACCGAGCAGGCGGCCAGTCGCGTCCTCAATGCCACCGACATTGCCATACCGGTGCAAAACGAACTCGAACTCCACACCCGGGCAATGGGTGAGCGCTGGGACAAGATGTTTGCCAACCAGTTGTCAGTCGAAGAATTCAAGGCGCTGGCTGCCGATACGCGGATGTACTTTGCCATTGCCCCTAGCCAGATTGACATTACCAACGTCCAGCTCAGGGAAATCATGATGGCCCAGGACTTTCAGGATCTCACCGGACAGGTCATCAAGAAGGTCGTCGAATTGGTACAGGGCTTCGAAGAGCAACTTTTGCAAGTACTGATTGAAGTGATGCCTGAAGAGAAAAAAGCCGACGCGCCGGCCAGTTTGTTGAATGGGCCAGTCATCAACGCCACGGGGCGCACTGACGTGGTGACCAGTCAGGCGCAGGTTGATGATTTGCTGGACAGTTTGGGGTTCTGATGCGGTATCGCGGGGTGGGTGACGCCGAGCGTGCCAAAAGGAGAGAAGGATGAGTGACTTTGCCGGAATGGAAGACCTGCTGCAGGATTTCCTGACTGAAGCCACCGACCTGTTGTCGGACGTCGACAACAAGCTGGTTGATCTGGAAAAAAATCCGCAGGATGCACGCCTGCTGAATGACATATTCCGGGGGTTCCACACCATCAAGGGTGGCGCGGGTTTTCTCAACGCCGCCGAGCTGGTGACGCTCTGCCACCTGACGGAAAATCTTTTCGACAAGCTGCGCACCGGCGAACTGCTGCTGACCAAGGAGATCATGGACAGCATCATGGCCGCCACCGGTACGGTGCGCGACATGTTCGGCCATCTGGACAGCGGCGTGCTGCCGCCGCCGGCCGATGCCCGTCTGATCGCCAACCTCAAGGCCGCGCTGGCCGGCGAACCGGTCGCGGCGACAGTGCCCGCCGTAGTTGCCACGCCAGTTGCCACGCCGCCCGTCGCCGCACTGACGGCCGGTCCCGACTGGACACAGCTCCATGGCGCGCTTGCCGGCACCGCCGCCGCCGTATCCTCGCACGACGGCGTCGCCGTGGCGCCGACTTCTGTGGCAGAACCCGGGATGCACACCCAGGTCGCCGGTCAGACCCCCGAAGTCATCATCCAGCACGCCGTTGGCCGCCGCGCCACCGACAAGCCGGGTGCAATTTCTGCTCCAGTGGGCCGCCGCGACAACGAAAAAGCCCGCGACAACTCGATTCGTGTCGACACCTCGCGCCTCGACCAGGTGCTCAACCTTTCAGGCGAGATCGGCCTCACCAAAAACCGCCTCAACGCCCTGCGCAGCGACATCCTCAACGGCCGCTCCGACACCGACACCCTGCATGCGCTCGACCAGGCCGTGAGCCAGCTCGATCTGCTGGTATCCGACCTGCAAAACGCGGTGATGAAAACGCGCATGCAGCCGATCGGCCGGCTGTTCCAGAAATATCCGCGCATCGCCCGCGATCTGGCCCGCAACCTCGGCAAGGATGTCGAACTGCTGCTGGTCGGCGAAGAAACCGAAATCGACAAAACCATGATCGAGGACCTCTCCGACCCGATCATCCACCTGATCCGCAACGCCGTTGACCATGGTGTCGAAGGTCCCCGCGAGCGGCTCGCCGCCGGCAAACCGGAGAAATCCCAAGTGCGGCTTGAGGCGCGTCAGGAGGGCGACCATATCGTGTTGATTGTCGCCGATGACGGCAAGGGCATGAATGCCGAGAAGCTGCGCGCCAAGGCGCTCGAAAAAGGCATCATCACCGATGAAGAAGCCAACAGCATGGACGAGCGCCAGAGCTTCAACCTGGTGTTTTTACCCGGCTTTTCGACCATGGAAGTCGCTTCCGACGTATCCGGCCGGGGCGTCGGCATGGACGTCGTCAGAACCAACATCCAGAAACTCAATGGCAGCATCGAGATCAAGTCGGTGCCCGGCAAGGGCACCTCGTTTGTCATTTCTCTGCCGCTGACGCTGGCGATATTGCCGGTGCTGCTGGTGCAACTGGGCGAGCAACCGTTTGCCGTTCCGCTCTCGATGGTGCGCGAGATTCTGCCCATTCAGATCGAACAGGTACAGGAAGTTGGCGGGCGCGCGACGATGGTGGTGCGCGGCGAAGTCATGCCGATCTACCCGATCTGCAACCTGCTGGGCTGGACGCCGGTCCAGGTGCCCGAATACGGCGTGCTGATGCAAACCGCCGATCACGCCTTCATTCTCGCCATCGATGGCTTCATGGGCCGCGAAGACGCCGTCATCAAGTCGCTTGAAGACTTTCGCCCGAAAGGCGTGGCCGGCGTCACCACACTGTCCAACGGCCAGATCGTGCTGATCCTCGACATGAAAGAACTCCTCGCCGACATGGGTGAGAATCGCGGCGTGCCGCGTTCATCTTTGATCCCGGAAACACGGGCTGTCGCGTAGGGTAAAGGCCCGCCCTCTCCCGGCCTCCCCTCACGGGGAGGTGACTGTTGTTTTTGCCTCCGGCCGCCGCTACGCGGCTTAACGCCGGCGGTGCCGGCATTAGCCTACGCCGCAACGGCGCGACTGTGTCGCTTGTTGTCGCTGCGCCTGTCTGTTACTGGGAGTCCCCGTTCGTGCTTGGGAGCGGATTGCGGATTGCGGCTGGCGCCGCGTGCCGCCTTGTGTGCGACAAAGTCGCATTCCGCTGCGCGGAACCGTAAGCGCCCTATAAACCACGTCTGGCGAAACTGAACTGGATTTGTAAAGATTGTGTCCATGAGAAAGTGAGTGGGCACGAAATGGTGAGAGACGAGGAACTGGCGCGACGGCTGGTGGTGAGGCGAGGGCCGAGCGG
>JAUXOM010000066.1 GCA_030682175.1 Rhodocyclaceae bacterium
CCGCTCGATCAGTCCGGTGATCGACTCTTTCTCCGCCATTTCTCGCTCCCAAAATGCGCGAGTAAACGTGATTTCAACAGGGTTTACAACCCCTTGTCGTAAGGGGCTGACTGTTAACGACTTTTCATGCTCCGGCCCTGCAGGTATTACCAAGGAAGCTTATTGTCGGGCTGCGTAGGTCGGCACGGTGATGTGGAAGACCATGGCCAGGAGACGTACGGCCAGAACGATTGCCATCCCCCCCCAGGCCGCCAGAACCGGCGCAACATCCATGGCCTGCAAGCCGATCAACGTCAGCGCGCCCATCAGTGCAGCAGTCGCATAGAGTTCGCCCCGCATGAAGATCAGGGGAACATCGTTGCACAATACGTCCCGCAGTACGCCGCCAAAAACCCCGGTGATCACGCCGAGCAAACTCGCGGCCAGCCATGGCGCCTGCCACTGCAAGGCAACCTGGGTACCCAGAACGGTAAAAAGAGCCAATCCCAGGGCATCCGGTATCAAGAATAGTCGTGGTGGCAGACGCAGATTGCGCACCAGGACAAAGCTCAACAAGGTGGTTGCCATGGCGACCACCAGATAGGTCTGGTCGCTCAACCAGAATACCGGGCGATCCAGCAACAGATCACGCAGCGTACCGCCACCCAGTGCGGTAGTGATGCCAACGACGACCACGCCGACCAGATCCATGCTCTTGCGGCCGGCATCCATCACGCCGGTCAGCGCAGTAACGGCTACAGCCGCCAGGCCGACCCAATACAGCAAGTTTTCCATCAGGACTTGGTCGTCGCCGAAGACAACGCAGCGCGCAATCGTTCCGCATCGAGGAAATAGTGGCAAATTTCTTCGCCCGACAGGATCAGCACCGGCACCAGTTCATCGTAGCGATCTACCCAGTCAGGACGCGTGTCGACATCCACCACCTCGATGGCGAAATCGAACTCACCGCGCACGGCTTCCAGCGCGGCGAGCATGTCATCGCAAAGGTGGCAATAAGGCCTGCCATACAGTGTCAGCAGCGGTTTGGCAACGCGCCGGGGCACCCCGGGTGCTTGCCCCCCGTGGGGAGAACCGGGCGCAGCGAGGTTTTCGGGGGAAGACTTGATTATTCCGTACCCTTGATCGTAACGAAGGTCTGCATGTCGCCGCGGCGTACCAGCAAGGTAATGTTGCTGCCCTTGTCGACTTTTGCCAGCAGGCCATTGAATTGATCCACCGAGCGGATTTCGGTCTGCGCGCCCCGCTGGATGAAGGCAAGAATCACATCGCCCTGTCGCAGGTCACCACGGCTGCCCTCGCGCACCTCATCGACAATCAGGCCATGTCGAATGTCCAACTGTCGCTTCTGTTCGGCGCTGGGTTCAAGCAATACCAGGCCCAGACGGTTGGCCGGGGAGGGCTCGGCCGGTTTGCTGCCCCGCCCCCCGCGGCTGCTGCGTCCAGCCACCGGCTCATCAGCCATTTCGCCGACGGTCAGGCTCAATTCGCGGCTGGCGCCTGCGCGCCAGATCTGCATGGTGGCCTTGCTTCCGGGTTTGGTGTTGCCCACCACGCGGGGCAGATCGCTCGATTGCACCACGGGCTTATCGTTGAAACGCAGGATGACATCCCCCGCTTCGAGGCCTGCTTTGTCAGCCGGGCCACCCTTTTCGACAGTTGCAACCAGCGCACCCTGCGGCCTGCTCAAGCCGAATGAATCCGCCAGTTCCTTGGTCACTTCCTGGATCATCACACCGATGCGACCGCGGCTGACCTTCCCCGCGGAACGCAACTGCGACTGCACTTCCAGAGCCACGTCGATCGGAATAGCGAACGACAGTCCCATGAAGCCGCCGGTCCGGCTGTAGATCTGTGAGTTGATCCCCACCACTTCACCGCTCATGTTGAACAGCGGTCCGCCTGAATTGCCCGGGTTGATAGCGACATCGGTCTGGATGAAAGGCACGAAGTTTTCCTGCGGCAAAGAACGGCCCTTGGCGCTGACGATGCCCGCCGTGACCGTACTTTCGAATCCGAACGGCGAGCCGATTGCCACCACCCATTCGCCGACCCGCAACTTGGTCGGATCACCCAGCCGCACCATGGGCAATCCATTGGCTTTGATCTTGATCAAAGCGACATCGGTGCGCTTGTCCGTGCCAATGACTTTGGCCTTGAATTCGCGCTTGTCGGTCAACTTCACGAGCACTTCATCGGCGCCATCGACGACATGCGCATTGGTCAGGATGTAGCCATCCTGGCTGATGATGAATCCCGAACCCAGCGACTTGCTTTCGAATTCGCGTGGCACCGCCGGATGGCCCGGCGGAAACATCTTGGGCGCAAAGCGGCGGAAAAACTCAAAAGCGGGATCGTCCTCGTCAAAGGGAAACTGCTGGCCAAAACGCTGGCCGCGCACCGTCTGCGTGGTGCTGATATTGACTACCGCCATACTCTGCTTTTCAGCCAGATCGGCAAAATTCGGCAATTCGCGCGCTTGGGCAAAGCTCAGGTTGGCAATCAGCAATAACCAGACCATCAGCATCAATCGTTTCAACATGATTTGCGACCCCTTGCTTGAAAATTATCAAATGCTGCGTTTGAAATTGATGGACAAGATTGGTTCCGTCCGATTGAAATCAAGCCCGTGAGCTCCGCGTCGCCGCATGATGAAGACACCCCCGACGAGACCGGCAATCATTCCCGCCGCAGCAGCCAGTTCGCTACCGGTCAGAAAATTCAGCAGAATGGCACCGGCCAGGGCCAGCAGCAAGGGTATCCCGTAGGCCAGCCAGACGGCGCGCAGCACCGCCCCCTCACTGGCGCAAATCACCACTGCGTCGCCCTGTCGGGCATGAATGGTATTGGGAAGGCACAAGAGTCGCGGGGTCTGCTGGCTGCCCAGCAAGCCATCCAGCACGGAGCCCATGCCGGCACTCTGGCATCCTCCCTTGCGCTCACAGGCCCCACAGGTGCTTCCGGCACCCTCGGCCCGGACCCAGGCAAGATCACCTTCAAGACGGACCACCACGCCATTTGCTTCAGTCACTTGGCGCGCACCTCGATACCTTCGGCAAAGCGTTTGGCCGCTGCCGGCGGCACATCGCCCATTACCACGATCTGGTGGCCATCAATGACACGCTTGACCACGCTGATGGCACCCAGCGATTGGGCCTCGGCAACAACGGGACCGGCTTGCGGCGACAGGGGGTTGATAAAGACCGAAACCGCCGCCAAACCATCGGAAAACACCCAGTGCAGAACTTCATGGGCTTCCTTGGTGGCAGTCTGTTCTATGCTGCGACGCATCGCTGCCTGGCGGCGGAAACCGGGCAATTCAACGCGAAACAGCCATTGCGAGTCGTCGCGCATTTCACGCGATCTGGCCTGGCGCACCCGCCAGGCATCTTTAGTGCCGGTAGCATCGGGAAAGCTCGACTTCAAGGCATCCGGATGAGTCGGGGCACCAATGCGCAACTCGGTGAAAGCCAGCGATTCCAGCGAACCACCACGTTCGTCAAACAAATCCGCCTTAAGCAGCAAACCGGTTTTCAGGTCCACCCAGAATTGGTGGCCATAGCGCCATGCATCGCGCGGCTCCAGGCGAATGATCTGACTGTCATGCCCGGCAATGCGGGCGCGCCGCCCCTGGCGAATGACGTAATACTCGCCAAGTCCGGCCAGGCTGGCCGGCGACAGTGCCGGGAAAGCGCGCCGGGTGCTGCGCTGCTCGATAATCACCAGGCGGCTTTCGGGGAGGTAGCACTTGACCTCGTCGTTGAAGCGAATGATTTCGCGCGGGCTGCCGTCCAGCACCTCCAGCTTTTCCATCTGATTGCCTTCGCTGACGACATGCACGATACGCGAAGTCTCGCTCTGGCTGCCGTTGCGATAGACGAAGGTGCCGCTGTAGCTGAGCGTCTGCGCCGCGCCGGCAACCCGTTGCAGCCATTGCAAGGCTTCCTGCTGGCCAAGCGCGGTCTGTGCCAGGATTGGCGGGCTGAGCAAACTCGCCGCAAGTCCAAGCCAGGCAATCAGGCCGATCTTCATGGGCGGGCAGGCAGGCCGGTCATGGTCACCGTACGGACGTGGCCGGAGTTATCACTCAGACGGAATGTGGAGGATTGCGTGTGGTGGGCAAGCAGATATTCGCTCATGTCACCACGCGTGGCAGTCATGGCCGAACCCAGTGACAGGAGGGCGTTTTCCTCCGCCACGCGGGCCAGGGTTTGCGCTGGCACAAGGTTTGGGTTTGGCGTCATGTCAGTGGCAAAAGTCGGCGCTGGCAGGATGAAATGCCCCGCAGCGGGTACGGCGGCAGATGTGCCCGTTACAGAAGCCAGCCGACTATCCGTTGGGGAAAACTGCGAATTGCCTGCCATGGCCAGCCAGCCGACGACTGCCACGCCCGCCACCGAAGCCGCCAGCGCCAGTCCGGGGTGGTGACGACCAGCCGGTTGGAGTTTGCGCGGCGCCAGTACCACCGGTTCCGCGCGAACCTTTGCCATCACGCAGGCGGTCAAATCCCGGGTGCCGGTACACTCCTGGCGCAACTGATCGCCAATCAGCACATAGGCCCGCCAGCTCTCGCGTAACTCACTCTCGCGGGTGGCTGCCTTCAAGGTAGGCCGCACTTCGTGGGAATCGAGTTCACCGTCAAGTAGCGCTGACAGTTCAGGAAGTTGCGATTTCATGAAATTCTCTCCATTTTCAGGGGGATCACCAGCGCTGATCGGACTCCGTATCCAGCAAGGGACGCAACTTGCCCGCAATCGCCTCGCGGGCGCGGAAGATCCGCGAACGGATCGTGCCAATCGGGCAATCCATCACCTGGGCAATCTCCTCGTACGACAAGCCTTCGATTTCACGCAAGGCGATGGCTGTCCGCAAATCCTCGGGTAGTGCATCCATCGCTGCATTGACCGTTTCTCCAATCTGCTTTGACATCAATATCTGCTCTGGCGTCGTGTCATCGCGGAGCAGACCGCCATCATCAATGTCATTGGTATCGTCGCTGGCTATCTCGCTGACCGTCGGCATGCGCCGACTCCGCGCCACCAGCCAGTTCTTCGCGGTATTGACGCCGATGCGATACAGCCAGGTATAAAAGGCGCTCTCGCCACGGAAACCCGGCAACGCCCGATACGCCTTGATGAAGGCCTCCTGGGTGACATCCTCCGCCTCGGCGGAATCGCGCACAAAACGCATCACCAGACGCAAGAGCTTGCGCTGGTATTTGCTGACCAACAGGCCGAAGGCTTCCTGGTCGCCGGACTGCACCCGCTCGACCAGCACCAAGTCGGCTTCGCGCTCTCCCATGGTTGTGAGGTATTTCCATCAGAAATTGGTAGCCTGGCAGTATAGCCGACACCCTATCGACACTTGCTGCTCCAATCTTCTCCGTGCGCTCTGCCATATCGCTTGCCTTCCGTTTTGTAAACCATACCGCTGCAGGCAGTGACCCGATCAGCACAAAATAGTTCCTTACCCCGCTTGGCAAAGGCTTCTGGCAGGCAAGGCCCCATGCTATATTCAGCCGCATCATGCCTAAAGTTGAGTTCTTGCAGAGCTTCGATGCGCTTGTGATCGGCAGCGGCCTGGCCGGACAGTCGCTGGCTTTGCGACTTGCCGACACGCATCGGGTAGTACTTGTCACCAAGCGGATGATCGATGATTCCGCAACCAACCAGGCACAAGGTGGCATCGCCGCCGTGCTGGATGGCACCGATTCGGTCGAATCACATATTCAGGACACCCTCACAGCCGGTGCCGGGCTATGCGACCCGGTTGCCACACGCTTTGTCGTCGAGCGTGGGCACGCAGCCATCGACTGGCTGATCGCACAGGGGGTGCCCTTTACCCGCAGCGACACCGGCTACCATCTGACCCGCGAGGGCGGCCACAGCGCTCGACGGGTCATCCATGTCGCCGATGCCACGGGCGCCTCCGTACAACAAACGCTCAGCCAGAAAGTTCGCCAGCATCCCAACATCACCGTGCTGGAGCGGCATATCGTTGTCGATCTGATCACCGGCGCCAAACTCGGCCACAAAACCCAGCGCTGCTGGGGCGCCTATGTGCTGGACATCGACAATGAGCGCGTTCTGACACTTGGCGCCCCCAATACGGTGATCGCCAGCGGTGGCGCCGGCAAGTCATACCTATACACCAGCAACCCCGATACGGCGACCGGCGATGGCATCGCCATGGCGTGGCGCGCCGGTTGCCGTGTGGCGAACATGGAGTTCATCCAGTTTCATCCAACCTGCCTCCATCACCCGCAGGCAAAATCATTCCTGATCACCGAGGCCATGCGCGGTGAGGGTGGCATCTTGCGCCTGCCCGACGGCACCCGCTTCATGCTCGCCCACGACGAGCGCGCCGAACTCGCACCGCGTGACATCGTCGCGCGGGCCATCGACTACGAAATGAAGCGGCACGGTCTGGATTGCGTTTACCTCGACATGACGCACAAGGGTGAAAGCTTCATGCGCGGCCACTTCCCCAACATCTACGCGCGTTGTCTTGAGTTGGGCATAGATATCGCCAGGCAGCCGATTCCAGTGGTGCCGGCAGCGCATTACACCTGCGGTGGCATCGTTGTCGACTTGGCGGCACGCACCGATGTTCCCGGCCTGTACGCGCTGGGGGAAGCCGCCTGCACCGGCCTGCATGGCGCCAACCGGCTGGCCAGCAACTCCTTGCTGGAATGCGTCGTCTTCAGCGCGGCGGCAGCTGCCGACATGCTTGCCCAAAAGCCCGCCAAACTCCCCAAACTACCCTGCTGGGATGAAAGCCGGGTTACCGACGCCGACGAGGAAATCGTCATTTCGCACAACTGGGACGAATTGCGGCGCTTCATGTGGGACTACGTCGGCATCGTGCGCACCAACAAGCGTCTGGAACGCGCCCGTCATCGCATCCGCCTGCTTGAAAAAGAAATCACCGAGTTCTATTCGAACTTTCGCGTCAGCAATGACCTGATCGAATTACGCAACCTCGTGCAGACCGCCCACCTGATTGTTGAATGCGCCTTGCAGCGCAAGGAAAGCCGCGGGCTGCATTTCAGCCGCGACTATCCGGAAACCTTGCCCCGGGCACGCAACACCATCCTCAAGCCGCGCCCCTGAATTCAGGCATACCCGAGAAACTGAGCTGCCGTTTATCCTCCGGTCTCGCCCACCCAGAAATCCTGCCCCTTGTTGAGGAACTCCTCGTAAGGGACATAGTGGGAACCGTCACAGGAGAAGGTCAGGCCGACGATCCCGTTGAAAATGTTCAGGGTTCCCGAGCGCAGATAGAACATTTCATCCATTCGCCGCAAGTCCTTGAACCGTTCAAGAACTGTCCTGACCTGCTCGACCGGAACCAGCGCATCGTCGGGATAGGGGATGCGCGGGTAAGCCAGGCATGTATTCGGATCGACCAGCATGTCAATGCTGAGCAGGCGGTAGCGGAACGGATCGCTGAACAGCCAGACCACCGCGCGACTGCTCGAAAAGTGCAGCATCACATGGAATACGCCATGGTAGACCATCAACTCCGCCACCATGCCCAGTGCCGTATCGATTTGCCGGTCCATGAGGCTTTCGCTGCGCAACTGATGAAACACCGTATCGCGGATTGATGGATCGCCCTTGAGTTGCTGCCACTTGCGCGGTTCCTCATACAACTCACGCGTCAGCGGCAGATCGCGCAAGCCGAAATAGGCGCCGATGTAGCCCAACAACTGGCCAGCACCGTCCTGCACGACCTGCACCGCCGTGAGCGACGGGCGATGCTCCTCGAGGCTCATATAGGCTTGCGAGAGCACCAACGGCACCGCGGGGCCGATGCCGCTCACATACGGACGTCCGGTGCGGTCGCGGCCATGGCACGCCAGCAGCCCGTCATGGCCGACGTTGTCGCTGACCTGCCGGCAATTCGCGTCCATGACATACAGATGCTTGCAATAGGACAGGTTACCCAGTGCGCCAGCCAGCTCGGTATTAAGCCGCTGCCGATCTCCCCAGACTGCGGCGCACTGCTCCGCCAAACGCCCCAGCGGTTCGGATAACAGCTCGCGTAAAGCCTGACGCTGATTTTCAATACTCTTTTGCAGATTTTCCATTTTTGTTTTTATCTAGCCCAATTTGGCGCGCCACTTCAGCCACAGGCATAACTGGCGATACGCCGTCGCGCCGGTACTGTCCGGCAACAAGGGGAGCGTCAGCAACTGGCCACTCTTTCGCAAGCGCAACACAATCACACCCGGCAACACCGTGGTCTGCGGCAGGATCGCCGCCGTCTCGCCAACGCCGACTTTTGGCGCTTCGGCGGGACGCCCAAACCATCCGCCAGCGCCGACTTTCATATCGATCTCGATCTCACCCTGCGCACCCAGATGCAAGCCAACGACAACGGAGCGCAAATGCCTGCCAAGGAAATAAACCAGCGAAACCACCACCAGGCCGATCATGGCCAGACGCAGCGGCCACGCCA
>JAUXOM010000048.1 GCA_030682175.1 Rhodocyclaceae bacterium
CGTTTGCGCCGGGCCAATCCCTCTCTCCCGACCTCTCTCCCAGAGGGAGAGAGGAGGCAGATAGCTTCCCTCTCCCGCTTGCGGGAGAGGGATTGAGGGAGAGGGCTGCCAAGCAAACGCGGCACGCGGCGCCAGCCGCAATCCGCACCCACATTTGACCGTAGCGCCCCGTGATATTCGAGCGAAGCGAGCAGTAAAGAACCCCCCGTGAGGGGGGCGAAGGGGGGCGGGTGTCTTTCATGATCGAGGGTGTAGCCCTCGCATCATGAAAGTTAACCCATCAATCGCTCATCCAGCCACTCGATCCAGTGCTTGATCGGCACAGCGGTGCCTGCCTGCAGATGGGCGATGCAGCCGATGTTGGCGCTGGCGATGCCGGTGGGCTTGCCGGCCGTCAGGGCGGCGATCTTGTTTGCCTGCAGGCGGCTCGACAACTCCGGCTGGAGGATCGAATAGGTGCCGGCCGAGCCGCAGCACAGGTGGCTGTCAGCCACCGGCGTCAGTCTGAAGCCGGCCGCGCCAAGCAGCGTTTCAACCACGCCGCGGATCTTGAAACCGTGTTGCAAGGTGCACGGCGTATGGAACGCCAGAGGCACAGGCGGTGCCGGCGGCAAGGCGGCCAGCAATTCGCGCAGGCGCACCTGCTCCGCCGCCACTACCTCGCTGACATCGCGCGTCAGTTCGGCCACCCGCAGTGCTTTCGCGGCATAAGCCGGATCGTCCTGCAGCAGATGGCCGTAGTCCTTCACCTGTACCCCGCAACCGGAAGCCGTCATGACAATCGCCTCGACGCCATCTGCCTCGATCTGCGGCCACCAGGCATCGACGTTGCGGCGCGCATTGTCGCGCGCTCCCTCCGCGTCACCGAGATGCAAGCGCACCGCGCCGCAGCAGCCGGCGTGCGGCGCTGCCGCGAGCGCAATGCCCAGCCGCGCCAGCACCCGCGTTGCCGCGCCGTTGATGTTCGGATACATCGAGGGCTGGGCGCAGCCGGCGAGTACCAGCATCTTGCGCGCCTGCCCGCCGGGCAGGGTGACCCCGGCCGACGACAGCGGCGGCACTTTCGCCTTCAAAGCTCCGGGCAGGAAAGGCCGCACCATCTGGCCGAGCTTCATCGCCGTGCCGAACAACATGGGGCGCGGCAAAAGTTCACGCAGGGTGGCGCGCAGCACGCCATCCATTCCGCTGCGCGGTACACGCTGCTCGACGACCGCGCGGCCGATGTCGAGCAGGCGCGAGTAATGCACGCCCGAGGGACAGGTCGACTCGCAGGAGCGGCAGGTCAGGCAGCGGTCCAGATGCAGGCGGGTGCGCTCGGTCGGCGCCGCACCCTCCAGCACCTGCTTGATCAGATAGATGCGCCCGCGCGGCCCGTCGAGTTCGTCGCCCAGCAACTGATAGGTCGGACAGGTGGCCGTGCAGAAGCCGCAATGCACGCACTTGCGCAGGATTGCCTCGGCCTCGCGGCCGGCGGTGGTGTCACGAATGAAGTCGGCGAGATGGGTTTCCATTTAGAACTCTGGATACATCCGGCCGGGATTGAAAATCCCGTGCGGATCGAAGGTCTGCTTGAGGCGACGATGCAGGTTCAGCAAGGACAGCGGCAGCGGCGTGAAAGTGCCGACAGCCGCCTTGAGGGCAGCATCGGCACGGAACAGCGTCGCGCTGCCGCCCACTTTCGCCGCCGCGGCGCGAATTTCATCGGCCGGCGCGGTCGAGCGCAACCAGCGTTGCGCCCCGCCCCATTCGATCAGGGTTTCACCTGGCAGGTCGATGACCGGTGCAACAGAAGGCACCGACAGGCGCCAGAGCGAAGTCGCGCCAGCAAAGTAATTTGCGCGCTGGTCGCGCAGATCATCCCAGAATGACGCCGTATCACCAACGCCGACTTTCTCGCCACCGAGCGATTGCTCCGCAGCAGCGATTGCCGCGCGCGCGCCGGCGAGGCGCACGCTCAACATGCCGTCCTGCCAGGCGCTGGCGACCAGCGGCAGCGGTTGCGCCGCCCATTGGTTGAGCTTGTCCAAGGCATCGGCCTGGGCCATCTCGAAACGCAGCGTGGCTTCGGCAACGGGGCGGGGCAGAACCTTCAGGGAGAGTTCGAGAAACAAGCCCAGCGTGCCAAGGCTGCCGGCCATGACGCGCGAGACATCGTAGCCGGCGACATTCTTCATCACCTGGCCACCAAAACTCAGTTCGCGCGCCGCGCCATCGAGAATTTTCACGCCCAGCACAAAGTCACGCACCGCGCCCGCGCTGACCCGGCGCGGCCCGGACAGTCCCGCCGCTACCACGCCACCGATGGTGCTGTGCTCACCGAACCGTGGTGGCTCGAAGGCCAGAGACTGGCCATGTTCTGCCAGCGTCGCCTCGATTTCAGCGAGCGGCGTGCCGGCGCGCATGGTGATCACCAGTTCGCTCGGCTCGTAGGCCAGCACGCCGGTGTGTGCGCTGGTTTCCAATCGCTCGCCGCGCGGTGCGCAGCCGTAGAAATCCTTGCTGCCGCCGCCACGGATGCAGAGCGGCGCGGCGCTGCTTGCCGCCAGGATGCGCTGGCGGAATGTTTCGGTCAGATCCGTCATCGCGCGCTCCCGCTGGCAATAAAAGTCGCGCAGCGACTCACTGCGCTCCCCTCGCCCCTTGCGGGAGAGGGGCTGGGGGAGAGGGGAACCGGGCGCGAATTCATGTTCATGTGTGCCTCCCGCTCCCGGTCAGCCGGTATTCGGAACAATGGCGTGGCGTCGGCACCGCCTTGCCGGGGTTGAGCAGGCCGAGCGGATCGAAGGCCTCTTTCACGCCGCGGAACGCCGCCAGTTCGTCGGCGGAAAACTGCAGGCACATCTGCTGCACCTTCTCGATGCCCACGCCATGTTCGCCGGTAATCGTGCCGCCCACCTCGACAGACAGTTCGAGGATGGCGGCGCCCAGCGCCGTGGCACGGTCGAGTTCATCGTCACGGCTGGCATCGAACATGATAAGCGGATGCAGATTGCCGTCGCCGGCATGGAAGACGTTGGCGACGCGCAACCGATGTTGTTGCGCCAGTTCCTCGATGCGCGTCAGCACATGGGCGATGTGCTTGCGCGGGATGGTGCCGTCCATGCACAGGTAGTCGGGCGTCAGGCGGCCGACGGCCGGAAACGCCGCCTTGCGCCCGGCCCAGAATCGCAACCGTTCGTCATCGCTTTGCGAAACCCGCAGGCCGCGCGCGCCGCTGCTTTCGAGCACCTGGCACATTGCGGCGATTTCCTCGGCCACCTCCTGTTCCGTGCCGTCGGATTCGGCGAGCAGGATCGCCGCCGCGCTGAGGTCATAACCGGCATGGACAAAGGCCTCGACCGCCGCGGTCGCCGGCTTGTCCATCATTTCCAGGCCGGCGGGAATGATGCCGGCAGCGATGATCGCGGCCACGGCATTGCCGGCCTGTGTGACATCGTCGAAACTGGCCATCACCACCTGCGCCACCGTCGGCCGGGGCGTGAGTTTCACGGTCGCCTCGAGCACCACGCCGAGCATGCCTTCGGAGCCGATCAAGAGCGCCAGCAGGTCATAGCCCGGACTGTCCAGCGCGTGCGAGCCGATCTCGATGACCGCGCCATCGATCAGCGCAACGCGCAGCTTGAGGATGTTGTGCACGGTAAGGCCATATTTCAGACAATGCACGCCGCCGGAATTTTCCGCGACGTTGCCACCGATCGTGCAGGCGATCTGCGAACTCGGGTCGGGGGCGTAATACAGGCCGAACGGCGCCGCCGCCTCGGAGATGGCCAGGTTGCGCACGCCGGGCTGCACCCGCGCCAGGCGGGCCAGCGGGTCGATCTCGATGATGCGCATGAAGCGGGCCAAGGACAGCACGAGGCCCGCGGCCACCGGCGTCGCGCCACCCGACAGCCCGGTGCCGGCACCGCGCACCACCACGGGAATCTTCAGGTCATGGCAAACGCGCAGTACGGCGACCACCTGCTCCTCGCGGTCCGGCAGCGCCACGCACCAGGGCAGGCAGCGATAGGCGGTCAGGCCGTCGCATTCATACGGCTTGATGTCTTCCGGATCGCTGAGCAGTCCGCCGGCCGGCAGCAATGGCTGCAAGCGCGTCAGCAAGGCGGCGCGGCGTGTATCGTCCTGATCAGAGGGGGGCGTAAGGGCAGCGGTCATGGGTGGCGGTCAATCACAATGGCGCAAGGGGTGACGCCATTATCGCCGAATCTCAGCGCCATTCAGCCAGCCAGCCGAAGCTGTCGAGCGTCGCACCACTCGGTTTGTACTCGCAGCCGATCCAGCCGGCGTAACCGAGCTGTTCCAGACGCCTGAACAGGAAGGGAAAACAAATTTCACCCGTGCCGGGTTCATGGCGACCGGGGTTGTCGGCAATCTGGATGTGGCCGATTTGCGCCAGATGCGTCTCCAGCGTGCGGGTCAGGTCGCCCTCCATCACCTGAGCGTGATAGACGTCATAGAGCAGCTGCAAATTGTGACTGTCGACGGCATCGAGCACCTGCAGCGCCGCTCCGGTGGTGAGAACGAGAAAGCCCGGATTGTCGCAGTTGTTGAGCGGTTCGAGCAGCAGTTGGATACCCGCGCGCTGTGTCGCCACGGCGGCAAAGCGCAGGTTGTCGACGAGCGTTTCCATTGCCTTGTCGTGGTCGCCGGCCTGAATGCCGGCCAGGCAGTTCAGTCGCGTGCAGCCCAGCGCCTCGGCATAGTCGATGGCCCGCCCGACACCCTCCTGAAATTCCGCCTTGCGGTCCGGCAGGCAGGCAATGCCGCGCTCCCCCGCCGCCCAGTTGCCGGCCGGCAGGTTGAACACCACCACCTCGACACCCGAAGTCAGCACCACCTCGGCCAGCACCGCCTTGTCGAAGTCGTAGGGAAAATGCAATTCGACCCCCTTGAACCCGGCCCGCGCGGCCGCACCGAAGCGGTCGAGAAACTCGTGCTCGTTGAAGAGGAAAGTGAGGTTGGCGGAAAATTGCAGTGACATTGCTCAGTGCTCCTTGTGCGAACGTGGCTTCATCCTGACGATGGCTTCCGAGTACAGCGCCAGCATGTCGAAACCGCCGATGCCCGGCGCCATGAGTTTGGCCCGGCCGTATTTGGCGCATTTGCCGGCGAAGAAGCTGCGCTTGCCGCCGAGTTCTTCGGCCTCGGCGTCCATGTCGTCCATGAACTTGTAGATCAGCGCGATGGTGATCTGTTCGACTTGCGATTTCGGGTCCGGCACCTTGCCGACGAGGATGTCGCGGCAGGAATCGATGCGGCGCTTGGTGTCGGTGTCTAGCATGGGGTCAGCGGTCCTCGGCAAGCAGGGCGGGGTGGTGGCTGGCAAGCCATTGCCGGGTGTGGGCGAGCAGCGACTCGGCCTGGGCCAGGCATTCGGCTACCGCTGCATCGGTGACCGGGTCGCCTTCGTAGTCGTTTAGGTTGCGCTGCTTGCGCAGAGCGTCGAGCACGATCACGCGATCCTGGTCGAGGCCCATGGTTTTCGGCAGGGCCTGCAGCGTGGTCTGGTGGTGGCCGGGCTGGCTGGTGACGGTGCGATAGCCGTTGGCCCAGAGCCCGACCATCGCGCACTGCATGATGGTTTTGTAGGCGGCGTCGAAGCGGTTGTCGGCACTGAGCGCCGTCAGCCGGGCATCGGCCAGATTGCGCCCGGCCGTGGCCAACAGGCGCTGCACGCCGCCCGGCGTGGCCTCAAAGGTTTGCAGGCGCTGGATGGCCAGCAAGTTTTGCAAGCTCATGTTCGGTTCCAATGACGAAGAGTTTGGGGTTGGCAAGGATGTTGCCGACAAAGGCATCCTTGGTCTCGATGCGCCGGACAAACTCGGCGGCGCTCAAGATCACCGGGTTGATTTCCCGTTGCAGGGTTTCCTGCAAGGGGTGCAGCGCCTTGACCGCGTCGCCGAAGCTGCTGTCGGCGATCAGCAGCAGATCGATGTCGCTGCGGGGGTTTTCTTCTCCCCGCGCCATGGAACCGAAGACCAGCGCCAGTTCGGGCGCCGTGTCGAGCGCGCGCAAGGCATCGGCGAGAACGCCGACCGCGCCGCTGGTCTTGCGAAACAGCCCGGCCAGTTCGGCAAATACCGGGCAGTCGCGGTTGGCGCGGTAGCGCACCTGGTTGCCCTGTGTCTCGCGCAACAGTAGCCCGGCCTGCGCCAGGCGGGCCAGTTCCTTGTGCAGCGTGCCGGGCGTGGTGCCGGTCAAACGCGCCAGTTCGCGCACGTGATAACTGCTGTCAGGATGCAACAGCAGTTGGGTCAATGCGCGTTGGCGGTAGCTGCCGAAGAGGAGATCAAGTAACACAGTGCGCCTATTTCGTAGCTTTTAGTGCTTCGATTGTAGCCGTTTTTGCTTCGATTGTTGTTCGAGGAAACATTACAGAAATCCTGCATCGTGAAAGTCGGCGCGGGTGAGACGGCGACTTGTAGCGAAGAATTGGCAGTCACTGATTGCCGAATTCAATTCCCCGCAACCATCACATGAACTGGTTGAGCGGCACGTAGTCCTTCACGTACTCGGGGATCTTGTCGCGCCATTCCTTCGGCACGGCCTTGAAGAAGTATTTCATGGCGACGATGGCGGCGGGCGTTGCCGGTGTGCAGGAAGGGTTTGATGACGGCAGCGGCGGTGAGCGTCTTGCCGGTGCCGCTGGCCATTGCATGACATACCGATGGCATGCGGCCATAACCATGGTGGCGGCAGGATGGTTTCAGGCTTCGTTGCGACTCAGCCGTTCGATGCGCTCATGCAGCTTGCGCACCCATTCCGGGCTTAACCCGGGTGCGGCGGCCAGCAGGGAGAGCGCGGCCGGCAGCGGACGCGGGGTGCGCACCGTGCGCCAGAAGCGGGCCAGGGACACCGCTCCGGGCGGGCGTTCGAGGTGCTCCAGGCGGTCGCCGGCGCTGATCGCGCCCGGCGCGATCACCCGGTGGTGCCAGCCGTTGCAGCCGTGCTCGGCAATAAAAGCCGCGATGCCCTCGCAGCCGGTGCGCCGGTCGATCTTCCAGCACGGCGTGCGCGGCTGCGTCACCTGGATGCGCGCCGCGCCGAGCGCAAAGATGTCGCCAATGCAGACCGTGTCTTCGGTCAGTCCGCGCGTTGTGATGTTCTCGCCGAGGCCGCCGGGCAGCAGATGGCGTGCCGCGGGAAATGCCGCCAGCAGTGTGGCGTAGTGTTCGGCGGGAAACAGGTGCAGGGCCTTGTCGGGACCGCCATGCGCCTACAGGTCGGCATGCGTATCGCCCGCCAGCCCGTCCTCGGTAAGTTGTACCGCTCCGCTTACGGTGGTCTTGACGATGGCGCTGGAGCGGCCGTCACCGGCAAAAACCGCGACCGGGCCGACAAATACCGCGGTGACGTTGCAGGCGGGAAGCATGGGTTGTGGCGTCATGTGCTGTGGGTTTATAGCTTGATGGTCGTCAGGTCGTGACTCAAGCTTTCCAGCGCGTCTTCCGCGCTCGCAGCATCCTTCCGATAGCGGTCAAGAAAATCACTGGCGACGGCGCGCCAATGTTCCGCGCCCCGCCGCACGATTTCCTGCAGTTCCGCCGTCCCACCAGCGCCGACTTTAATGGCCCCCCGCGCTCGCAACCCCGGCTTGCTGCCCCCCACGGGGGGGACGTCGGCTTGGGACGGCCCGGCGCCGACTTTTACCGTATCGAACGCAGCCAGTAGGGGAAACATTTCCTTGCGCATGCCGTCGAAATTGGTGAACCAGAAATGCAGCTGCGGCCAGGCGGCGCGCTCGATCAGTGCCGGCAGGGTCACCAGGCAATCGGCAAGGTTGTCGCGCACGGCGCGGGCAAGAATTTCCGGGCGGCGTTTCTTGAAGCCGGCCAGCATCTTTTCCCAGTCGGGGCCGAGCAGGCCGCCCGCCGCATGCTCGCCACGTTCATGCAGGATCACACTTGCGGTTTCGGCGTCGGTCATGCGTTCGAGCGCAAGCCGCGGATCATCGGCATAGCCGTGCGCGGCGAGCGCGCGCGCCAGGGTGCCGGGCGTTTTCTTCATGCTCCAGCCTTCGGCCTTTTCCCACAGCCACTGGCGCAGGGCTTCGCGCCGCACAATGACGACGCCATTTTGCAGGGCGGCCGGGATGGCGCTCAGATCACGTGCATATTCACGCTCGCAAACCAGCACCGTGAGCCCGTCCGTTTCCTCGCGATACGCCAGTTGGCCGAGGAAGAAATGCGGTTTGCCGAACCGACCGATGCCAGCGCCATAGACGAGGCCATGCGGAGCAAGCCGCTGGTTGATGGCGCCGCTGGCAAACGGATCGAATTTTTCTCCGGCAACGGGCAAGGGATCGTAGTTATCTTCTGCCAGGGTTTCCCAAAGGGCTTCGCGCTCGGATAGCCAGGCGCCGACATCGCCGCGCGCCATGGTTTCGCCCAGCGGAATACCCTGCTCCCAGCGGTAGAACTCGCGCATTTCAAGCAGATAGGTGCACAGCGACATCTCGCGTGCATGGCGCGCATCGGCGATGTAACAGTTGCGCTGGACCGCGTCGATCAGCAGGTGAAGTTCGGTCATGATGGCTGCGGCTCACCGGGTGGCCGGCGCTTGCGCCCCTGCCAATGCACCACGCCCTGCACGATGCGGGAAAACGGCAGTGCCGCGAAGCTGGCATATTCGGCCTGGGCCAGGCGCACCAGCTTCATGATGTCGGGAGCGGCAGCGTCGGGATCAAGCAGGTCGCGCAGGCCAACCAGTCCGCCGCACTGCACCTTCATCGCCATGGCATGCGGCAGGATGCGCTGGGCATCCTTGACCTTGAGCGCGAAGGCGGAATTCGTTCGCAGCAGGGTGAGCAACTGGCCGCAGGACACCCGCACCAGCGGTTGGCGGCAGGCCACCACCTCGCGTTCCGCCAGCGAAATCCGCTGCGCCGCCTCGCACACGGCCGCCCGCGCCAGCAAGGCCCGCTCGAAGACGCAAGGCTGCTGATTGATCTGGGTGCGGGCGAGGTTGTAGCTGGTTTCGTCCATGGCGACAGGGGATCATGTCACCGCTGCGGGTGATTTCATGGGTGGCAGCGCGCCGGGTTGGTGACCGCAGGAAATCCCTGCGGGACGAGCGTGGAGGGGCATCGGTTTTACGATTCCTCGCCGGTGCGTGGGTCGCCTTCGCGCACGATGAGAAGCGCCTCTTCGGCTTGCAGTTCGTTTTCGCCGAAAATCAACTTGACCTGTGAATTCGACAGGTCAACCTCCTTGCGCAGGCGCTTGGCTTCCGCCGAGGCATCCTTGAACACGGGGTTTTCGGCGAGCTTTTCAAGTTGCCGGATCGGCCCAATCTGGCTGACCCGATAGATGTAGTAAGGCATACGGCTCCTGTTAGACGTAAAACTTGGCGGCCTTGCGACGGCCAGGCTTCGATTTCTGGATGATCACTCCCTTGATGACCGAGAGGTCGGGAATGCTCGCTGTGGGGTAGTTGGGGTTCAGGGGCTGCAATTTCCAGCCCCGGTCAGTTTCGGCCTTGAGCAACTGGCGAAAGATCCACTCGTCGGCCAGCCACGCCATGACATAGGAACCGTGGGTCGCCAGGCCTTCCGGCTCGATGACGATGATATCGCCTTCGACGAATTCGGGTTCCATGCTGTCGCCGAGCACCATGAGGGCAAAGGATTCGCCGGAACTACAGCCTTCCAGCGCGGCATCGGTTTCGGGAGCGGCAGATTCAGCGGATGCGGCAGGAACAACCGGGATCGGGAAAGGTTTTTTTTCGTTCATTGTTTAATTACTCGGATAACCAACGTAACAGGTAATAAAGGCGGAAACCCTCGGATGAGCGTGAGGGACCCACGACCTCGGCGGCATGCAGATTATGCACCGGCTGCGCGCGTGCCAGCGCCTCCTCCGCCGACGCGACCAGTTCGACACAGTTTTCGGGGAAGCGCTTGCGCTTGCCGCGCTTCACCTGCACGAGCGCAAAGTGCTGTTGCACCAGGCCCGGGACCTCGGCATCGAGATAAACGCCACCTTTCATGCCACGCCCCTGAGAATCCTGATGTGCGCAATGATTGGCGCAAACAGCGGTTCAAGATGGCGGCGCATCAGCGGGCCCACTGCCGTGGTGCGCGTCAGGATCGGCTGGGCGACACTGGCTGTCAATTGCGACAAAGCGCACAGTGCAGCGGCTTCTGCGGCAAACCCGTCAATTTCGCCAGGCTCGCTGCCGTCATGGAAATATTCGCCCAGCAAATTGAGCAGGAGATAGGCCGTTTCGTGCGTCAGCGGTTTTTCCAGCACCAGTTCCGCCGTCCTGAGATAGGCCTGCCCGGTCCCCGTAAAACACCGGGCCAGCAGGCGGGTCGCGGGGGTATCGCGGGCCAGATCAGCCGGCCAGTCGCGCGGCGGATCGTCCGGCAAGCTGTCGGGAAGACTTTCCAGAAAACCGATCAGATAGTGCGGGCGGCGGCGCGCCTTGCGCCACAACTGTTCACACGCCGCAGGCTCGATCAGCCCGGACGCCAACGCGGCGCGCACCGTATTCATGGCGGCAACCGGGTCTTCCTCGAAGGGCAGGTACTCGACCAGATAATCGACCAGCACCTTGCCCATCGAACCTTCACGCACCGCCGCACAGGCAAGCATGACGCGGGCAATTTCCATGGTCGGCAGCGCCCACCAGGCGCGCCGCGCCAGCTCGTCGGTCAGGGTCGGCGAACAGGCGACAGCCAGCACCGCTTCCGGCTCGCCCAGCTTCAGCAGGACTTCGAGGTTCTTCGGACTGGAGTGCCCGACGCGCATCCAGTGCCGCAGATGCACCGGGAAGCCGCCGGGCGAATCCATGGCATGACCGCCGAGCAGCTCGCGCACGCGCATGAAGTAGCGCTCGGCACGGCCCACCGGATTCAGCGCAATGCGCGCCTCGCCGCGCCCGGTCAGTGCGAAGACCATGCGCGCGCTCTCGTCGATGCGCACCGCCAACAGTTCGCCGGCCAGCAGCACATTGAGGCGCAGGGCATCTTCGGATGTCAGTTCTGAATTTGCTGTACTCATCGGTCAAAAATAACACAAGCGCTGCTGTTGTTTATACTGAATCATCTGTTTAGTTTAGGAACATTCCGGAACTATCAAGATACGCAAACATCAATAGGGCATCGTTGCGCTGCTGGCGCGGTGCCGTAACAGGAGATCATCACATGAATAAATTTAACCGCGCCGCCTGGCTTGCCCTGGCCGCCTCCGTCGCCCTGCTGGCCGGTTGCGCCGGCAGCCAGTCCGGTTCCAGCTACTCGCGCGAGCAAACCCGGGGGGAAATGAATGTGCGCCTTGGGGTGGTCGAAAGCGTTCGACAAGTCGCCATCGAAGGCACCAAAACACCGGTCGGCCCACTGGCCGGCGGCGTCATTGGCGGCATTGCCGGCAGCAATATTGGCGGTGGCCGTGGCTCGACGGTGGGCGCCGTGCTCGGGGCCGTCGCCGGCGGTGTTGCCGGCCAGGCCATCGAATCAGGCGTTACCAAGAAGAATGGCCTGGAAATCACCGTCAAGCTGGACAACGGCCAGTTGATTGCCGTCACCCAGGAGGCTGACGAGCAGTTCAATCCCGGCGATCGCGTCCGCGTGCTCTCGGGACAGGGGGCGACACGCGTGACGCGCTGACCGCGGCAATCCACGCTCCATTTGGGAGGGGAAGAAAAGGGCTACTACAGGAGAAGGCGCATGAACAACAATTCACTACTGCAACTCAAGACCCTGGGTCAGCACGTCTGGCTCGACAATCTTTCCCGTACGCTGATCCAGGAAGGCACTTTGCAGCGCCTGATGACCGAGGATGGTATCGATGGCCTGACCTCCAATCCCGCCATCTTCGAAAAGGCGATTGCCGGCAGCCCCCACTACCAGGCGGACCTGGAACGCCTGCGCGGCTCGCAACTCGACGCCGAGGCGCGTTACGAATCACTTGCCATTCCCGACATTCAGGCGGCCTGCGACATCCTGTTGCCGGCTTATCTGTCCAGCGCCGGCAAGACCGGCTATGTCAGCCTGGAAGTCGCGCCTGCCCTGGCGCATGACGCGGCAGGCACCGTGGCTGCCGCGCAGCGCTTGCGGCAGGCGGTCGGGCGCGACAACCTGCTCGTCAAGGTGCCCGCCACACCCGCCGGCGTGCAGGCCTTCGAGCAACTGACCGCTGCCGGCCTGCGCGTCAACGTCACTCTGGTTTTTTCCCTGGCGCAGTACGAGGCTGTCGCGCAGGCCTATCTGCGCGGCGCCCAGCGCTGGCTGGATGGCGGCGGCGATGCCAAAGTCTTGCGCTCGGTGGCGAGCGTGTTCCTCAGCCGCATCGACACGCTGGTGGACAAGCGCCTCGCGGCCATCGACACGCCGCAGGCGCGGGCCCTGGCCGGCAAGGGTGGCGTGGCACTCGCCAAGTGCTGCTACCAACGCTTTCTGGAGATCTTCCACGGCCCGGCCTTTGCCACGCTGGGCCAGGCCGGCGTGCGTGCGCAGACGCCGCTGTGGGCCAGCACCGGCACCAAGAATCCGGCTTACAGCGATGTGATCTACGTGGAGCCCCTGATCGGCCAGGACACCATCAATACCCTGCCGGACGCGACGCTGGCCGCTTTCCGCGCCCACGGCCATGCGGCAGCCACCCTGATGACGGGAATGGGCGAGGCACAGAACCAGGTCAAGGCGCTGGAATCACTCGGCATCGATCTTGACGAAGTCGGCGAAACCCTGCAGGTCGAAGGCCTGCGCCTGTTTGCCGAGGCATATGACAAGCTGCTGGCCGCCGTACGGTGACACGCCCGCTGCTTTCCCAATCTCCATCATCGCCGTAGTGCCAGCCCCGAAAAGGGGATTTCCTGTGGTCACGCCGACGTTTCCGACGATGGACCCCAGTGAGGCGTCCCGGTAGAATCCGCGCCGTCACTGGGGAGTAGCCGCCCTCCACCCAGAGGGGCCTGCATCAACACACTTGGCCATACGGCCATGGTGCAAGCGGTTTCCCGACTTGGCAAGACCTTTGACCATTGCGCCTTCAGACTGGCTGGAGAAGCGCCATGGTCATTCGTCTTCTCCGGCCAGGGAGTATCGCAATGGAAGCCTTCCTCATCGCCACGGGTATCGTCGCCCTCGCCGAAATCGGCGACAAGACGCAATTGCTCGCCTTCATCCTCGCCGCCAAGTTTCGCCGGCCGCTGCCCATCGTCCTTGGTATTTTTGTCGCGACGGTGGCAAACCACGCCTGCGCCGGGGCGTTGGGAGCGGGGCTCGCATTGCTCATGGGACCGGAAATGCTGCGCTGGGTGCTGGGTCTTTCGTTTATCGGCATGGCAGTCTGGATGCTGATTCCCGATAAGTTCGACGAGAAAGACGCCAAACTGGCACGCTTTGGCGTCTTCGGCACAACGGTGATTGCCTTCTTTCTGGCCGAGATGGGCGATAAAACCCAGATCGCCACGGTGGCCCTGGTGGCCCAGTATCAGGCATTCGTTGCCGTGGTCGCCGGGACCACTTTGGGCATGATGATCGCCAATGTGCCGGCGGTATTGCTGGGCGACCGGATCGCCCACCGCATGCCGGTTCGCCTGGTACACAGCATTGCCGCGACAATCTTTGCCATCCTCGGTGTCGCCACCCTGCTCGGCGCAGGCGAACAATTCGGTTTTTAGACGCTGCCCCCTTTGTTCGGCTGCGCCGAATCCCTCGCTGCGCTCAGGACCGCCACTTCGTGGCGTCCTGCGGCCTGCGGCCTGGTGCCCCGCTCGCGTGGGGCGGTCCGGCGCAAACGCTGTGGTCTCGCTTTATAAATGAGAAAATCCGCCATGCACAATCACAATCTATCCGACTGGTCGCACGACCACGTATTTGACGAAGGCAACCTTGCCGCCGAGCGCGGCACGCGCGCCGTGATGTGGATCACCGCCGTGATGATGGTGATCGAAATCTTTGCCGGCTGGTGGTACAACTCGATGGCGTTGCTGGCCGATGGCTGGCACATGAGTTCGCATACCGTGGCCATCGGCGTCAGCGTGTTTGCCTACTCTGCCGCCCGCCGCCATGCCAACGACCCGCGCTTTGCCTTTGGCACCTGGAAGATCGAGGTGCTGGGTGGCTTCGCCAGCGCAATCTTCCTGCTCGGCGTGGCGGCGGTGATGGTGTTTGCCTCGGTCGAGCGGATTTTCTCGCCACAGCCGATCCATTATCAGGAAGCATTGATCATCGCCGTGGTCGGCCTCGTCGTGAATATCGTCTGCGCGGTGATCCTCGGCAAGGCGCACGACCATCACCATGACGATCACCATGGGCACGGTCACGCACATGACCACGCGCACGGCCACGACCTGAACCTGAAAGCTGCCTACATCCATGTCATCACCGATGCCCTGACCTCGGTGCTGGCGATTGTCGCGCTGGCGGGGGGCTGGATGTATGGCTGGGACTGGCTCGACCCGGCGATGGGCATCGTCGGGGCGATACTGGTCGCCAGCTGGGCGCGCAAGCTGCTCGCCGAGACCAGCAAGGTGCTGCTCGACCGCGAGATGGATCATCCGGTGGTGCAGGAGATTCGCGAGGCGGTCGAAACCGGCCCGGAAGCCGGCGACACACAAATCGCCGACCTGCATGTCTGGCGCGTCGGCAAGCGCACCTACTCGTGCGCCCTTACCCTGGTCACGCACGACGCGGCGCTGACGCCCAAACAGGTCCATGAACAATTGGCCCAGCATGAAGAGATCGTGCACGCCACGATCGAAATTCATCTATGCCCGGGATCTGGACACCCGCCCCCCTTCGCCCCCCTCGCGGGGGGTTCTTAACCTGAAGTTCGCCCCTGTCTGAACCGAGTTTCTACGCTGATTCAATAAGTTGTCGTTGAATCACGGTTTGGTTTTCTGACTACGAGCGAATCGTTTGAATCAGA
>JAUXOM010000060.1 GCA_030682175.1 Rhodocyclaceae bacterium
CGTTTGCGCCGGGCCAATCCCTCTCTCCCGACCTCTCTCCCAGAGGGAGAGAGGAGGCAGATAGCTTCCCTCTCCCGCTTGCGGGAGAGGGATTGAGGGAGAGGGCTGCCAAGCAAACGCGGCACGCGGCGCCAGCCGCAACCCGCACCGCTGTCAAAAGAAGCGCCCCGTAACAAACGAGCAGAGCGAACCGTTGAGAACCCCCGCGAGGGGGCGAAGGGGGCGGGCCTTTAACTCCAGGCGGCAACAAATTCCCGCCAGTGCGGCATATCCAGAGCGCCGAGTTGCTCACGCACCACCGCCACTTCAGCATCGTGTGCCGCCGCAGTCAGGTTGCCGCGCATCTTCTGGAAACGCAGATAAACAAGGTAGGTATTGACCACATCGGTCTCGCAGTAGTCGCGGATGGCGTCGATCTGGCCATCCAGCCAGGCACCCCATACCGCACCGCCATCCATGCCCAGCTTGCCCGGCAAGCCCATCAGCTTCACCAACTGGTCGAGCGGGGCGTTGGCGCGCGGCTGGTACATCGCCAGCAGGTCCATCAGGTCGAGATGGCGCGTGTGGTAGCGGCTGATGTAGTTGTTCCATTTGAAATCGCGGTCATCCTCGCCGAGATCCCAGTAGCGGGCGGCCGTCACGCCGTGGATCAGGCCGCGATAGTGCAGCACCGGCAGATCGAAGCCGCCGCCATTCCACGACACCAGATTGGGTGTGTATTTGGCGATACCTTCGAAAAAACGCTGGATGATCTCGCCTTCACCGGACTTGGGTTCGGCCAGCGACCAGACGCGAAAGCCCTCAGCGTTGCGCATGGCGCAGGAAATGACGACCACGCGCTGCAGATGCAAGGGCAGGAAATCGCTGCCGTTCTTCGCCCGCTGCTTCTGGAAGGAAAATTCGGCGACTTCGCCATCGGCCAGCGCATCCGGCAGTTCATGCAAGCGCCGCAATCCCGCGATGTCGGGAATCGTTTCGATGTCGAAGACCAGAACCGGTATCACGCCGGGAACACTCCCGTGGATAAATAACGGTCACCGCGGTCGCAGACGATGCTGACGATCACGGCATTCTCGACCTCGGCGGCAATCCGCAAGGCCACCACCAGCGCCCCGCCGGAGGAGATGCCGGCAAAGATGCCCTCTTCCGTCGCCAGGCGCCGCGTCATCTCTTCGGCGTCCTTCTGGCCAACCGACTCAAGCCGATCGACGCGCGAGAAGTCGCAAATTTTCGGCAGATACTCGGTCGGCCACTTGCGGATGCCGGGAATCTGCGCGCCCGGCTCGGGCTGGCAACCGACGATCTGGATCGCCGGGTTGATTTCCTTGAAGTAGCGCGAGCAGCCCATGATCGTGCCGGTGGTGCCCATGCTGGAAATGAAGTGGGTCACCCGACCATCCGTGTCGCGCCAGATTTCCGGGCCGGTGCCCTCGTAGTGCGCGCGCGGATTGTCCGGATTGGCGAACTGGTCGAGCACGACGCCCTTGCCTTCGCGTGCCATGCGATCAGCCAGGTCACGTGCACCTTCCATGCTGGCCTCCTTTGACGTCAGCACCAGTTCGGCGCCGTAGGCCTTCATGCTCTGCCGCCGCTCGACGCTCTGGTTTTCCGGCATCACCAGCACCATCTTGTAGCCGCGCATGGCCGCCACCATTGCCAACGCAATCCCGGTATTGCCCGAGGTGGCCTCGATCAGGGTATCGCCCGGCTTGATCTCGCCGCGCTCCTCGGCGCGCCGGATCATTGACAGGGCCGGTCGATCCTTGACCGAACCAGCCGGATTGTTGCCCTCGAGCTTGGCGAAAATTACGTTGTTGCGCCGGGCATTGTCAGCACCCGGCAAGCGCTGCAAGCGCACCAGCGGCGTGTTGCCAACGAAATCATCGAGCGTCCTTGCGTTCATTTGGACAAATGCTCCACATAGTTCATCACGCCCTGCTCCACCGTGGCAAACGCATCGTCATAACCGACCGCCCGCAGCGCGGAAATGTCCGCCTGCGTGAAACTCTGATACTTGCCTTTCAGCGCCTCGGGAAAATCGACATACTCGATGATGCCCTGCTCGATCATCTCCTGCAAGGAAAGCTTGAGCTTGCCTTCCAGCGTCCGGCAGGCATTCACGGTAGACGTGGCGATGTCATTGAAGGGTTGCGCCCGGCCGGTGCCGAGGTTGAAGATGCCGGATTTTCTTGGATGGTCGAGAAAGTACAAGTTGACTTTGACCACGTCATCGACATAGACGAAATCGCGGCTCTGCGCGCCATTGGCGTAACCGTCGCAGCCCTCGAAAAGTTTGACTTTGCCGGTGGCCCGATACTGATTGAAGTGGTGGAAGGCGACCGAGGCCATGCGCCCCTTGTGCTGTTCGCGCGGTCCATAGACATTGAAATAGCGGAAGCCGACCACCTGCGAATCGGTGCGGCTGGCGTTGGGGCCGATGCGGCGACGCACGATCTGGTCGAAGAGAAACTTCGAGTAGCCATAGACGTTGAGCGGCCCCTCGTGTTCGCGCGACTCCTGGAAGATGCGACCGCCGCCATAGACCGAGGCGCTGGAGGCGTACAGAAAAGGCACTTCGTGGTCAAGGCAGAAATCCAGCAGGTCGAGGGAGTAACGGTAATTGTTCTCCATCATGTAATGGCCATCGGTTTCCATCGTGTCGGAGCAGGCACCCTCATGGAAGATCGCCTCGACCGCGCCATCGAAATGGCCGCCAAGCACCAAGTCGATGAACTCGTGCTTGTCGAGATAGTCGGCAATCTCGCAATCGACCAGGTTTTTGAACTTGTCGGCCTTCTTGAGGTTATCGACGGCAATGACATTGTCGATGCCGCGCGCGTTGAGTGCCTTGACGATGTTGGCGCCGATAAACCCGCTGGCGCCGGTGACGATGTGATACGTACCCATTCTCAGTGTCCTTCCTCTCAGATCATTCCGCCAGTTCAGCCAACGAACAGGTCGCCGTGCCGAGTTTGCCGACCACCACACTCGCCGCCCGGTTGGCCCAGCGCATCCCTTCGGCCAAGGTCTGGCCACTCGCCAGCATGACGGCCAGAGTGGCAATCACGGTATCGCCAGCGCCGCTGACATCATAAACCTCGCGCGCCTGTGCCGGTTCGTGGACGACCCCCGCAGCGGAAAACAGGCTCATGCCCTCTTCCGATCGGGTCAGCAGTAGCGCGTTCAGGCCCAAGTCAGCGCGCAATTTGTCGACGCGGGCAGTCAGGTCGGCTTCGTCGCGCCAGCGCCCCACGACTTCGCGCAATTCGGCACGATTCGGCGTGATGATACTGGCCCCGGCGTAGCGCGCGTAATCGTCGCCCTTGGGATCGACGAGGACGAGCTTGTTTTGCTCGCGTGCCAGCCGGATCATCTCGGCGATATGCGTCAGCCCGCCCTTGCCGTAGTCGGACAGAATGACCAGGTCGCAATCCGCCAGACGCTGCCGGAATTCCGCCAGCTTGGTCTGCAATACCTCATGCGTCGGAGCATTCTCGAAATCGATGCGCAGCAATTGCTGTTGCCGTCCCAGCACGCGCAGTTTGACGGTGGTATTCAGTTGGGCATCTTCATGCAGGCTGGCATCAATGGCTGAATCCGCCAATAGCCGGGCCAGCGTCTGCCCCGCCTCATCCTTGCCGACCACGGAAAGCAGCACTGCCCTGGCGCCAAGCGCCGCAATGTTGCGTGCCACGTTTGCCGCGCCCCCCGGCCGATCCTCGCGTTTCTCGATCTTGACCACGGGCACCGGTGCCTCGGGCGAGATGCGCGAAACTTCGCCAAACCAATAGCGGTCGAGCATGACATCACCGACAATGAGAATGCGGGCCTGCCGGGTATCGGGAAGTTTCATGGATTTAAATCAAACTCCTCGGTGCGCTTTGGCGGGAAGGTTTCCCAGCCACCGCAGGCGGGACAGCGCCAGTGGAACTGACGTGCCTTGAATCCGCAATCGTCACATCGATAGCGCGCCACGCGTCGCGTGTGGTTGTGGATGAGATTTTTCACCAGTTCCAGATCGGCACGTTTTTCCGGAGGCGCCAGCAGGACCTGAGCTTCCAGCAGCTTGTCCAATCCCAACAGGGTGGGGTTGCGGCGCAATTCATCACGCACCAGCACATAGGCCACTTCGGGGCCGCTGGCGACCAGTTCGGCCTGGAACACCGCATCGAGCAGGTCAATGGATGGATGACGCTCAAGATAGCCGCGCAACAGTTCGGTACCGGCAGCCTCGCGGCCGAGTTCGCGATAGGCGCCGACCATTTTCTCGGCAGCCAGCGCGAGAAAGACCGGGTTCTGCTGCTCGATACGCTGCCAGGTTGCCAACGCCGTCCCGCCAGCGCCGACTTTCATTTCCAGTTCGCCGAGCATCAAGGTTGCGCGCACGCACTTGCGATTGGCGAGCAGCGCGGCGTCCAGACGCCGCCGCGCGTCTTCGATCCGGCCATTGAGCAAATCGGCATTCGCCAACTCGCAGTTGAACTCAGCTATTTCCTTCTGCCACAAGTGTTCGGCATGGCCCGGCATCTGCTCGGCAATGGCGATGGCCTTGCCCCATTCCTTTTCCTGCTGGTAGATTTCGAGCAGGTTGCGCAAAGCCTCTTCATCGCGCAAGGTGCCGCGCAGCTTGACGAAGATTTCTTCGGCACGGTCGAGCAATCCGGCCTTCAGATAGTCCTGCCCCAGTTCGGAAAGGGCGTGCAGGCGCTGTTCCTCGGTCAATTGGCTTTGCGAGGCATCGCGATCGATCAGGTGTTTATGAACCCGGATAGCCCGATCCGTTTCACCCCGGCGCCGGAACAGGCTGCCCAGCGCGAAATGCAACTCGATGGTTTCAGGATCGATCTTGGCTGCTTCGAGAAAGGCCTCGATGGCCTTGTCGGGCTGCTCGTTGAGCAAAAAGTTCAGGCCGGTGAAATATGAACGGGGCAAGGCACGCGATTCGCGCAACAGCTGATTGATGTCGATACGTGCGGCGAGCCAGCCCAACACGAAAAATACCGGCAACGCCAGAAACCACCACAGTTCGATTTCCACGCTTAAATGCCTATCGTTGACTGGCTTGACTGGTCGATGCTATGCGGCGGCAAATTTGGCGCCGGGGACTTTTCCTGTTCCGCCAGTTGGCGCCTGAGCACGCCAATGCTTCGCCGCTGGCGGATCAATTGCGGCAACAGTGCCAGCAAACCCAGCACGACCCCGAGCGCCAAGGCACCCAGCAAAGCCAGGGACAATGGCGTCTGCCAGCTTGCATCAAAAAAGAAACGCAGTTCGACGTCGCCACTGTTCTTGATGGCCAGCCCCAGCAGGATGACGAAAAGAATGCCCCGCAGGAGCCAGGTCAGTGCGCTCATGGGTAATGCTGACTATTTGACGAACTGGTCGACCCGCTCACGCAGCTCCTTGCCGGCCTTGAAATGCGGCACGTATTTGGCTGGCACCTGAACCTTGTCGCCCGATTTGGGGTTGCGGCCGGTGCGGGGTGGACGATAATTAAGCGAGAAGCTGCCGAAGCCGCGAATCTCGATACGATCACTTTTGACCAGGGCCTCAGTCATCGCATCGAGAATCATTTTCACGGACAGATCAGCATCCTTCGCCACCAGTTGCGGAAAGCGCTCCGCCAGACGAGCAATCAATTCGGACTTGGTCATACTGCCTCCGCCGGGCCGCCCCAAGGAGGCAATAGCCCCCCCGTGGGGGGCAGCGAGCCAACAAACCGGAAGCCGCAACGCGGCTGAACACCCGTCGCCCCCTTTTCAGGGGGGCTGGGGGGGAAGGGGGCCACAGTCATCGCGCCTGATTACTGCTGGTTAAGCTTGGCCTTCAACAAGGCACCAAGGTTGGTGGTGCCTGTTGCTGCCGCGGCGGAATCGGTTGCCAGTTTCTGCATCGCCTCGCTCTGTTCGGCCTGATCCTTGGCTTTGATCGAGAGGTTGATCGAACGTGTCTTGCGATCAACGTTAATGATCAACGCCTCGACGGCGTCGCCCAGTTTCAAATGCTGGCTGAGATCTTCGATACGATCGCGCGAGAACTCGGAAACACGCAGATAACCTTCGATATCACCACCCAGATCGATTACCGCACCCCGTGCATCGACACTCTTGACCGTGCCATTGATCAGGCTGTTCTTGTCATGGGTCGCGATGAAGCTGGTGAAGGGGTCACCATCGAGTTGCTTGACGCCGAGGGAGATACGCTCTTTCTCGACATCGATGGAAAGCACCACCGCCTCGACTTCGTCGCCCTTCTTGTAATTCTGCTTGGCCTCTTCGCCAGTGGCCGACCAGGACAGATCGGACAGATGCACCAGACCGTCGATGCCGCCGGGTAGACCGATGAAGATACCGAAGTCGGTAATCGATTTGATGGCGCCACGCACCTTGTCGCCCTTCTTGTGATTGGCGGCAAAGTCATCCCACGGATTCGGCTGGCACTGCTTCATGCCGAGGCTGATGCGGCGGCGGTCTTCGTCGATCTCAAGGATCATTACTTCGACCTCATCGCCCAGTTGGACGACTTTCGACGGATGGATGTTCTTGTTGGTCCAGTCCATTTCGGAGACGTGCACCAGGCCTTCGATGCCCTGCTCGATCTCGACGAAGGAACCGTAGTCGGTCAGGTTGGTGACCTTGCCGAACAGGCGCGTGCCCTGCGGATAGCGGCGGGCGATTCCCACCCACGGATCTTCGCCCAGCTGCTTCATGCCGAGGCTGACGCGGTTCTTTTCCTGGTCGAACTTGAGCACCTTGGCGGTGACTTCGTCGCCGACATTGAGCACTTCCGACGGGTGACGCACTCGACGCCAGGCCAGGTCGGTGATGTGCAGCAGGCCGTC
>JAUXOM010000137.1 GCA_030682175.1 Rhodocyclaceae bacterium
AGCATAGGCTATTGACCGGCATAAGTCAATCTATTTAGTGACTACATAATCAATCAAGAACAAGCCGAATAACTCTCCAATTCCCCATCAATATCAGGCAGTTGGCGTGTTCATCGTGACTACGGCAGAGCGGAACTTCAGTTTAACGCCGTACCCGCTGCGGGGCATTTCATCCCGCCAGCGCCGACTTTTACGCTAAAAACCCCGGTTCGCACCACAGAGAGCACAGAGGGCACGGAGCAACGTCGCAAGCACGGAATACTCAGGTGCACTCAACGGGCGACATTCCCTTATTTCGTAACGCCTGGTTTTTTCTCCGTGACCACCGTGTCCTCCGTGGTGAACTGATTTTTCTAGGTTAACCGAACAATCGGGCGTATTCGATCTTCGGGCAGCGGTCCATCACGACGTCGAGGCCGGCGGTAGAGGCTGTTTCCGCGGCGGCGGGGTTGATGATGCCGAGTTGCAGCCAGAGCGATTTGGCGCCGATGGCGATGGCGGCGTCGGCGATTGGCGGGACGTCGGCCGCCTTGCGGAAGACGTCCACCATGTCGACCTTGACGGGGATGTCCTGCAGGCTGGCGTAACAGGGCTGCCCGAGGATTGTGCTGGCGGCGGGGTTGACCGGGATCACCGTATAGCCGCGCGCGATCAGGTACCGTGCGACGCTGTTGCTGGGGCGATCCTCGCGGGCCGACAGGCCGACCATGGCGATGACGCGGTGGGTGTTCAGGATCCGGGTGAGGCCGGCGTCGTCTGTGATGATCATGGTCAGGGTTCCAGAGGGTAGTCAAGGGCGGGTTGTGTGAGAACGTGCGGCACATTCTCCAGTTTCCAATGCGCCAATGCCCAGGCCCAAAGGTCGGCGCTGGCGCGACGGCGCTCTGCCGGCGGCTGCTGGCCGAGAAAGCTGAGCGCGGCAAACAGGGCGGGGCCAGGACGCGCTGCATCGATGGGCGTGGCGCGCGTCTGTTTCGAAAGCTTGTTGCCCGCGGCATCGACGGCGACCGGCAGGTGGGCATAGGCCGGCGTGGGCAGGCCCAGCAGGCGCTGCAGATAGATCTGGCGCGGTGTCGAATCGATCAGGTCGGCGCCCCGCACGACATGGTCGATGCCCTGGTCGGCGTCATCGACCACCACGGCGAGCTGGTAGGCGAACAGGCCGTCGGCGCGCAGCAGCACGCAGTCGCCGGCATCGCGCGGCAGGTTCTGATGTCGTCGTCCCTGCACGGCATCGTCGAAGTCGATGTTCCCTTCCATCCGCAGGCGCCAGGCGCGCGCCGCCTTGCCCCGGGGGAGGCCGCTGCGACAGGTGCCGGGATAGACCGGCGCGCCGTCGCTGCCCGGCGTGGCATTGGACGCGCTGTCGATTTCGCTGCGCGTGCAGCCGCAGGGATAAACCGCGCCCGCCGCCCGCAACTGTTCGAAAACTTCGCGATAGCGTACGCCGCGGGTGCTTTGCAGCATGACTTCACCATCCCATTCGAAGCCGCAGGCTTCGAGGGTGGCAAGAATCGACGCTGCGGCACCGGGGCGGCTGCGGGGCTGGTCGACGTCTTCCATGCGCAGCAGCCAGCGTCCGCCGCGCGTCCTGGCCTCCAGGCAAGAGCCGAGTGCGGCGACCAGCGAGCCGAAGTGCAGCGGCCCGGTGGGCGAAGGCGCGAAGCGTCCGCAGGGTTTGCCCGGGTTTGGTTCCGGCACGGGCTGATTTAGAATACGCACACTTTAATTTTCCAAGACGGAGCGCCGCATGGCCACCATTGCCCTTACCGCCGACAACTTCAAGCAAACCATTTCCAGCCACGACATCGTGATCGTCGATTTCTGGGCGGAGTGGTGCGCGCCCTGCCGCTCTTTTGCGCCGACCTTCGAGGCGGCCTCAGAAAAGTATCCGGATATCGCTTTCGCCAAGGTGAATACCGAGGTGGAGAAAGAGATGTCCGCCGGCTTCAATATCCGCTCGATCCCGATGCTGATGGTGTTCCGCGAACAGGTCATCCTGTACGCCGAGGCGGGATCTCTGCCGGCCCCCGCGCTGGACCAGCTGATCGAGCAGGTTCGCGCACTCGACATGGACAAGGTGCGCGCCGAGATCGCTGCCGCGGAAGAGCAGTAAGCAATCAGTCGAGATTCTCGCCGAAGGCTGCGCGGAAGCTTGCCGCGATTTCGGCGCGGGTCGGCTTGTGATTCTGCCCGCCGCGCCGGGCGATCTTGATGCTGCCCATCAGTGCGGCGAGCCGGCCGGTCTTTTGCCAGTCCCACCCCTGTGCCATGCCATACAGCAGGCCGGCGCGATAAGCGTCGCCGCAGCCCGTCGGGTCGACCAGTTGCTCCGGGGCAACCGCCGGGATGTCAATGACCGCGCCATCCGCGTAGATCTGCGAACCTTTGCCGCCGAGCGTCACCACCAGCGCGCGCAATGAGCGGGCGAGCTCTTCGAGGCCCTTGCCGGTGCGCTCGGTGAGCAGTTTCGCCTCGTAGTCATTGACCGTGCAGACGTCGGCGAGCCCGATGAAATCCAGCAATTCCGCGCCGTCGAACATCGGCAGGCCCTGGCCCGGATCGAAAATGAAGGGAATGCCGGCGGCGTGAAATTCGCGCGCATGCTGCAGCATGCCGTCGCGACCGTCCGGCGAGACGATGCCGAGGCTGACGTTGCTGGCATCGGCGATGCGATTCTCGTGCGAAAAATTCATGGCGCCGGGGTGAAAGGCGGTGATCTGGTTGTCGTCCAGGTCGGTGGTGATGAAGGCCTGGGCGGTGAAACTGCCGGGTATCGCGCGCACGTGCTGGGCAGCCAACCCGAGCTGCTTGAGGCGGGCCAGGTAGGGCGCGCTGTCGTCGCCGACGGCGGCCATGACGAGCGGCGCACCATCCAGCAGGCGCAGGCTGTAGGCGATGTTGCCGGCGCAACCGCCATACTCGCGGCGCATGTCCGGCACCAGGAAGGCGACGTTGAGGATGTGGATCTGTTCCGGCAGGATGTGGTTCTTGAAGCGATCATTGAACACCATGATGGTGTCGTAAGCGAGCGAGCCGCAGATTAGCGTGTGCATGGGTTGGTGGTCAGGGATAGAAAAGATAAAGACGGTAGCCGACGGCGGGAATGTCGGCGCTGTCGAGCGTCAGCCGCACGGCGACGTCGGCATTGGCGGCAAAGCCGGAGGCGGCCGCGCGGTCGGCAGGCAGATATTCGGCGGGGCTCAGCACCTTGCGTACCAGGGCGCTGTCCCGGGTGTCGGTCAGGCTCAGTTCGAGCAGCGGATATTCCTGATCGAACGGCGCACGGTTTTTTAAGGTGGCGGTGAGCAGCAGGCGTCCCTCATTCCCCGCGCCGGCCGGGGCGAGGTCGGAGGTTTCGATGCCGATCAGCTCGGCCTTGCGCGGGCGCGGCAGCGTGCAATCGAGTTGCGCGCAAGCAGCCAGCAGTGCGGGGCGCAGTTCCGGCGCCAACACCGCCAGTTCGACGCGAAAAATGTACAACAACTGGCCGGCGGACAGCAGCAGCAGCAAGCTTATGCCGATAATCCACGGCCAGCGCCGCGGTCGCGGGGTGTTGACATAGGGCCCCCAGGCTGCTGGTGCGGGTGTGATGGTCGTTTTGGTCGGTGCCGGGGGATCGGTGAGCGGTGTGGATTCCGCCGCAGCGCCGTACCCCATGCGGGGCACTTCGTCCTGCCAGCGCCGACTTTCCTCGTCCGTGCCGCCTGGTTCCTCCTGGGGAGGCGAATCGATTTCTTCCGCAACGGTGTCAGTCGCGGCGGATGGCAAGTTTGCCGCCGCCGCGCCGGTGTTGTTTTCCGGCGCCGGTTCCGTTGGTTCATCACCCGGCGCGGATCGTTCTTGCACAGCCTCGCTTACCGGCTCGGCAGGGGCGGTGGTGTCGTCTTGCGCCGCCGCGCGGGGGAATTCCCCCGGCATCCAGACCGGCAGGACATCCGACAAATTCTCCGGTTCCGTAGCTGCAGGCGGCGGCAAGTGCGCCGGAAACCTCATCGGCACCAGCAATTCATCGGTCAGGCTGTCGATGGCATTGAACACGCCGCGGCAAGTCCCGCAGCGGACCTGCCCTTGGCGCACCTTCAATTGCTCGGGCGTGACGCGAAAGTCGGTTTCACAATGGGGGCAGCGGGTCAGCATGAGGCGAGTTTACACTCAAGCAAAACGCCGGGCCGCCCCAAGTTTTGCCTGGCCCCCTGGGGGGAGGGCGCAGCGTAGCTAAGCCTGCGGGAGGGGCTCAAATTTTGCCTTCGAGCCGCACCCAGCCATCATGGGTGGCGCCGACCGTGAGCGGCAGGTAGGGCGCATAGGCGGCGATGACCTGTCCGGCCTGGGTTTCCAGCACACCGGACAGCGCCAGTTTCCCGCCGGGTTTGAGGCGTGCGCTCAGCAGCGGCGCCAGCAGCATGAGCGGATTGGTGAGGATGTTGGCGACAACGCGGTCAAAGCTTGCGGTGAGGGCATCAGCCGAATGGGCGAGGCGCATGCCGACCCGATTGCGGGCAGCATTGTCGGCGGCAGCGGTGAGTGCGCTGGCATCGATGTCGACACCCAGCACATCGGCCGCGCCCAGTTTCAGCGCCGCGATGCCGAGGATGCCGGAGCCGCAGCCATAGTCGAGCAGCGTGACGCCGGGCCGGATTTCCTGCTCAAGCCACTCAAGACAGAGGCGCGTGGTGGGGTGGCTGCCGGTGCCAAAGGCTAGGCCGGGGTCGAGTTCAAGGTTGATCGCCGTCGGGTCGGGGGCGCTATGCCAGGAGGGCACGATCCATAGCCGGTCGGAGATGCGGATCGGCGCGAACTGCGACTGGGTCAGCCGTACCCAGTCCTGCTCGGCCACTTCGGCAAAACTGATCGCGGGCAGCTGCGCAATGCCGGCCGCACGCGCGGCGGCGGCGATCGCGGCGCGCAAATCAGCATCGTTGGCGGGCGGATCGAACAGTGCGACGACGCGACTGTCGTCCCACAACGGTGTGGCAGGCGAACCCGGTTCGCCGAACTGCGGTGTTTCAAGCGCGGTACCGGCCTGGGCATCCTCAACGCTGACCGAAAGCGCCCCTGCCGCCAGCAGCGCCTCGGAAAGCGCCTCGGCATCGGCAGCAGCGGCTTCAAGCGTGACCGATACCCACATCAGGGACCCCCCGCCGCCCGCAAATGCGGCATGCCTCCCCCTGGAGGGAGGCATGCTTTCCTGGAGCGGCCCGGCGAAAGCATGTAGTTATTTCCGGTTGGCTTCCTCGCGCGCGGCGAGTTTTTCTTCCAGGTAGTGGATGTTGGTGCCGCCCTTCATGAAGCGCTCGTCAAGCATCAGGTCCTGATGCAGCGGGATGTTGGTCTTGATGCCGTCGACCATCATTTCCGACAGGGCGATGCGCATGCGGCGGATGGCCTGCTCGCGCGTGTCGCCATAGGCGATCAGCTTGCCGATCATGGAATCGTAATGGGGAGGCACGGTATAACCTGTGTAAGCATGCGAATCGACCCGGATGCCCGGGCCGCCCGGCGGGTGCCAATTGGTGATTTTGCCGGGAGATGGAGTGAACTTGAAGGGGTCTTCGGCGTTGATGCGGCATTCGATGGCGTGGCCGCGAAGTTCGACGTCACGCTGGCGGAGCCAGAGTTTTTCGCCGGCGGCAACGCGAATTTGCGCCTGCACGATGTCGATACCCGAGGTCAGCTCGGTCACCGGGTGCTCGACCTGCAAGCGCGTATTCATTTCGATGAAGTAAAACTCGTTGTTTTCATAGAGAAATTCGAAGGTTCCGACGCCGCGATAGCCGATTTTCTTGCAGGCTTCGGCGCAGCGTTCGCCGATGCGCGTGATCAGGCGACGATTCACTTCCGGCGCGGGCGCCTCCTCGATCACCTTCTGGTGGCGGCGCTGCATCGAGCAGTCTCGTTCACCCAGCCACACCGCATTTTTGAAGCTGTCGGCCAATACCTGGATTTCGATGTGACGGGGGTTTTCCAGAAATTTTTCCATGTATACCATGGGATTGCCGAAGGCCGCCCCGGCCTCGCTGCGCGTCATGGTCACGGCATTGATGAGCGCCGCTTCGGTATGCACCACGCGCATGCCGCGCCCACCGCCGCCGCCGGCCGCCTTGATGATCACCGGATAGCCGATCGCGCGCGCAATTTTCGCGATCTCCTTGTTATCTTCAGGCAACGCGCCTTCGGAACCAGGTACGCAGGGCACGCCGGCCGCCTTCATGGCGTTCTTGGCGGAAACCTTGTCGCCCATCAGACGGATGGTTTCGGGGCGCGGGCCGATGAAGACGAAACCCGATTTTTCGACGCGCTCGGCGAAGTCGGCGTTTTCCGACAGGAAACCGTAGCCCGGGTGGATCGCTTCGGCGTCGGTGACTTCGGCGGCAGAAATGATCGCCGGGATGTTGAGATAGCTCTGGGCGGACGGCGCGGGGCCGATGCAGACCGACTCATCGGCGAGCTTGACGTATTTGGCCTCGGCGTCGGCCACCGAATGAACGGCAACCGTGCGAATGCCCAGTTCGCGGCAGGCGCGCAGAATCCTCAGGGCGATTTCCCCGCGGTTGGCGATCAGGGTTTTTTCAAACATTGCCATTAAACGATGATGAACAGTGGTTGATCAAATTCGACGGCCTGGCCATTTTCAACCAGGACGGCCTTGATGACGCCATCGGCATCGGCCTCGATCTCGTTCATCAGCTTCATGGCTTCGATGATGCACAGGGTGTCGCCCTTCTTGACGGCCATGCCGACTTCGACCAGGGGCGCGGCACCCGGACTGCCGGAACGGTAGAAGGAGCCGACCATCGGGGATTTCATCACATGGCCTTCGGGTACGGCGGGCACGGCAGGCGCGACGGCGGTTCCTGCTGCTGCAGGGGAAGCCTGGGCGGCACTATCCATCATTTGCGGATGCATGCCCATCGGCATGCTGATCATGGTGGTGGTCGGGGCGGGGGCAGCATGCTTGGCGATGCGGATTTTTTCCTCCCCCTCGCTGATTTCCAGCTCGGAAATGCCGGAGTTTTGTACCAGGTCGATCAGGGTTTTCAGTTTTCTGAGATCCATTTAGCCTCCTGACCCGCGGATGGCGGGCGTTTTAATGATGCCTCGGGGCGGACGCGGTAGCGCTGCCGAGCGGTTGAGGGTTATTGCTGAATGCGCGTCAGCGCAGCTTCGAGCGCCAGGGCGTAGCCCTGCGCACCCAGGCCGCAGATCACGCCGACGGCGATATCCGAAAAATAGGAGTGATGCCGGAAAGCTTCGCGGGAATGGATATTGGAGAGATGCACCTCGACGAAGGGAATGTGCACGGCGGACAAGGCATCGCGCAGCGCAATGCTGGTGTGGGTGTAGCCGCCCGGATTGATGATGATGAATTCGATGCCCTCGGCGCCGGCGGCCTGCACGCGGTCGATCAAGCCGCCCTCGCTGTTGCTCTGGAAGCTTTCGATCTGCACGCCGCTGGCGCGGGCGCGCGCCTCCATCATGGTGTGGATGTCGGCCAGCGTGGTGCGGCCGTAAACCTCGGGTTCGCGGGTGCCGAGCAGGTTCAGATTGGGGCCGTGCAGGACGAGAATGCGTGCGTTGCGGCCGGCGCCGCTATCCGCGCTATTCGTTTTTGCAGATGATTTTTTGCTTTTTGGGTTCGACATGGCGTCAAGTTTGCCGCAAATAGGGACAAGTTGTCTAGAAGAAGGTGATTATGGCCAAATGTCGTGCGGTGCCTGATATTCCAAAATTCATTTTAGCAAATCTCCCCTGCTGCATTGCACAAGGCCTCAACCGCATCAACCCGGGCGCGTGTTCGGGTGCGGCCATCGTGGCTTTTCATGGCGATCCGCTCATCGCGCGGCGAGAGCACGATCAGGTTGGCCGGCCTGTCCTCATCGTCGATGACGAGCACTGCCTCGACCCGGTCATTCCGGGGGTTGCCGTGATGGAAGGGGATGCCTTGGTCGAGCAGGAAAATTTCCAGTTCCTTGGCGCTGTCGGGAAAGAGCAGGATATCGATGCGGGCATGGCGTCCTGCCGTGCCATCGAGCACCGAACCGGTGAGGTAGGGCGAAAACGGTGCCAGGCGACGCATCAGTTCGATGGCGCCGCCACGCAGGAAGGCGATGCGCTCGGCTTGTTCGCCCTCCTGGTAGATGGCCTGATACTCGCGCACCGCTGCTTCGATATCGGCGTTGCCGGGCAAGGGAAAACCGTCGGGCAAACCCAGCTGGCGAACTGCCTTGCGCTTGGCGAAGCCATAATCGAGGCCGTCTTCGGCGATCAGGCGCGCCGCGGCGTGGACAATCTCGGAGCGCAGGGTGGGCGCGCTGGGATTCGGGGTGCGTGCGGGACGATTGCGGCGGCTCATGACATTCCCTCCCGTAGAATACGGCCCTATTCTATCCGTAAGCCATTTTCAGTTCCTGCTCAAGCCCGCTGGCGGGCATTGGCCTGCTGAAACCAGGTTTTCTCATGCACATTCATATTCTCGGAATTTGTGGCACCTTCATGGGCGGCATCGCCCTGATCGCCCGCGCCGCCGGCCACCGCGTCACCGGCTGCGACGCCAACGTGTATCCGCCGATGAGCGATCAGCTGGCAGCCGAAGGGGTCGAGCTGGTCGAGGGCTACAGCGCCGACCAGTTGGCGCTGCAAGCCGACCTGTGGGTGGTCGGCAATGCCGTGTCGCGCGGCAACCCCCTGCTGGAAGCGATCCTGGAGCGTGGCCTGCCCTATGTGTCCGGGCCGCAGTGGCTGGCCGAGAACATCCTGCAGGGAAAATGGGTGCTGGCGGTGGCGGGTACCCATGGCAAGACGACCACCGCGGCCATGCTGGCGTGGATACTTGAATATGCCGGCCTGCGGCCGGGATTCCTGATTGGCGGCGTGCCGCAAAATTTCAAAAAATCGGCTAACTACTCTGATTCATCATTCTTCGTCGTCGAAGCTGATGAATATGACACGGCATTCTGCGACAAGCGATCCAAGTTCGTCCACTACCACCCGCGTACCGCAATCCTGAACAACCTCGAATTCGACCATGCGGATATCTTCGTCGATCTTGCTGCCATAGAAACGCAATTCCATCACTTCGTGCGCACAATTCCCGGTAATGGCCTGGTGGTGTCCAATGCCGCCGAGCCGGCGCTCGAACGGGTATTGAAACGCGGCTGCTGGACGCCGGTCGAACGTTTCAACAGCGTGGCCGGTTGGCATGCCACGGGGGACGATGCGAGCGGCCAACTGCTTATCTGGCAGGGAGCGCGGGAAGCGGGCGCCATCGCCTGGGATCTGTCCGGCGAGCACAATCGCAACAATGCGCTGGCTGCTTTGCTGGCCGCGCGCCACGCCGGCGTTCCCCTTCCCCACGGGCTGGCGGCATTGGCCTGTTTTGAAAACGTCAAGCGCCGGCTGGAGGTGCGCGGTACGGTGCAGGGTGTGACCGTCTATGACGATTTCGCGCACCACCCGACGGCGATCGCCACCACGCTGGCCGGTTTGCGCGGCAAGATTGGCGCGGACCAGGGGCGGATCCTCGCCGTGCTGGAACCGCGCTCCAATACCATGAAGCTCGGCGCGTTGAAGGATGCGCTGGCCGACAGCCTTGCGGTGGCCGATCAGGTGTTCTGCTACAGCGCCAATCTCGGCTGGGATGCGGCTACCGCACTGGCCACGCTGAGAGACAAGGCCGTGGTGAGTGATGATCTGGCCGATCTGGTTGGCCGCGTGGTTGCCGCCGCCCGTCCGGGCGATCAGGTGCTGGTGATGAGCAACGGCGGATTTGGCGGCATCCACGACAAATTGCTGACCGCCCTCGCCGCCCGGTAAGCAAACCCATGGCCCCCCACGCTCGTAAAACCAACTCGCTGCCCCCCGCCCCCGGAGGGGGCCAGCCGTCCCGCCTCTCCTGGGGCGACCTGGCGCGCGGCTAGATGTTCATCAAGATCGTCATCATCCTGCTGTTGTTGATTGTTGCGGCGAGCCTGCTCAGCGGACGCTCTGTGCTTGGCGCGCGGCGCGCGGCAGGCCAGGCCAGGCCGAGCTTGCGCAAGCTGATGATGAGTGTCGCCGTGTTATTGTTGGTCATCGGCGCCACGGTGGTGACCATTCACCTCTCGGGCTGCAGCAAGTCCGGCGAGTCCGCGTTTCGTTCCACCGACATCAGCGGCGCGAAATTTGCCCGTTTGTCGTTCCTCGATGCCCTCACCGACCACAACGGGCGCCGTGTCGCCAGCGCCGACTTTCAGGGCAAGGTGGTAATAGTTTTCTTTGGCTACATTCAGTGTCCGGACATCTGCCCGACCAAGATGGTGGCGTTCCAGGAAACCATGCGCCTGCTTGGCCCGGCTGCAGACCGCGTCCAGGTGCTGTTCGTCACCGTCGATCCGGAGCGCGACACGCAAGTCGAGCTGGCGGCCTATGTGCCCTGGTTCGATGCCCGTTTTTTGGGGCTGTCCGGCGCCCCCCGCGCTACCCGGGAGGTCGCGGAGGAATTCCGCGTGATTTATAGTAAGGTTAAGGACGGCACGGCGCTGGGTTACAGCATGGATCACAGCGCCACCAGTTATGTCTTTGACCCGCAGGGCCGGCCGCGCTTGTTGATCCGTTACGGTGAAACGCCGCAAAGCATTGCCGACGATGTGCTGAAGCTGCTAGCCGGGCACTGAAAGTCGCCACCCCAGGGGTGGCCGTGCTCCCGTGCCTGAATAAGCGACTGGCAAAGCAAAGCGGGCCGCCCGGATAACCTGGGCGGCCCGCTTTTGGCTTGCGCAAGCTTACATGCGTGCTGCCAGAACACCTTTCATTTTCTGCATGGCCTTGGCCTCGATCTGGCGGATGCGTTCGGCGGATACGCCGTATTCCGAAGCAAGTTCGTGGAGCGTGGCGCCGGACTCGTCGTCGTCCACCAACCAGCGCCGTTGCACGATGGTGCGGCTGCGGTCGTCCAGTTCGGCCAGCGCATCGCGCAGGCCGGTGTCCTGCAGGCGGTCGTGCTCCTTGCGCTCCAGCTGGATCGAGGGCTCGACGCTGATGTCGGCAGCCAGATAGGCGGCGGGTGAGTAGTGGTCGTCGTCATCGTCCGAGAGCGGCTCGAGCGAGATGTCCATGCCGCCCATGCGCGTCTCCATCTCGACCACTTCCTCGGGCTTGACGCCCAACTGACGGGCAACGCTGGCCACTTCATCGGGAGCCAGACTGGCGAAGCCGTGCTCGGCATTGGCCTCCTTGGCCAGCGCGGCTTTCATGCTGCGCAGATTGAAGAACAGCTTGCGCTGCGCCTTGGTGGTGGCGAGCTTCACCAAGCGCCAGTTCTTCAGGATGTATTCGTGGATTTCGGCCTTGATCCAGTGCAGTGCGAAGGAAACGAGGCGCACGCCACGCTCCGGATCGAAACGCTTGACGGCCTTCATCAGGCCGACGCTGCCTTCCTGGATCAGATCGGCATGTGGCAGGCCATAACCCAGATAACCGCGCGCCACGGCAATCACCAGCCGCAGGTGGGACATGACCAGCATGCGCGCAGCTTCACGATCACCATCATCGCGCAGGCGACGGGAAAGCTCCTGCTCCTCGTCCAGAGTCAGCAACGGCACACGGTTGGCGGCCTGAATGTAGGCCTCGATGCTACCGGTGGGGGACGGGAGGGAAAATTGGGCAAGTGTCAGGGCATGTTGCATATCTAGAGCCTCCTTCGATGGAATTTTAGCACTCGGTGAATGTGAGTGCTAATAAGTCTAACAAGTTCCCGACTAATTTACTATGGATTTGTGCCTTCTGGTCTTTTTTTCCAAAAAAGAGCGGTGCGTACGGTGTTGCGGAGTTTTCGGTGAGCAGGCGGGAAATGCTCGCCTACAATGTGCCGCAATGGAAGATCACGTCATCACTCTGCTCAAGCGCATGCCGCTGCTCGGCGCGCTTCCGGCTGCGCTCATCGCGCAGATCGCCACGGCGACGCAGGAACGGGGTTATGCACGGGATGTCGTGGTCCTGCAAAAGGGCGAACATCCGGGTGGACTCCTGCTCATTGTGTCGGGGAGTCTCAAGGAGTCCTGTCGCTCGCCAGGGGGCGAGGAAAAGGTTATCGAGATCCTCGCTGCCGGCCAGACCTGCGGCGAGGCGGCGCTGTTTCTCGACTGTCCTTACCCCATGTGCGCTACCACGCTGAGCAACACGGTGCTGTTGCACATTGAAAAACAGGCCATTGATGAACTCGTCGAAGTCGCGCCGAAATTTGTCAAGCGCATGCTGCAGGAGCTTGCCGAACGGCAGAACTCGATCATGCGCGATATCGAGGCTTATGCCCGATCCAGCCTTCTGCAACGGCTGGTCGATTTTCTGCTCGAACAACGCCGCGCTGGTGATGGGCGTTCGGCGAGCATCACCCTGCCGGCGAGAAAACAGGTCGTTGCCTCGCGTCTGAGCATGACGCCCGCAGCCCTGTCGCGCAGCTTTCGCGATCTGGCGGAAGCCGGACTGATTGAGATGCGCGGCAAGCGCGTGATATTGCTCGATCCGGAGCGGCTTGGTGAGTTCGCGCGGCAGAGTCCCACCAACTTGGCAGACGTTGTATTGCTACCCAAAGCTTGAATGTGGCCAGGCAGGGGTCAGTGCTGGCGCATCGACAGGGCCGCCCCGCACCAGCCGAGCAGCGCGGCGCCACCCAGCAGCACGGCGCTTTCGGTTGCCGTCGGCAGCGCCAGCAGTAGATCCAGCCCGTACAAGCCGGCGATTTCGGCGACCGGCATGCGCAGCCAGAGCGTGGCGGCGCCGACAATCAGCCAGGCCGTTGCCCCGCCCAGCAGTCCCAGCAGGCCGCCATACCAGAGGAAGGGACGGCGAATGAAGGCGTTGGTGGCCCCCAGCAAACGACTGACCTCCACCTCGTTTTGACGCGTCAGGACCTGCAGGCGAATGGTGTTGAAGGTGATGGTGACCAAGCCGATGCCCAGCAGGGTGGCAAGCAGCAGCACGCCGGTGTTCCCGAGCTTGACCAACGCATGCAGCCGGCGCGCCCAGTCGGCATCGATCTGCACGTGCTCGACTTCCCGCCATTGGCGCACGGTGGTCGCCAGGCGTTCGAAGGCTGCGGGGGTGTCGTCCGCCAGCGTGACGATGATCGCATCCGGGAAGGGATTTTTCGGCAGCACCGCAATCGCATCGGCCAGTCCGGCATTGGCCTTCATGCGCGCGAGCGTTTCCTCGCGAGGGAGCAGTTGCGTCCTGGCGACCCCCGGCAAACCTTGCAAACGCAGTTCGACCGCCTGTGCAAGCTTGCGCTCGGCTTGGAGGGTAAGGAACAGGGTCATTTGCGGATGCGGCGAAGCGTCGCGAGTCAGGGAGCCGAGGTGCGACAGCAGCAAATGTCCGCCGGCGGGCAGCGCCAGGGCGACGCCGATGCCCAGCAGCGCCAGCAAGGTATTCAACGGCGCCGCCGTCAGCCGGGACAGCGCCCGCTGAAAGGCGTTCCAGTGTGCAAAAAGCCAGTTCAACATGAAAATCCCATCAACAACCAGCGTGCGTGCGCCGGTTCAGTACGGATGGCGGAGTTTATGAAAGCCAGGAAATGGGTCAAAGCATTCTGCCGTGATCAAGCAGCAAGCGTCGCGCGCCGGGGAACAGGCTGTCATCATAGGTGGCGACCAGCACGGTGACGCCGACCCGATGAAATTCGAGGAAGATACTTGCGACATCGTGTGCCGTGTCGAGGTCGAGATAGGCCGTCGGCTCGTCGGCCAGCAACAGGCTGGGCCGATGCACGACGGCGCGGGCGATGGCCAGCCGCTGCTGCTCGCCGCCGGAGAGGGCAATCGGCATGGCGCGCGCGCGTTGCAGCAAGCCGACCTTGTCGAGCGCGGCTTCCGCGCGGCGCTGTGCTTCCTTGCGCGAAAACCCGGTAATTTCCAGGGGCAGCAGCACATTGGCCAGGACAGTTCGATCGAACAACAATTTCTGATCCTGAAACACCAGCCCGAGATTCCGGCGCAAAAAAGGCAGTGCCCGACTGCCGAGCGCGCCGACGTTCTGGCCATTCACCAGCACTGCGCCGCGCGTGGGTCGCTCGATGGCGGGAATCAGCTTGAGCAGGGTCGATTTGCCGGCGCCGGAATGGCCGACAATCGTGATCAGTTCACCCGCGGCAATTTCGGCGCTGACATCCGTCAGCGCTGTGATGTCCGGCGGGTAGCGTTTGGTAATCGAATCGAAGCGGATCATGAACCTGGAAAAAGCAGTTCACCACGGAGGACACGGTGATCACGGAGAAAAAACCAGGCGTTACGAAATAAGCGCCTGTCGCCCGTTGCGTGGGCCTGAATTTTGTGTGCTTGCGCCGTTCCCCCGTGCCCTCCGTGCTCTCTGTGGTGCGAACCGGGGTTTTTAGGATGAACGTCATCGTAAGACGCGCCAGTGTAGCTCAGGACAGGAAAGTCGGCTCTGGCGATACGGCGCAACCGCGGGAAGATCGATTGCCGGGCGAACCCCATCCCGGCCCGGGATGGGGTTCGCCATTGACGGGGCTTCAGGCGTGAAACTGTGCCGCCAACAACTTCAGCTTCTCGGCCAGCTTGCCAATCTGCTGTGCCTCGGCGGCGGAACGCTGAGCGGTCAGGGTGCCGGATTCGGCGCCCTGGGAGATGCGCTCCATATTTCCGGCAATGTCGCGGGTGGCGGCACTGCTTTCGGCCAGCGCATCGCTGATCATCTGCACGGCGTGGCTGGCCTGGGTAACTGAAGTCTCGACTGAGGCGGCCACCTCGCCGGCCGCGCGGGCGCTCTTGGCGCCTTCGCCAACGCCTCTGCTGCTGGCGGCCACCTCATTGGCCACGGCGCGACTGACACTCTGGATGCGCTGGATCATGGCGGCGATTTCCTGCGTCGAGTTGCCGGTGCGCTCGGCCAGCTTGCGCACCTCGTCGGCAACCACGGCAAAACCGCGCCCCTGTTCGCCGGCGCGCGCGGCCTCGATGGCGGCGTTCAGGGCGAGCAGATTGGTCTGGTCGGCAATTTCCTTGATCACCAGCACCACGCGGCTGATTTCCTCCGACATGGTGGCCAGTTCGGCGATGCGTTGTTCGGAACCGGCCACCACCTGTGCGGCAGAGGCAATATGGTCGGCCGCCGTGCGGCTGATCGTGGCGCTTTCGCGGGTTGCCGAAGCGGAGACGGTGGTTGCCTCCATGGCTTGCTGCGCATTGCTGCTCATTTCGTCGGCGGCAGTGGACAGTTCTTCCACGGCGGCCGCCACGCTCGAAATGCTGGCCGATTGCGCCTGGGTTGCCTGCACGGTTTCCGCGCTGACCGCTGCCAGCTGGCGGCTTGAATGATCAAGTGAGCGTGCGCTCTGCTGGACCAGACTGATGGCCTCGTGCAGGCGATTTCTCAACATCGCCACGCGCGTCAGTATGGCGCCGAATTCGTCATGGCTGCCGGCGCGGATGACCTGGGAGAGATTGCCGCCGGCGACGGCGGAGGCGAGATTTTCGGTTTCGCGCGCCTGGCGGGCGATGCGGGATAACAGGATGCCGCCCAGCAGGATGCCGAAAACGATCACGCCACCCGCAAAAAACAGGCTGCGCCGGTTGGCGGCTTCCTGTTGCTCATCCAGCTGGGCGAGCAGCTTGGGCGTCGCCTCGTCGAGTTGCTTGATCTCGGCAACCATGATGTCGCGCATCTCGCGCCACTTCGGCGTCTCGGTCTTGGTGAGCACGCCCTTGGCTTCCTCGAATTGCTTGGCCTTGAGCAGCTCGAAAATCTGCTCGTGCATTTGCTTCTGCTCGGTGCGCAGGGCAATCAGGCGATCCGGCAGGCCGGACTTGAGGGTTTGCTGGTCGAGTGCGCGGGCCTGCTCGCCTGCCTTGTCGTAGGCGGCCGTGGCGTTCTGGTAGTTTTCGTAGGCACGCTTGTTTTCCGGATCGAGCATGACGTTGCGCAGCGCCTGACCCATCTGCAGACCCTGGGCGTACATGTTGTAGAAGTCGGCGCGACGCGCGACGTCCTGATCGATGTACTGTTTATAGGCCTGCTCGATCTTTCCGCTCGAATGATGGGCTTCGACCAGGGCGCCGACCAGCAGCACCATGATCAGTGCCATGACCATTGCGAGGCGGTTGCCGATGCGCATGTTGTCGATCCAGCCCCAAAAGTTGGTCCTGGCGACCTGCCCTTCGTACAGGCGGATCGAGGGGTCCTGGCGCATGCGCTGATAGAGCGATTCGGCCGCATTGACTTCGTCTCGCGTGGGCTTGACGCGCACCGACATGTAGCCGCCATCGGCTTTGGGCGTCACCGAGGCGCGCACCCAGTAGTGGTCGCCGTTCTTGCAGCGGTTCTTGACGACGCCAGCCCAGGGGCGGCCATTCTTTACTGTCTGCCAGAGGTCGCGGAAGGCTTCGGCCGGCATGTCGGGATGGCGCAGCAGGTTGTGCGGCTGGCCGATCAGTTCTTCGCTTGTGTAACCACTGACCTCGGCGAAGTCGTCATTGACGAAGGTAATAATGCCCTTGGCGTCGGTATGCGAGAGGATGGCGATATCGGCAGCAAAGCTGCGCTCTGCGTTGGTGACGGGTTGATTGTTGCGCACGGGGTTCTCCTGGGGCGAGCTCGAATATTATTTATTATCACACCGAAGCTTATGATTAGGTAATAGATTTGAGGCTGCGCCGCGCATGCTCTGTTGCGGCCATGCAAAGGCGGCGTCACTGGTAACGGGCTGGATCGACCTATACCCTAAGCAAGACAAGCTTCAGTGGCGGCTGGTCGTCGTGGCTGGGGAAGTCGGCTTCCGGCGCGATCCACTCAAGCGCGCGGATCGGCCGGCCGGCTTTTCTGGCACTGCGCTCCAGTTGGTCGAGCCAGGCTGCGCGCGTAACCTGGGCGACGTTGTTGCAGCAAATCAGCGTGCCACCGGGGGCCGTGCATAACAGTGCCGGCTTGAACAGAGCCGGGTAATCGTTGATCAGGTCGACCACGCCGAAGGGGCTCCTGGCGTAGCGCGGTGGATCGAGAAATACCAGATCGAAGGTGCGCGCCTCCAGCGGCGGAAAGGCCGGCATGCGCTTGCCGCGCACCATCTTGGGTTGCCCCAGGCCGGACAGCTGGCGCAGGGCCGCAAACACATCGCTCTGGATAAAGCGGGGACGGACCGGCAGGTCATTCAGCCGGGCGTTTTCCCTGCCCACGGACAGGCTCGAGGCGGCGAAGTCCACATTGACGACATGGCGCGCACCGGCGTGGGCGGCGGCAATGCCGACGCCGCAGGTGTAGGCGAACAGGTTGAGCAGCGACTTGCCCGGCGCCTCCTGCATGACCCGCCGTCGTCCCGCCCGCAGATCGAGAAACAGCCAGGGGTCCTGGCCGTCGTGGCGGCCTTGAATGCGGTAATTCACCCCCAGTTCCCGCACGGTGCGTGGCGCCATGGCCTGCGCCAGCCGTTCCGGCGGCAGGGGGTTGCCGATGCGCGAATGGGCGGTGCTGCGGTCGTTGTATATCTGGATTAATGGCCCCCCACGCTCGCAAACCCGGCTCGCTGCCCCCCACAGGGGGTCGGATGCCTTCTTGGGGCGGCCCGGCGGAGGCATCAGTTCTGGCCAGGCCTGGGCATAAAAGTCTTCCAGCGCGGCCAGTTGCGCGGGCGGCAGGGGATTGTGAAAGGTCTGGATCAGCAACAGCTCGCCATAGCGATCCACCGTCAGGCCGGGCTGGCCCTCGACGCTGCCGTGAAACAGGCGGTAGGCGTCGGTCTGCTCGGCGTGCAGTTGCTGCAACAGTGCGGCGCGGGAATCGAGCGCGGCGGCGAGTGCCTGGATGAGCTTGGCGGACATGGCGCGGCACGATACCATGCTTGGCAAACTTTCCCGGACTTCCCGCCATGACCGAAACCCGTTTTACGCTGAGCAGCGAATTCATCGAACTCAATGCCCTGCTCAAGGTGCTGGGGCTGGCCAGTTCCGGCGGCGCGGCCAAGGTGATGATCGGCGCGGGGCTGGTGCAGGTCGATGACCAGGTTGAAACCCGCATTCGGCGCAAGCTGCGCGGTGGCGAGGTGGTGCGGGTTGGCGAAGAACGGGTCAGGCTGCTGCGCGCCAGCCCTGCGTGATTTCGAGCGCAACGACCGCCGGGCTTACCAGAATGGGTATTAGAATGACATCCATGAAGCATGCCGCCGCGCTGAAGACTTCACAAGACAGACTGAACGCTCTGGTCGAGATCGGCATCCTGCTTTCGGCGGAGCGGGATCGTGAGGTGCTGATTTCCCACATCCTGATGAGCGGAAAGCGGCTTTCCAATTGCGATGCCGCCACGCTTTACCTGATGACAGAACGCAAGACGCTGCGTTTTGCCGTCCGTTCCCGCGATGACGCGTTGCCCGACGAGGAGCTGCCGCTGCATGATCCGGTGACGGGTGCGCCCAATGAAAACTACGTCTCGACCTACGTCGCGCTGAATAAGGTGGCGGTGAATATCCAGGACGTATACAGCGAAACCCGTTTCGATCTCAGCGGCACGCGGCGCTTCGATGCGACCACCGGATACCACACGGTGTCGATGGCGACCATCCCGATGTTGCGGCGCAATGGCGACGTGGTCGGCGTGCTCCAATTCATGAACGCGAAAGACGCAGAGACCGGTGCAGCCATTCCCTTCACCACTGGCGTGGTTGATTTGCTCAATGCGATGGCTTCGCAGGCGGCGATTTCGTTCGACGTTAATGAACTGCTAGACGAGCAGGTGGCACTGCTGGATGCCATCGTCCGCATCATTGCCCTGGCGATCGATGCGCGCAGCCCATGTACCGGCGGACATTGCAGACGCACTCCCGAATTGTCGGTGATGCTGGCCGAGGCGGCGAGCGCGCAGACCGAGGGGCCGCTGGCGAGTTTTTGTTTCAACACTGCGGATGAGTGGCGCGAATTTCGTACCGGTGCGTGGCTGCACGATTGCGGCAAGATCGCAGTCTCCGATCACATCATCGACAAATCGACCAAGCTGGAGATGATCTACAACCGCATCCACGAGGTGCGCACGCGCTTCGAGGTGTTGTGGCGGGATGCCGAGATACGCCGCCTGGAGGCATTGCTGGCGGGTGCCGATCCGCTGGCGGCCGAACGCGCGGCGGAAGAGGAAAAGCGGGTCCTGACGGAGGAGTTTGCCTTCGTCGCCGAATGCAATATCGGCTGCGACTTCATGGGCGCCGAGAAGGCGCTACGGCTGCGTGAAATCGGCACGCGTACCTGGTTGCGGCATTTCGACGAGCGGATCGGCATTTCCGAGGACGAGCGGATGCGCCTTGCCGGAACCCCGGTGCAAGCCTTGCCGGCGGCGGAGCATCTGCTCGCCGACCATCCCCATATGGTGTTTCCGCGCGACCAGGCACATATGCCGGACCCGAAGTACGGTTTCAAGATGAGCGTGCCGGAAGACATTGCCAATGGCGGCGAACTCTACAATCTCTGCGTGATGCGGGGAACGCTCACCGAGGAAGAGCGCTTTCGCATTAACGAGCATATGATCCATACTGTCATCACGCTGGAGAGTCTGCCGTTTCCAAAAAACATGCGTCGCGTTCCCGAGTTCGCCAGCACGCACCACGAAACGCTGACCGGAACCGGATATCCGCGGCGGCTGACCGCTGAGCAACTCTCGATACCCGCACGCATCGTCGCCATCGCCGACATCTTTGAAGCCCTGACCGCCGCAGACCGACCCTACAAAAAGCCCAAGTCGCTTTCGGAATCGATTCGCATCCTGGCCGAGATGCGCGACCGGCGGGACATCGACGCCGATCTGTTCGACCTGTTCCTGACCTCCGGCGTTTATCTCAAGTACGCAAAGACTTTTCTGAACCCGGAGCAGATCGACGCGGTGGATATTTCGCTTTACTTGCAGCACAGCAGAGGAGAAGAGTGATGACTATCAAGAGGGTGATCATGGCGTGGGGCGTAGCGACCGTTATGGGCGTATCCATGGGCATGGCGGCAGCGACGGGCGTGCCAATCGGCTATGTGAAGAATGTGAGCGGTGAGGTTCAGGTGATCACCGCCGGCGAGTCCGTGCGCGCCACGGTCGGTAGTCCGGTCGCTGTTGGCAGCACCTTGAAGACTGCGGCCAATGCCTCGGTGGGGCTTGGCCTGCGCGACAACACGCTTCTTTCGCTCGGCCCCAATACCGAGTTCACGCTGCGCGAATACGCTTTCGAGCCCAGCGAGGGCAAACTTTCGTTGGTGGCCCGGTTGACGCGCGGCACCCTGGATTATGTCTCGGGCGTGATTGCCAAGTTGCGGCCCGAAGCGGTATCGGTCGAGACCCCCACCGGCACGCTGGGGGTGCGCGGCACTCACTTCGCGGTCAAGGTCGAAGGGGAATAGGCGGCACCGGGCAATGCAGCGCGCACCGACTGTTTCACTGCTGTTGGCCGGACTGCTCGGTGCCTGCGCCAGCCCCTCCTACGTGGTGCTGCTCCATGATGCCGACGGCGGCACGGGCCGGGTCGAGGTGCGCGGCGCTAAAGGTACCCAGGTGCTTACCCACGCCAATGAAGGTGCGCGCCTTGACGGTGCCAAGCTTCCCTATGCAGTCAGCGCGGAGCGCCTGCAGAAGGACTTCGGTGCCGCGATGGCGGCGCGACCGGAACCTGCCGAGCAGTTCCAGTTCTATTTCCTGACCGGTAGCACGACACTGACCGCCGCGTCGCAGGCGCTGATTCCGGACATCATGGCGGCGGTGCTGCGGCGCCCGGCGGTGGATATCTCCATCATCGGCCACACCGATACCGTGGGCTCAGCGAGCAGTAACCGCGAACTTGCGCTGACGCGCGCCCGCGCCATCGCCGATCTGCTGATTGCTGGCGGACTGAAGGTGGTGGCGATATCGATCGAGTCGCACGGCGAAAGCAACCTGAAGGTGCAGACGCCGGACGAGACGCCCGAGCCGCTCAACCGCCGGGTCGAAATAACCGTCCGTTGAAAGCTCGGGCTACTTGCCGCCGAGATGTATCAGATTGCCAGTCTCGCCGCGTTCCATTCTATTGGCATGAAGCCTGACCAGGGGGTCATCCGGCCGTTCTGCACGCAAGTCCGCGAAGGCGCGCCGGGCGGCAGTGGGCGACTCTGACAGCAGGCGAAAAGCCTCTGCGTAGGCCGGATCTTTTGCCACACCTGAGTCGGGGCCTGGCGCCAGCGCCTCCCAGGCCATTACGGGAATCGCCTTGCCTTCAAGTTGCAGACGCCCTATCGGTCGCGCCACGGCTTGCGGGCAGTCTTCGAGGATGGCCTGAGACACGCAGACCTGGGTGCCGAGCAGCTTGTTGGCCGTCTCCAGGCGGGCGGCGGTGTTCACCGGGTCACCCAAGGCGCGGTAGTCGAATATCGCGCTGCCGCCCAGGTTGCCGACAATGACCTCGCCGCAGTGCACGCCGATCCGCGTCATTCCGAATTCCACGCCGGCGGCGGCGAGTTCGGCCCGGTGACGGACGGCGAAGTCGCGCATTTCGAGCGCGCAGGCCAGCGCGCGGCGACGATGATCCGCCTGCAGCAGCGGTGCCGAGAACATGATTGCGATGGCGTCGCCGACCACCCGATCGAGTGTCCCTTCGTGGCGGAAGGCGGTGGCGATCATGCCGTCGAGATAGTGGTTGAGCAGGGCTGCGGCACGGGTCGGATCGGTTCCCTCCAGCAGGCGCGTGAAATCGGCAAGGTCGGTGAACACAAAACTGCATTCGCGCCGTTCTCCGCCCAGTTCCAGTTGGTCCGGGTGCTCGATCAGGTGGGTAACGAGATTGGGCGATACGTAACGTGAGAAAGCATCCCTGACCCAGCGCTGGCGGCGTTCGACATCGCGATGATGGAAGATGCTGGCGAGCATGAAGCTTGCCAGCATCGTCAGACCCGGCGTCAACGGATCGAGCAGAATTCCGTGTGCGGCAAAGGCTTGCCACGCCGCGGCGATTAACAGTCCGAGCAGGATCACTGTGGCGGCCGCCGACGCTACGGCGCCGCTACGCAGGGCGAAGATCCCGATGGCGATGCTGCCGACAACCAGTAAGATGGCCTCCAGCGCAAGCGCCCAGTGCGGACGCGCCAGGTATGCGCCGGAAAGCACCTGCTCAAGCGCCTGGGCATGGATCTCGATGCCCGGAATGATCTCGCCCAAGGGCGAAAAGCGCAGGTCGAGCAGTCCATGGGCCGAGGTGCCGACCAGCACCATGTGTCCGTCGAGTGAGCTGCGATGAAAATCACCGGCCAATACCTTCCATGCCGGCAAGCTGCGCTCCGGCAACCGCGGTGTGAAGTGAACCCACATTTCACCGCGCGGCGTGACTGGAATGTCGTATGCGCCTATCCCGATCGACGCCAGTCCGCCACCGCCATCGGCCACACGCAGCAGGATGGTGGGCGTGTGCTGTGCCACGCGCAGCATTTCGGCGCTGAAAGAGGCTTGCGGCCGGGCATCCAGCCCGAGTGTCAGCGGCACCCGGCGCACCACGCCGTCGTCGTCAGGGATGAAGTTGAGCGCACCGACGCCGTCGGCGGCGCTCTCGAGTTCCGCCAGCGGCCGTATCCGGCTCTTGAACTCGTGCAAAGGCGCAGCACCCGCCGCCGGCCCCAGGGTGGCGAACTGCGCGGCCCGTGGCAACGCATCGTTGCCGCCGCCATTTGCGCTGCCCTGTTCCAGGACGCTACCGAGGACTACGCCGCCGCCGCGTAGGCTGTCGGCCAGGGCGCGGTCGTGGTCGGGCAGGGCCAGTAGTTGTTCCCTGGCCGGGGCCGACAGGCGCCATTGCGCCATTGCCGTGCGCGGAGAGCTGCGATCCGGCTCGGCGAATATGAAGTCGAAACCGATTGCTGCGGAGCCCGCGGCGCGTATGCGTTCCGTAAGTTCAGCCATCCGGGTGCGCGGCCAAGGCCATTGTCCCAGGCGCTGCAGGCTTTCCTCGTCGATGTCGACGATGCGTACCGGCACAGCCTGATAGGTGCGGGGGTGCCAGCGCTGGTACTGATCGAACATGGCATTGCGCAGGCTGGCCAGGGGCAAGGGATCGAGCAGTTGCAGGCTCAATCCAACCAAGGCCGTCAGGCCGGGAATCAGGAATGCCAGTCCGGGTTGACGAAGGATGCGCATCACGCTGGAGGGGAAGTGTGCCGGCGAGGCAAGCCGGTGCAACGTATTGTATTGCTTATCTCCTCACGAAGACCGCGCCTTGTCCGCACTGGGTCGGCGCATAGCGCCGTCCCGCCAGCGCCGACTTTTGCCACGGTTCCTTTCGCCGAGTGAACTGTGCGCTGTAGAACAGACGGCGCCGATGGGCAAAAGCGACAATTACATAGGGATGCACTGATTAAGCCCGTCACACCGGCGTCGGTCGGTGTCCATGTTGATGATTTCTCTGGATTCCGGCTTTCGCCGGAATGATGAAACTGAAGTTAATCGGCATTTCCCTAACGACTAGAAGGCTCGGTAGTTTGCCGGGCCGATGCTGGTGGAGTGCTTTTCCGCACCACCGAGGGTTAATTTCTGGAGCAGGCCATGATCCGTATCGATTACCGCCTGTGGCAACGCTTCAGGACCATAGCGGCGCCGTACTGGCAGCAGGATGAGAAATGGCAGGCCAGGGGCCTGCTCGCACTGCTGGTGCTGTTGTTGCTCGGGCAAACCGGTTTCGCCGTGCTCTTCAACCTGCTGACGGGAGAATTTACTTCGGCACTGGCAGCAGGGGACAAGGACAGGTTCTGGACTGCCATCCTGGAATGTCTGGCCATCCTGGTCGTCGCCGTTCCGATCTATGCGTTTTATTACTATGTGCGCGACAAGCTGGGGTTGTTCTGGCGGCGCTGGCTGACGCGAAGTTTTCTCGGCAGCTATTTCGACCATCGGGCGTATTACGAACTGAACGCCAACTCCGAAATCGACAATCCGGACCAGCGCATTGCCGAAGACATCAATACCTTTACCCAGCGGTCCCTCTACTTTCTGCTGGTACTCGTCGGCGCAGTGCTGCAACTGATCGCCTTCTCTGGCGTGCTCTGGTCGATCTCCACCGAACTGGTTTATTTTCTGCTGATCTACGCGATTGCCGGTACCGCCGTCACCCTGCTGGTGTTCGGCAAGGTTTTGATCGGGCTTAACTTCTACCAGCTCAAGCGTGAGGCCAATTTCCGTTTCAGCCTGGTGCGCATTCGCGAGAACGCCGAAGCCATTGCCTTCTATCGCGGTGAGGCGCAGGAGTCATGGCAGGTTGGCCAGAATTTCAACGAGGCCTTCAGCAATTACACCAAGCTGATCAGGGCGCAACTGAATCTGAACCTGTTCCAGTACGGCTACAGCTTCATGACGATCATTCTGCCCAGTGTGATCGTCGCCGGGCGCGTGCTGTCCGGGGAAATGGAGGTGGGGCGGGCGATCCAGGCGGCAGGTGCTTTTGCGGCGATCCTGAGCGCGCTGACGGTGATTATCGATAACTTCGAAAGCCTCAGTCGCTTCGCCGCGGGGATTGATCGCCTCAGCAGCTTTGCCAATATTCTTGCCAGCAAGGATAGCGGTCAGCCCAAGGCCGGCGATGACATCGAGTTTGTGCCGAATTTGAGTCTGGCGATTGAAGACCTCACCGTGCAGACGCCCAACCATGCGCGCACCCTGGTCAAAAACCTCTCGCTGACCATCGATCCGGGCGCGGGCGTGATGATCGTCGGCGCCAGCGGCTGCGGAAAAAGCTCCTTGTTGCGCGCCATTGCCGGTTTGTGGCGCTCGGGAAGCGGCCGCATCATCCGGCCGGATGTCGGGCAGATGCTGTTTCTGCCGCAACGGCCCTACATGCTGCTCGGCAGCCTGCGCAGCCAGCTCCTGTATCCGCAGCTGAAGCTGGAGGTTACGGATGAGGCGCTGCAACGCCTGCTGGAGCGTGTCAACCTGCCTGATCTCGCCGCGCGCCTTGGCGGCCTGGAGGCCGAACTGGACTGGGCCAAGGTGCTCTCGGTCGGCGAGCAGCAGCGTATCGCCTTTGCCCGCGTGTTGCTCCTTGCCCCACGCTACGCCATCCTCGACGAAGCGACCAGCGCCCTCGATAACGCCAACGAGGAGAGCCTTTATCAGCAGTTGGCGGGCAGCACCACGACGCTGATCAGCGTCGGCCATCGTCCGTCTATCGTCAAATATCACAAGCAGGTGCTGGAACTCACGGGGGATGGCGGCTGGCGACTGTATGCGGCGAACGATTACCCGTTTAGCCAGTAGCCTTCCGAAGCGGAGGGGGGCGGGCGATTTTTCAATAGCCTTTCCGCCGGGCCGCCCCAAGGAAAGGCGGCACGCGGCGCCAGCCGCAATCCGCACTACAGTCCATACAACGTGCCCCGTAACGAACGAGCGCAACGAGCCACAGTCACCTCCCCCGCGAGGGGGAGGATGGGAGGGGGCGGGCGTATTCATCGCGGTAGTGCCCGGTGATGTCGAGCGCGACGGCCTCCGCCGCTTCGATGCCGTCGACTGCCGCCGATAAAATGCCACCGGCGTAGCCCGCGCCCTCGCCGGCCGGGTAGAGTCCCTTGAGGTTCACGCTCTGGCCATCGGCGCCGCGCGTGATGCGCAGCGGTGAGGAGGTGCGGGTTTCCACGCCGGTGAGCAGCGCATCGGCCATGGCAAAGCCGCGTATCTGCTTGTCGAAGGCCGGCAGCGCCTCGCGGATAGCGGCGATGGCGTAGTCGGGCAGCGCGGACGACAGGTCAGTGGGCCTGACGCCAGGCTGATACGAGGGCGCGACTTCACCGAGTGCGCTGCTGGGCTGACCGGCGAGAAAGTCGCCAACCCGCTGCACCGGAGCGTCGTAGTTGCCGCCGCCGAGTTCGAAGGCGCGCGCCTCCCACTGGCGCTGGAAGGCGATGCCGGCCAGCGGATCGCCCGGGTCGCCGGGGAAGTCGGCGGGCGTGATGCCGACGACGATGCCGGCGTTGGCGTTTCTTTCGTTGCGCGAATACTGGCTCATGCCGTTGGTGACGACGCAGCCGGGTTCCGAGGTGGCGGCGACCACCTGCCCGCCGGGGCACATGCAGAAGCTGTAGACCGAGCGGCCCTTGCCGAGCCCACTTTGCGCGTGATGCACCAGCTTGTAGTCGGCGGCGCCGAGCAGGGCATTGCCGGCGTGTCTGCCGAAGCGGGCACGGTCGATCAGTGATTGCGGGTGTTCGATGCGGAAGCCGACCGAGAACGGCTTGGCTTCCATGAAGACGCCGCGTGCGTGGAGCATGGCGAAGGTGTCGCGCGCGCTGTGGCCGAGGGCGAGGATGACCTGGTCGGCGCGAATCTCCGTACCGGCGGCGAGCACGACGCCACGCACCTGGCCCGCCTCGATGCGCAGGTCGACGACACGCGCCTGGAAGCGGATTTCGCCGCCCAGTGCCTCGATCTCGGCGCGCATCTTCTCGACCATCGAAACCAGCCGGAAGGTGCCGATGTGCGGCTTGCTGACGTAAAGGATCTCTTCCGGCGCACCGGCCTTGACGAACTCGGTGAGCACCTTGCGGGCAAGGTGACGCGGGTCCTTGATCTGGCTGTACAGCTTGCCGTCCGAGAAGGTGCCGGCGCCGCCCTCGCCGAACTGCACATTCGAATCGGGATGCAGGGTGTGCTTGCGCCACAGGTCCCAGGTGTCCCGGGTGCGTTCGCGCACCTTCTTGCCACGTTCCAGCACGAGGGGACGAAAACCCGCTTGCGCGAGGATCAGCGCGGCGAAGATGCCGGCCGGGCCGAAGCCGACAACCACCGGGCGCAGCAACTGCCCGGCCGGCGCTGGCGCGACGGGCCGATACGCCATGTCGGGCGTTGGCTTGACATGCAGCTCCCCCGCAAAGCGCGCCAGCACTGCGGTTTCGTCGGCGAGCTCAAGGTCGAGGCTATAGACGAACTGCAGGGCGTCTTTCTTGCGCGCGTCCGGGCTGCGCTTGTGGATATGCAGTTTGAGCAGGTCGGCCGGTGCCAGCCCTAGCCGCTGCAGCACTGCGGCGGTCAGCTGTTCCGGCGAGTGTTCGAGCGGCAGCCGCAGTTCGGTGAGGCGGATCATTTCAAAAGTCGGCGCTGGCGGGACGGCGGTTGTTGTCCCGCCGAAAGTATCGATCAGGCGGCGTGCAGCTCTTCGCGCAAGACACGGCGCAAGGCATCCACCGTCACGGGGGCGGCGCCCGGCGCGATGGCCTGGCGCAGGGCGTCGTTGATCAGTGTCTGGTAGCCCTTACCCTCGCTGGCGGCGCGCTGGCGGAAAGCTTCCAGCACATCGTCGTCGAGAAAAATGGTGATGCGGGTCTTGCCGGCGGGGTCAACCACCGCGCCGCGCTTGGCGGTCTTGAAGTCGTAGTTTGCTTTCATGATCTAGCCCTCTTCGTAGGCGCGTCGTTCATGCGGTTCGGCATGGCGGGCGGAAAATACCCGAATCTCGTCCTCGCCGCGATGGGTATAGGCCACGACCAGCAATTGCCCCAAACCACTCATCCCGAGCGTGACGAAGCGCTCTTCATCATGGTCGCGGTCTTCGCAAGTCAGAGCCATCGGGTCGAAGAACACCGCATCGACATCCGCCAGATCGACTTGATGCTTCTTGAGATTGATTCGATTCTTGGCTGGATCGAACGTGATCTTCATGAAGTCATTGTATGCATAAAATACATATTGTCAAACAGTCAAAAGTCGGCGCTGGCGGGACGGCGATTCGCCTTGTTAACCGAACAAGGCCTCGACGAATTCGCGCGCCCGGAACGGCTGCAGATCGTCGATGCCTTCGCCGACGCCGATGAAGCGCACCGGCTTCGGGCACTGGCGCGCGATGGCGGCGAGCACGCCGCCCTTGGCGGTGCCGTCGAGCTTGGTGACGATCAGTCCGGTGACCTTGATCGCCTTGTCGAAGGCCTTGACCTGGGCGATGGCGTTCTGGCCGATGTTGGCGTCGAGCACCAGCAGCACCTCGTGCGGCCCGGTCGGCTCGGCCTTCTGGATGACGCGGCGCACCTTGGCTATTTCTTCCATCAGGTTCAACTGGGTCGGCAGGCGCCCCGCCGTGTCGGCGATCATCACGTCGATGCCGCGCGCGCGCGCTGCGCTGATGGCATCGAAAATTACGGCGGCCGGGTCGCCGGAAAAACTCGACGGGCCGCCCCGAGAGTTTTTCGCCCCCTTGGGGGGAGAACCGAGCGAAGCGAGGTTGTCGGGGGGGGGTGAGGGCTGGGCGATGACTGTCACATCGTTCCTGCGGCCCCATTCGGTCAGCTGCTCGCGCGCGGCGGCGCGGAAGGTGTCGCCGGCGGCGAGCAGCACGCCATGGCCTTCCTGTTGAAACCGCTTGGCGAGCTTGCCGATCGAGGTCGTCTTGCCCGCGCCATTCACGCCGGCCAGCATGATGATGTAGGGACGCTGATTCTGCGAAGGATGATTCAGGTCGAGCGGCTGTTCGAGCGGCGTCAGCAGGCGGGTCAGCAGTTCGATCAGGGCCGCGCGCAGCGCGGCGGGTGACTCGATGCTTTCCTTTTTCACCTTGGCGCGCAGTTCGGTCAGCAACCACTCAGTGGCATCGATACCGCAATCCGCCATCAACAAGGTGGATTCGAGCTCTTCAAGCAGTTCAGCGTCAATCTTGCCGCGCGCAAACAGTTCGCCGAGCGGCGTATTGAGGGCGGCGCGCGTGCGGGCGAGCCCGGCTTTCAGCCGTTCGGCCCACGTCAGCTTGGCGGGCGCGACTTTCTCGGCGGCCGCGGGCGGCGCATCCGCGGCAGTTTTTTTCAGGAAACCAAACATGGGATGGGGTGTCGTAGGGAACTTGCGCGCACGGTATGATGCGTGCGAACCATTCTAGCAAAGCCCATCAACACAGAGGCTGCCCACCAGACAGAGCGAGACATGCAGACACCCAGACTGATTCCATCCCTCATGGCGGCGGCGGCCGGCGTATTTATCGCCGTCCTGCCAGCGCCGACTTTGGCGAACGCCGAAACCACCTTTGAAAAGACGCTCGCCAACGGCCTGCGTGTCATCGTCAAGGAAGACCGGCGCGCCCCGACCGCCGTCCATATGGTCTGGTACCGCGCCGGGGCGATGGACGAAAAGGACGGCACTTCGGGCGTCGCCCATGTGCTGGAACACATGATGTTCAAGGGCACAAAAACAGTGAGGCCCGGTGAGTTCAATAAGCGGGTTGCGGAGGCGGGCGGGCGCGACAACGCCTTCACCAGCCTCGACTACACCGCCTATTTCCAGATCGTGCCGAAGGGCGCGTTACCCGAGATGATGCGCCTCGAAGCCGACCGCATGGTCAATCTGCAACTGCAGCCCGAGGAATTTGCCGCCGAGATCCAGGTGGTGATGGAAGAACGGCGCCTGCGCACCGACGACAATCCGCAGGCGCGCACCTACGAGGCGCTCAACGCGGCCGCGTTCACCGCCCATCCCTATCGCCGGCCGGTCATCGGCTGGATGGACGATCTGAAGAACTTGAACTGGCAGGATGCGCGCGACTGGTATCGCGCCTGGTACGCGCCCAACAATGCCTATGTCGTGGTGGTGGGCGATGTCGATCATCGCGAGGTGTTCCGTCTGGCAGAACAGACCTATGGCAAGCACAAGGCCCGGCCCCTGCCGGCCCGCAAGCCGCAAAACGAACCGTCGCAGACGGGCCAGCGGCGCGTCACGGTGAAGGCGCCGGCGCAACTGCCATACATCCTGATGGCCTGGAAGGCGCCCAAGCTCAAGAATATCGAAGAAGATCGCGACCCCTATGCGCTCGAAGTGCTGGCATCGCTGCTTGCCGGCAACGATGCGGCACGCTTTCCCAAGCGCCTGGTGCGGGGCGAAAAACTAGCCCAGTCGGCGAGCGCCGGCTATGACGCCACGCTGCGTGGCGAGTCGCTGTTCATGCTCGCCGGCCAACCGGCGGCCGGCAAGTCCATCGCGGAACTGGAGGCGGCCCTGAAAGCGGAAATTCGCCGCATTCAGGAGGAGGGCGTGACCGCGGAAGAATTGCAGCGCGTCAAGACGCAGACCATCGCTGCACAAGTCTATAAACGTGATTCGCTGATGGCGCAGGCGATGGAAATCGGTTTCTCCGAAGCCACGGGTGTGCATTGGCGGAACATCGACAAGCTGCTGGAAAAGATTCGCAGCGTGACAGCCGAGGAGGTGCAGGCGGTGGCGAAACAATACTTCAGCGACGATACGCTGACAGTATCCGTGCTCGATCCGCAGCCGATTGATTCAGCAGCGCAGCAGAAGCCCGCATTCGCGGTGCGTCATTGAGGAAGCCCGTCATGCGACCGATAAAATCCGTCATTCCGGCGGAAGCCGGAATCCACAGCCTTTGTGGTCAATTGAAATTCCCGGATTCCGGCCTGCGCCGTAATGACGAAGTTCCGCGATTGCGGAGCTTTGCCCGCATCTGGCTGATTCTCCTCGCCGTCACGCTGACCTTGTTTGCCGGCCTGGCCCGGGCCGGGGTGCAAATCCAGCACTGGGTCGCGCCGTCCGGGGCGAAGGTGTATTTCGTCGAAAGCCGCGGACTGCCGATTCTCGATGTACAGATCGACTTCGTCGCCGGCAGCGCGCGCGATCCCGCCGAGAAATCCGGCGTCGCCAGCCTGGCCGCCGGCCTGCTGGAGTCGGGCGCGGGCGAGGGCGCCGCGGCGCTGGATGAGGAACAAATCTCCGCCCGGCTGGTCGATCTGGGCGCGCGCCTGTCGTCCTCCGCCGATCACGATCGCGCCAGCCTTGGCTTGCGCACCCTGTCCTTCGCCGCAGAGAAAGCCGGCGCGCTGGCGCTGCTGCACGCCGTCCTGTCAGCGCCGACTTTTCCCGAAAACGCCTTGGCGCGCGAAAAGACGCGCACGATCGAGGCGTTGAAAGAAGCTGCCACCCGCCCCGACAGCATCGCCGCCAGGCGCTTCGCCGCCGCCATCTACCCGGATCATCCCTATGGTCGCGTGGCCACCCCGGAGAGCGTGGCGCGCATCACGCGCGATGATCTGGTGGCCTTTTACAAGACGCACTACGCGGCCCGCCACGCGGTGGTGTCGATCATCGGCGATGTCTCGAAAGACGAGGCGGCAGCCATCGCCCAGCAGCTCACAGCCACCCTGTCGGCGGGAGAGGCCAGCATCGCGCTACCGGCCATCAAACAGCCGCAGCGCGATACCGTCAAGGTTGCCCACCCGGCCACCCAGTCGCATATCCATATCGGCCTGCCCGGGATGAGCCGCACCGATCCCGATTACTTCGCCCTGCTGGTCGGCAACTACACGCTCGGCGGCGGCGGCTTCGTCTCGCGACTGATGAAGGAGGTGCGCGAAAAGCGGGGATATGCCTACAGCGTCTATTCCTACTTCGCACCGCGCGTGCAGGCCGGCCCGTTCCAGATCGGCCTGCAGACCAAGCGCGAGCAGGCGCAGGATGCCTTGCAGGTGGTCGATGAAGTGCTGACGACATTCCTCGCCGAAGGTCCGACCGCACAGGAACTCGCCGCCGCCAAGAAAAACCTCATCGACGGCCAGGCGCTGAGGATCGACAGCAACGCCAAGCTGCTCGGCTATCTGTCGCTGATCGGCTTTTATGGCCTGCCGCTCGATTACCTCGACCAGTTTCCGCGTCAGGTGGAAGCGGTGACGCGCGACGATGTGCGCATGGCCTTCCAGCGCCATGTAAAGCCCGAGTACCTCGTTACCGTGATCGTGGCGGCGGATTGAAAAGCCATCACATCTGTCCAAAGAAAAACGGCGACCAACTGGTCGCCGTTTCGTTTGCTTCAGAACGCGCTCGATCAGGTCATCTTGCGGCGGCGCATGACGCCGAGGCCGGCTAGGCCTAAGCCGAGCAGGGCGAGGGAGGCGGGCTCGGGTACACCATTGCTTTCGATATTGATGTACGCATATGCCTGCCCATAATCAGGGATCCAAATAGGCGTATCGGTGGATGAGTAGGTTTGGGATCCTGTGTCGATGGTAAAGCTCGTCAGATTTGACGCGTTGCTTCCCCAAATGTCATTAACGAACACCCACCAATTCGAGCTTCCGGCCGTGTTGAATTGGGCCGTGATGTCATAGGATATGCCGCCGCTGGCATCAAAAGTATCGCTCACATAACCCTGTGCGACCTGTACCTGCCACTCGGGTGCAGATGTCAATCCACGCCCAAAAAAGACGTTGTAGTCGTTCCAATACGGGTTTCCTCCTCCCATCTGCATCGAGGCAATAATGGCGGCATTTGCGCTTCCCGCCATCAACAGGGCCGCTGCGGCCAAAGCGCTGAACATTACGTTTTTTTTCATATTGTCGGCTCCTTAAAAATGATTAAAAAGAAACAAAAACGGGATCGGGTACGATGGAAGGCCTACAGGAATCCATACCCATTTTCATACAAGGGACAAGAAGCATCACCCATGCCAGTCCACCATAAAGAATAAAATAATTCTTTAACAACAGTTTGTTAAATAACTTTTAACCCTGCTTACGATAGACACGCAAATTTTGATTTGTAAAATTATTCGACAGTTAATCCGTGCGGACCTGTTAGCAATTCGGACAGATATGCCTTTCCGTCTCTCACGATGAATCGTATCCGCATCACCTGCGGCGCGTGGCGCAGTCGTTTGATCGAGGTGGCCGATGTGCCCGGCCTGCGGCCCACGCCTGATCGCGTGCGCGAAACGCTGTTCAACTGGTTGGGGCAGGACCTGACGGGCTGGCAGTGCCTCGATTTGTTCGCCGGCAGTGGCATTCTGGGCTTCGAGTGCGCCTCGCGCGGCGCGGAAAGCGTGGTGCTGGTTGAGCGCGATCAAGGTGCCTTCGCGCGGCTAAGGCAGAATGCCGCTGTTTTTGCCTGCGCGCGGCTGCGGCTGCAACGGGCGGATGCGCTAGAATTTGCCGCCACGACGAACGCTTCTTTCGACCTATTGTTGCTTGATCCGCCCTATCGTCAGGGCTGGCTGGAAAAGGTGGTGCCGCTCTTGCCAGGGCTGTCCAAGCCCGGTATGCGGATTTACGCGGAGGCCGAGCGGCGCATTGCTTCGCTGGGCGACTGGCAGACCGTGAAGCAGGGTCGGGCGGGCCAGGTTTTCTATCACTTGCTGGAACATTTATGAACAACGGCATCGCTGTCTATCCGGGCACCTTCGACCCCTTCACGTTGGGCCATGACGATTTGGTGCGCCGCGCCGCGCGGCTGTTTGCTCATGTCTTCCAGTTCGCGCAGTAGCAGAATTTCGCGCTGCTCGACGGGCAGGTCGCGCAGCGCGCACTCCAGCAGGCCGATACGCTGCTTGTCCGCCAGCCGTTCTTCCGGCAGCGGTGCGGTGTCGCACGGTTCGATGGGTTCTTCATCGGGGCCGGCCGTCAGCGAAACGAATTCGGTATGCCGGCGGCGGCGTAGCGCATCGAGTGCGACATTGCGCGCGATCTGGAACAGCCAGGTGGAAAAGCGGGCTTCCGGTCGCCAGCCGGGCAGCACCCGGTAGGCTTTCAGATAGGTTTCCTGGGTCAGATCCATGGCTTCGTCCCGGTTGCCGATCATGCGCAGGATGAAACGGAACACCCGATCCTGGTGGCGTCGCACCAGCCGCTCGAATGCCAGCCGCTCTCCCAGCCGGGCCCGGGCGGCAAGCTGCTTGTCTTCTCCATCGTCGATCTCCGCTGTCATTCGTTTCGCTCTCGGCTGCTCCGGAGTGAAACGAACCGGGGCGGAAAATGTTCCGCGCTGGCGTGCATGCGGGGCGCGTCAGCGTGTTCCGGGCAAGCTCAGGATGGCCCGCAGCCCGCCCAGAGGGGAGTCCGCCAGCTCCAATTGACCGCCATACATGCGCGCCAGGTCGTCGGTGATGGCCAGGCCCAGCCCGCTACCGGGTACCTGCTGGTCGGCGCGGACGCCACGTTGGAGCACTGTGTCGCGCTGGTCGAGGGCGATGCCCTTGCCATCATCGTCGATGCTGATCGTGAGCCGCTCCGGTTCGGCGCGGGCCTGAATCTCGACCCGGGAGTTGGCCCACTTGCAGGCGTTGTCGATCAGGTTGCCGAGCATTTCCTGCAAATCGTGCGTTTCGCCGCGAAATGTCAGCGCGGCAGGAAAGGGATGGACGACGAGGTCCAGATTTCGCTCGGCATGAATGCGGCGCATCGCGCGCACCAGGCCATCGGCAACCGGTTGCAGCAGCGTGCGCGCGCCGGGCAGATGTGCCGCGGCGGCGGCCTGGGCGCGCGCCAGATGGTAATCCACCTGCTTGCGCGCCATCTCGATCTGGGAACTCACCAGTTGGGCCAGTTCGTCATTCCTGCCATCGGTGGCGTTGGCGAGAACGCTGAGCGGCGTTTTCAGCGCATGGGCGAGATTGCCGGCCTGGGTGCGCGCGCGGTCCACCACCTCGGCGTTTTGCGCCAGTACGCTGTTGAATTCCGTTACGAGCGGCATGATCTCGGTCGGAAAGCCGCCTTCCATCTGCCTTGTTTCGCCGCTGCGCACCCGCCCGAGTGCCGTCTGCAGGCTGCGCAGCGGCGCCAGGCCGACAAATACCTGCACCAGCGCCGCCAGTGCCAGACCGCTTCCCAGCACACCGAGGGACACCCATAGCTCGCGATTGAAATGTGCGACCGGCTCAAGCAACAGGCTTTCGTTGGCGGCGACGATCAGCCGCAGTGACTGGTCGTCGATGGTCACGCTGCGTTCCACCATGCCCAGCCTCGCGCCTTGCGGTCCCGCGACCCGATGCTGATGGATTTCGCCGGTGGCGGGTTCGTCGCCGGGGACATGCAATACCTGATCCCACAGGGAACGTGAGCGCAACACGGCGACTTCCGCAGGAAAGTCGGCGCTGGCGAGACGGTCGATCTGCCAGTACAGGCCGGAGAACGGCTTCTGGAGACGGGGGTCGCTCAGAGGGAGCGCCAGCACTGGCCGAGCGGACTCTGCCAGCGCCAGTTGGGCGGTCAATTGGTCGAGGTGGGTATTCAGTTCCGCATGAAACTGCGTTTCCACATGCTGGCGAAACAGTTTGCCAAGCCCCCAGCCAGCCACCAGAATCGAGATGGTGATCCAAAAGAGCGTCCCCACCAGAAGACGCACGCGCAGGGAGTTGCGTAGAAAGACAGAATTCATTGCGTTCTGTTGAGTCGATAGCCAAGTCCGCGCACGGTTTCAATCAGGCCCGGTGGCAGCTTCTTGCGCAGGCGGGCGATAAACACTTCAACAGTATTCGAATCGCGGTCAAAGTCCTGAGCATAGATATGTTCGGTCAGTTCTCCGCGGGAGACAATTTCACCCTGATGGTGCATCAGGTAAGCCAGCACGCGATATTCATGGCTCGTCAGCGTCAAGGCAGCCCCATCAACGCTGGCACGGCTGCTGCGGGTGTCGAGCGTCAGCGCACCGCAAACCAGTTCGGTACTGGCATGCCCGCCGGCACGGCGGATCAAGGCGCGTAGCCTTGCCAGCAGTTCTTCCATGTGAAAGGGCTTGGTCAGGTAGTCGTCCGCACCGGCATCGATACCGGCCACCTTCTCGCGCCAGGTATCACGTGCGGTCAGAATCAACACCGGCAATGTCTGACCTGATGCCCGCCATTTCTTGAGAACCGTAATGCCATCCATCTGGGGCAGGCCGATGTCCAGCACGATTGCGTCGTAGGGTTCGGTTTCCCCCATGAAGTGACCATCGATGCCGTTGTGGGCAACATCGACGACATAACCAGCCGACTTGATGCCTTCAGCAAGTTGTGCCGCCAACGTGGGCTCGTCTTCGACAACCAGAATGCGCATCAGCGGGTTTCTCCTGGACGAAGCCGTCTTTCATGCTTTTCCTTGAGACCGAGAATGGTGCCGTCCCGCGCATGAATCTTCAACTTCATCAAAGCCCCTCCCTTGCGCAATACCTTGACTTCATAAACCCATTCACCCTTTTCGCGGTCGAGTTCAACCTCCATGACCTGACCGGGATACTCGCGCTCGACGCGTTCAAGAATCGTGCGCAGCGGCAGCACCTCACCCGCCTCAACGGCTTGGCGGGCACGCTCATGGTCGCTGTAATCCCCGGCGTAACTATCCCCGGTACCTGGCATCACAAGCATGATCAGGCTGGCCAGTGCGACACACCATTGGGCAGTGATTCTCGACAACATTTTCAACTCCGCAGGTTTTCCAGACTGATCTTTTAGCGTTTTGAATCTGAACGCAGGATGAACAAGCGATTCAGCATCCATTCAGATGGGCTGGCGCATAGTCCGCTTCAGAGTTCGATAAACGTCAGGATAAACGCATGAAGAACATGTTGGTAGTTACCGCGGGGATTGTCGCCATGATACTCAGCACGGCCACACTCGCAGGCCCACGCGAAGACCTGCTGGCTCAGTATGCCGCAGCCGCCAAGTCAGCGGGATTTTCAGCGGTACGCGGCCAGGCCTTGCATATGCAGAACTTTTCTGCCGGCAAGCCCGACACGCCATCTTGTACCACCTGTCACGGCAAGGATACCCGGGGTGTCGGACGGACCCTTGCCGGCAAGACCGTCGAACCGGTTGCCGTATCCGCGGCGCCAACCCGTTATACCGATCCGGCCAAGGTCGAAAAGTGGTTCAAGCGCAACTGCACCGAGGTATTAGGGCGCGAATGTACCCCGCAGGAGAAAGGTGACTGGCTCACCTTTGTGATTGGTCAGTAATTTCAACCTGCCAGGAGACCTCCGTGCGCATTCCCTATCGTCCGTTTGCCATTGGACTTGTTGCGTTGGCCTTCTCCGCCATCGTTTTCGACCGCGCTCAGGCTGGTGACCGTCACTTCTTTGCGCCAGTAACCGATCCGGTTGTCAAGGAAGAATGTGGCAGTTGCCATCTGGCCTTTGCACCCGCGATGCTCCCGGCGCGATCCTGGCAACGCATGATGGGCGAACTGGACAAGCATTTCGGGGATAACGCCAGCATCGATGCGGCCACCGCCGGGAAGATCACCCGCTATCTCGTCGCCAATGCAGGCGATGCGGGTGGTCAGCGCTACAGCAGAAAATTGCTGAAGGGCGTGGCTGCCGGGGCTGCTCCGCAACGCATTACGGAATTGCCCAAGTGGGTAAGCGAACATCGCAAAGTGCCCGACTGGGAGTGGAGGCACAAGGATGTTCGTACCAGGGCGAACTGTGTCGCCTGTCATACAGCAGCAGAACAAGGCGATTACGACGAATGACCCATTCCCACACCAAACTTGGCAGGAGAATTTCACCATGCGTCCATTGATCATCGCTGCACTGCTTGCCACTGGCTTCTTCTCGATCTCAAGCCATGCCCAGGATGTCCGCCCTGCCAGTGCAGGCAATGCAAGATGGCTATCGATTCCCGAAGTGCATGCCAGATTGGAGTCTGCAGGTTATCGCCATATCGAGAAGATCGAACGTGAACGCGGCAGCTATGAGGTCAAGGCAACCAACCGTAGCGGCCAGCGGATCAAACTGTATGTTCATCCCCAGACGGGCGAGGTTCTTGGTCAGCGGCAGCGAGATACCAAACGCGACAAATACGACAGCGGCTATGCAAGAAGCAATCAGCAAAATACGGCTGACTGCAATGAACGGCGGTGTCGTGATGACTCGCCCCAGCCGGGAATCGCTCAACCCGCCGCTGGAAAATGATCCATCAGGAGTCCTGACATGAAACTCTTGCTCGGTGCACTGCTCGTTATCGTCTCTGCCGCCTGGGCGCTGAATCTGCTTGTTACGGGCGGCGGCAGTGGCGGCAGTCTGCCATGGGTGATCCGACAGGAAGCGCTTTATATAAGCGGTCTTCTGTCCATTGCCCTGATGTCGCTGGCGATGTTCTTATCCACACGACCAGCCTGGCTTGAGCGGCCTCTTGGCGGCATGGATCGGATCTATCGCGCCCACAAATGGGCCGGCATTCTCGCCGTGGGCTTTGCGGTGCTGCATTGGCTGATCGAAGAGATTGTCGGTGACATTCTCAAGGCGATGATTGGTCGCGGGGGGCGCATACCGAAGGAGAAAGACAGCGGTTTTCTGGAAGTAATGCGCGACCTGGCCGAGGACATGGGGGAATGGGCGTTCTATGTGGTGCTGGTCATGCTGGCCATCACTCTATGGAAACGCTTTCCCTACAAGACCTGGCGAATTACGCATCAGGCCATGCCGGTGATCTATCTGATGCTGGCGTTTCATGCAATCTTCCTCGCACCAACTGATTATTGGACCAAGCCAGTAGGAATCCTCCTGGCGCTATTCCTGGCTGGCGGAGTCTATGGTTCCCTGCATTCTCTGGTCGGCCGTATTGGGCGCAAGCGCCAGGTGAATGGAGTGGTTACGGCCATCGAGAAGCCTAGTCGTGATGTGCTTACAGTCAGTTGCCAACTTGACAACAGCTGGCGTGGCCATCGCCCCGGCCAGTTCGCTTTCATTAGCTTTGACGAGAAGGAAGGCGCCCATCCATTCACCATTGCCAGTGCGGACCGTGGTGATCGAACCATCACTCTCCAGATCAAGGCGTTGGGTGATTACACCCGCGTCCTCGGCAATCGTCTGGAAATCGGTCGGTCGGTTAAGGTTGAAGGGCCGTATGGTCGCTTCGACATGGCGCGTCAGGACGCGCATGCCCAACAAATCTGGATTGCCGGCGGGATCGGGGTTACGCCGTTCCTCGCATGGCTGGATTCCCTGCAAGGAAAACCCAGACAGATTTCAGCGGAGCTCCACTACTGCACGCGTGATCGAACAAGCGACCCCTTTGTTGCCCGCCTCGAATCAAGTTGCGCCTCCTTGTCCGGAATCCGCCTTCATATCCATGGTGCTCAGCAGGGCGAAACTTTGAGCGCTACCAGTGTTGCCTCAACGCAGGATGGTTCGCGCCGGTCCGAAATCTGGTTCTGTGGGCCACCGGGATTGGCAGAAAAGCTCAAGCATGGGCTGCGGAGTTTGGGGCACAACAAATTCAGCTTCCATCAGGAAGCGTTTGAGATGCGGTGACGCACTTGAGCAATCTGACCATAAGAATGACACCATGAAATCCATCCCAATTATTTTGCTTGTGTTGTCCATTACAACAGCACACGCCGCCACTCCTGCAGCCCAGGTGGAATCCTGCGAACAGATCAGGGAGCAGATCCGGACGCATACTGGCGTTCCGGCCAAACCAAATACCATTTTGCTGAGTAAAGTTGGTGCAAACAAGAAATGTCGCTTTACCTCGGCCGAGGCTTTTCGCGCGGCTTGGGGCGATAAGCCGTTGCCTCGGGACGATGGTCGCGATGGGCGCTCAAAAGAGCGCGGAAACGATGATGATCGAAACCATATGCCAAACGTGTTTATGTTAAGGGTTTCTTAAGATGGATATGAGAGGCCGGACGCAATGCTGACGCCACCGGAAATGACCTCTGCCTCCCTGCTGCTCTGGATCGTATTGGGGATTACGCTGCAACTCGCGTTGTGGCTTGGCTTCGGCTTCTGGCGGCATTGGGGCGAGTATCGGGCCCTTCGTGCGGGCTTGCTTCCAAGCGAAGGCGGTGCCGGTCCTCAAGCGGAAGTATTTTCAGGCCTTACGGAGCCCGCATCGGCAACTGCCTGGAACGGATTCAGGAACTTCCGCGTCGATCACCGGGAAATTGAAGATGGGACCCGGTCGATCTGTTCCTTTTACCTGGTTCCAGAAGACAGGCAGCCGCTTCCTTCATTCAAACCTGGCCAGTTCCTGACCTTCCGCCTGGGTATTCCCAAGGCCGACGGCAGTGGCACCGAGCAGGTCACCCGCTGCTACTCCCTGTCGGATGCTCCACAGTCCGGCCATTATCGTGTTTCGATCAAGCGGGCACCGTCCCCGCCGAAGAGCGATCATCCACCGGGACGCTCCTCGAACTTCTTCCACGACCATGTTCAGGTCGGCACGACGCTGCAAGTTCGCGCACCCTCGGGGCACTTCACTCTCGAGCCGGGTAGCAGTCCCATCGTCCTGATCGCCGGCGGCATCGGCATCACGCCGATGCTCAGCATGCTCAACTGGTGCCAATCGCAGCAACCCGAGCGCGAGGTCTGGTTATTTTATGGGGTGCGCAACAGCAAGGAAACCGCTTTTGCAGCGCATCTGAACGCTATCGCCGCGGCCAACCCCAACGTCCATCTGCGCTTGTGCTTCAGCGACCCGCTGCCGGAAGATCGACTGGGCAAGGACTTCCATCACCGCGGACGCGTCGATGTGAATCTGTTCCGTATGGAGTTACCGCTCAAGCCCTTCCACTACTACATCTGCGGGCCGACGCCGATGATGGAAACCCTGGTCCCGGCGCTGGATGACTGGGGCGTACCCGATGCGCACATTCACTTCGAAGCCTTCGGGCCGGCGTCCATCAAGCGCCGCAAACCAGTGGCCGCGGTGACCGAGAATGCCATTGCAGTCCCCGTGAGCGACATCACGGTAACCTTTGCCAAATCTGGCAAGCAGGCTCCATGGTCGCCGCAGTCGGGCAGCCTGCTCGAGTTTGCCGAATCCCAGGGGATTGCCATCGATTCAGGCTGCCGCGCCGGGGGCTGCGGCACCTGCCAGACCACCATTCGTTCCGGCGAAGTGGCCTACCGGCAAGCGCCGGATTACGATCCCGAACCCGGCACCTGTCTGATGTGCGTCTGCACCCCTAAAACCAACGTGACGCTGGAGGCCTGAAATGACGACACCCGGCACCGCCTCACTCTGGCGTAACCACATCCTGCCGTTCACGCTGCTGGTTACTCTGCTCGGAGTGGCGACCGTTATCGGTGACTACCTGCTGCATCGCCTCGATCTGGTCTGGGTGGGACGCTATCTCGGCATCCCCGGCACCTTGCTGATCATCGGCTCGCTGACCTACTCCCTGCGCAAGCGCAAAGTCATCGCGACCGGGAACGTCAAATCCTGGCTCAACATGCACGAGATCGGCACCTGGCTGGGCTCATGGATGGTGCTGCTTCATGCGGGGATACATTTCAATGCCATCCTGCCCTGGCTGGCCACCATCGCCATGGGCGTCAATGTCATCAGCGGCATGGTTGGCAAAATGCTGCTGGCGCGTTCGCGCGAGCATGTGCAGGCCCAGCGTGAGCATTACCAACTGCGCGGCTTGTCCAAAGTAGAGGTCGAGCAGGCGCTGTTCTGGGAGTCGGTGACTTTCGATGCCATGGCCAAGTGGCGCAAGGTGCATATACCGATCTTCATCGCCTTTGCCGTGCTGGCGCTCGGGCACATCATCAGCATCTTCCTGTTCTGGGGGTGGCGATGAGCAAGACCCTCAAGATCGTTCTGGCGGCCAATCTCATCGTCATGGCCATACTGACCTTTGTCTATCCCCATTTGATGGTTGGCCCCGGAAAACTGATTCCCGGCCACAGCAAGTTGGAAACGGATTGTTTTGCCTGCCACGCACCGTTTTTTGGGACCACGACTGAAAGCTGCACAACCTGCCACAAGTCGGAAGAGATCGGCAAGCTCACGACCCTTGGGCAGCCGATCCAGAAACCGCTTACCAGCACGCCATTCCACCAGAAGCTCCTGAAGCAGGATTGCCTCGCGTGCCATAGCGATCATGCGGGGGTAAAGCGCTTCCGTATCGAAGGCCGGTTCAACCACGCCTTGCTCCAGGCGGATGCCCGAAAGGAATGTCAGTCCTGCCACAAGTCACCCAAGGATTCTCTCCATCAGCAGATCACCGGGAACTGCAGCCAGTGCCATACCCAGGAGAAATGGGTGCCCGCGACCTTCGATCACGACAAGTATTTTGTTCTGGATCGAGATCACAATGTGAAATGCGCAACCTGTCACCTGCGTAACGACTACAGCCGCTACACTTGCTATGGCTGCCATGAGCACACACCCGAGAAAATCCGGCGCAAGCACATCGAGGAAGGAATTCGCGACTTCAAGAACTGCGTGGAATGCCATCGCAGCGCCGATGAGCACGATATCCGGATGCCAGGACGTGGGCGCGAGCGCGAAAAAGGACACGGCAGGGAGCAAGATGAAGACTGATTTGGCAGATGGCTGGCGTTGAAAAGGCGTGGCCTTGAATGGCTGGAGTGGGCACAAATCCGCCGCCCCACCAGCGCCGACTTTTCTTGATACGCACTTGCTTTACCACCAATAAGCCATCACAATGATGGCATTCTGATACCAGTCGGCAGGTGACGCAATGGCGGATTTGACAATACGCGGACTCCCCGATGAACTGCATCAACAGCTCAAGCAGTTGGCGGATGCGCATCACCGCTCGGTCAACCGCGAAACGATCGTACTCATCGAACGTGCCATGGCGGGCGACTTGAATGAGAAACCGCGCTTGTCCGCCACAGAAGTGATCGCGAAAGCGCAACACTTTGCCAGCCTGCCCGTACTCGACGGCCGCAGTGCCGACGAACTGATTGGCTACGATGTCGATGGCTTGCCGCGGTGATGGGGTCACTCGTCGTCGATACTTCGGCTCTGCTCGCGGTTTTATTGCTGGAAGACGATGCGGCGCAGTACGCCGAGGCCCTCGGCTCAGCCGCAGCCTTACGCATGGCCGCCCCCATCTGGCTTGAAACGGCGATGGTGGCGACCACCCGGAGTGGCGAGGCGGGCTACCGGGAACTGACGCGCTTTCTCGATGACCTGCGCATTGAAGTCATGCCGGTGGATCGCACGCTTGCGGAGGCCGCATTCGCCGGATGGGTGCGCTATGGCAAGGGCCGTCATCCTGCCGGCCTCAATTACGGCGACTGTTTTTCCTATGCATTGGCAAAGCAGCGCAACGAGCCATTGCTATTCAAGGGTGGAGATTTTGCGCTGACGGACATTGCTTCGGCGGTATAGCGCTGCACCATGAATAAAATCCGCATCACCGGCGGCGAATGGCGCAGCCGGCTCGTTCAGGTCATTGACGTGCCGGACCCGGCCATCCGCCGGGCCGCCCCAAGGATGGCCGCCACAAATATGGAGCCGCGCCAGCGGCGAACCCCCGTCACCTCCCCGCAAGGGGAGGCCGGGAGGGGGGGGCTAATCCGGCCGACGCCGGATCGCGTGCGCGAAACGCTGTTCAACTGGCTGGAGCAGGATCTCACCGGCTGGCGCTGCCTCGATCTCTTTGCCGGCAGTGGCATTCTTGGCTTCGAATGCGCCTCGCGCGGGGCGGCATCGGTCACCCTGGTCGAACGTGACGCCACTGCCTTTGCCCGCCTGAAGGAAAATGCCGCGACCTTCGGTGCCGACCGGCTGCGGCCGGTACGCGCCGATGCGCTAGAATTCGCGACCGCTGCGTCGCAACAAGGCGAGTGCTACGATCTGGTCCTGCTCGATCCGCCGTATCGGCAGGGCTGGCTGGAAAAAGTGGCGCCGCTCCTGCCGGGGCTGGTAAGGCCCGGCATGTGGGTATACGCGGAGGCCGAGCATCGCATCGAGACACTTGGGGATTGGCGGACGCTGAAGCAGGGCAAGGCTGGTCAGGTTTTTTATCATTTGCTGAAAAACACAAATGAATAACGGCATCGCTGTCTATCCGGGCACCTTCGACCCCTTCACGCGGGGCCATGAAGATTTGGTGCGCCGCGCCGCGCGGCTGTTTGCCCATGTCGTCGTCGGCATTGCCGACAGCCGCAGCAAGCGACCGATCTTTTCGCTGGAAGAGCGCGTCGAGATGGCGCGTGCGCTCACGCATGATCTGCCGAACGTCAAGGTGGTCGGCTTCACCGGATTACTGATGAATTTCCTGCGCGAGCGCAATGCGCGGGTCATTGTGCGCGGCCTGCGTGCCGCCTCCGACTTCGAATACGAATTTCAGATGGCCGGCATGAACCGCCGGCTGCATCCCGATGTCGAAACCTTGTTTCTCACGCCGGGCGAACAATACATGTTCATCTCGGCGACGATGGTCAGGGAAATCGCGCTGCTGGGTGGCGATGTTTCCCAGTTCGTTGCCCCGCTGGTCGCCGAACGGCTGACGGGAAAAATTCAGCAGCAGACAGATATTCAATAATTGGCAAGCGAGAGGAAATACAGCAATGGCCCTGATCATCACCGACGAATGCATCAATTGCGACGTGTGCGAGCCCGAGTGCCCGAACAACGCGATTTCGCAGGGTGACGAGATTTACATCATCGACCCCGACAAGTGCACCGAGTGCGTCGGCCACTACGACACGCCTCAGTGCCGCGAGGTCTGCCCCGTCGACTGCATCCCGGAAGACCCGGACCGCGTGGAAAGCAAGGATCAGCTGATGGAGAAGTTCAAGAAGCTGACCAGTGCCTGATCAACGCTGACAGCGCGGGCAGTAAAAGCTTGAACGCTGCCCCTGGCGAATCACCCTGATCGGGCTGCCGCAGTTCAGGCAGGGCAGTCCGGCCCGCGCATAAACCCTGTGGCGGGTCTGGAAATCGCCCATGCCGCCATCGGTATTGCAGAAGTCGCGCAGCGAGCTGCCGCCCGCGCGAATCGCGGCCAGGAGTGTTTTCCTGATCGCTGGCACCAATCGGCTGAGACGCGCAGCACTCACCGAACCGGCCCTGGTGCGCGGATCGATGCCGGCGTCGAACAGGCTTTCCGCCGCATAGATGTTGCCAACGCCGACGACCAGGCCGGAATCCATCAGCGCCGGCTTGATCGCCAGCGCGCGGGCCTTGAGTGCCTGCTGCAGCCAGCCCGCTGTAAAAGTGCGCGACAGGGGTTCGATGCCCAGTTTGGCGATCAGCGGATGCGCCAGCGGATCGCCGGCCAGCCACAACAATGCACCAAACCGGCGCGGATCCGTCAACCGCAGCACCTGTTCGCCGAAAACGAAATCGGCATGGTCGTGTTTTTCAGGGGTGGTGCCGGGCGCGACGAAGCGCAGGCTGCCCGACATGCCCAGGTGGACGAGCAGATGGCCGCTGCCGAAGTCGAGCAGCAGGTACTTGCCGCGCCGCTTTGCCTCGACCAGCGTGCGACCGGCGAGGATGCGGGCGAGGCCGGCGGGTATCGGATAGCGCAAAGTCGGCGCCCGCAGGACGGCGCGATCGAGCCTGGCGCCCCCAATCCGTTGGGCAATGCCGCGGCGCGTGACTTCGACCTCGGGGAGCTCAGGCATGGTGTGGATTGGAAACTGCTAACATGCCTCCATTGTAGGCACAAGCCTTTACTTATCGAGTGTCCGCGCCCATGAAACCGATTTTTACCCTGCTGATTTTCACCGCGCTCCTGGCCAGTGGCGGTCTGCGTGCCGAAGTGCCCGGTCCCGCTGCGCCGCCTGCGGAGATCGACACGGCCGGCGACCAGGATGAGGCAGTCGTTGCCGGCTTGCCGAACGTCGAATTGACGCCGCGCTTGCTCTATCAGTTCCTGCTTGCCGAGATTGCCGGCCAGCGCGGACAGCTCTCTGATTCGTCCGAACTTTATCTCGACATGGCCAAGCGGACGCGCGATCCGCGCCTGGCCCGCCGCGCCACCGAAATTGCCGCGCATGGCCGGCGCATGGAGATCGCCCAGCAGGGCGCGCAACTTTGGCTCGACATCGAACCGGCGTCCCTGCAGGCGCATCTCACCTACATCAATGTGCTGGTGGCGCAGGGTCGCCATGAGGAGCTCAAGACTGCGACGGCGGCCTTGCTGGCGCTCGCTCCGCAACAGATCGGGCCAAATTTGCTGCGCCTCAATCGCCTGTTCGCCCGCGGCGAAGACCGCAAGGCGGTACGCGATCTCATCGAGGCGGTGACGGTCCCCTACCTGCAACTGCCCGAGGCGCATTACGTCCGCGCCGTGGCCGCTTTCGATGTGCGCGACCTTCCCGGCGCCCGCGACGCCATCCGGCAGGCACTCAAACTCAAGCCGGATTGGGAAGCCGCCGTGATGCTGCTGGCCCAGATGAGCGAGAAAAGCGAGGCGTTCGCGGCGCTGGAAGAGTTCATTGCGGCCAACCCACAGGCGCGCGATGTGCGGCTGACCTACGCACGCGCCCTGGTGGGTGACAAGCGCTATGCCGACGGGCGCCGCCAATTCGGCATACTGCTCGAACAAAGCGGCGATCCGGCCAGGAGCGGCGATGTCCTGTTTGCCGTTGCCGTGCTGTCACTGCAACTCAACGACAAGGCCGATGCCGAAATCCATCTGCGCAAGTTGGCTGAAATCGGCCACGCCGAAGCGGACAAGGCGCACTTTTACCTCGGCCAGATCGCCGCGGACAGCAATCGCGGGGACGAAGCCCTGCAGTGGTTTGGCAAGGTTGGCCGCGGCGAGCAGTATCTGCCTGCCCGCCTGCAAGCCGCCAATGTACTGGTCAAGCAGGGCAAGCCTGAGGAGGCGCGCCAGCACCTTGCCGCAAGCGAGGTCGCCAATCCCCGCGAGCGTGCGCAACTCCTGATCGGTGAGGTGCAAATCCTGCGCGAAGCCGGCAAGCTATCGGACGCCTATGCCGTAATGGAGGCAGGCCTGGCGGGCCAGCCCGACCAGCCCGAACTACTTTATGAAACTGCGATGGTCGCGGAGAAACTGGGGCGCTACGCCGAGGTTGAACGCTGGCTGCGCCGCCTGATCGAGCTCAAACCCGATCACGCCCACGCACACAATGCGCTGGGCTATTCGTTCGCCGATCGCAATGTCAACCTTGCCGAAGCGCTGGCGCTGGTCGAGCGGGCACTGCAACTGGCCCCCAATGATCCGCTCATCCTCGACAGCAAGGGCTGGGCGCTGTTCCGCATGGGCGACAAACAGGCGGCGCTGGATGTCCTCGGCACGGCTTTCCGCATGCGCGCGGATCCGGAAATTGCCGCGCATCTCGGCGAAGTGCTGTGGTCGCTCGGCCGCCAGGACGAAGCGCGCCAGACCTGGGAAAAGGCCCGGGCCGAGCACCCTGACAACGAGGTGCTGACAGAAACCATCAAGCGTCTCGCACCTTGATGCGCGGGGGGCTCATCTGGGTATTGGCACTCGCCGTATTGTCCGGCTGTGCCACCGTACCGCTGCCGCCCCAGCGGCCGCCCGTCGCGCAGATCGAGCAGTTTGCCTTCAGCGGCCGGATTGCCGTGCGCCAGGGCGAAGTTCGCCACAATGCCCGGGTCGATTGGCGCCATGAGACCGGGCGCGACGAGGTTCTGCTGACCACGCCGTTTGGCCAGGGCGTGGCGGAATTGAGCCGCGACGCCACGGGGGCCCGGCTGGTCCTCGCCGACCAGCGCCGCTTCGAGGCCGATGACTGGAGCACCCTGTCGCAACAGGTGTTCGGCTTCCCGCTGCCGCTCGGCACGTCAGCGCGCTGGCTGCTCGGCGATGTTGCCGAGACCGAAGGCTGGCGCGTGACGATCGTCGAGCGCGAAAGCGCCGCCGCCGCTGCGCTGCCGACGGTGATCGAACTGGAGCGCGACGACATCGCCGTGCGACTGAAGATCGATGAGTGGATCGAGGTGGGGCCCCCATCCTTCCCGGCCCCCCTTCCCGGGGAAGGGAGGTGACGGTGGCTCGCTGCGCTCGATTGATACGGGCGGCTTTTGATCGGCAGGGGTGCGACTTGCGCCTGCGGCGCGTGACATCCCGGCTTGAGGCGGCCCGGCGCCGGGACTCCGTTCTTAATGGCTGAGGGCGACATGGGCGCCTGGGATCGTGAATGGCCTGCCCCGGCCAAGCTCAATCTGTTCCTGCATGTCGTCGGCCGGCGCGCCGACGGCTATCATTTGCTGCAGACGGTTTTCCGTTTCATCGATCTGGCCGACACCCTGCGCTTCGAGCCGCGCAGCGATGGCCGTATCGTGCTGGCCACGCCGATACCGGGCGTTCCGCCGGAGCAGGATCTGGTGGTGCGGGCGGCCGAAGCGCTAAAAGTCGGCTCTGGCGGTACGGCGTCAGCCGGGTCCGCCGCCAATATGGGGACGGCGTCAGGCGCCACCATCCATCTGGAGAAACGCATTCCGCTGGGCGGTGGACTGGGTGGCGGTAGTTCCGATGCCGCGACCACCCTGATGGCGCTCAATCATCTGTGGGGCTGCGGATTGTCGCGCGCCGAACTGCAGGCCATCGGCCTTGCGCTGGGTGCCGATGTACCGATTTTCATCCACGGCCGGAATGCCTTTGCCGAAGGCGTCGGCGAACGCTTTACCGATGTGACGGTGCCTGAAAACTGGTATCTGCTGACCATGCCGGGGGCGGCGGTGCCGACGCAGGAGATTTTTCGCTCCCCGGAACTCAAGCGCGACACGCCGGCCATCCGGCCTGTCGACTGGCAGCCGGGTTTTGGCCATAACGACCTCGAAACGGTGGCGTGCACGCGCCATCCGGAAATCCTGCACCACCTCGACTGGCTGCGCCAGCACGGTTCTGCGCGCATGACCGGGTCAGGCGCCTGCTGCTTTGTCGAACTGCCGCACGAGGCGGCGGCACGTGCCGCCCAGGCAGCGTTGCCGGACAATATGCGCGGACAAGTCGTGCGCGGGCTGGCGACGCATCCATTGTTTGCATTGACATGAAATCGTAAAACGCGGAAAATTCGCGTCCTTTCGGCGTGCTGACGCTTTTGCGCACCGATCTTGGGGAGTCGCCAAGCTGGTTAAGGCACTGGATTTTGATTCCAGCATGCGAAGGTTCGAATCCTTCCTCCCCAGCCAGAATCATTCCGGGCAGTCACGGAAACCCGTGGCTGCCCGTTCCGCTTTCTTCAACGCAGCGCACTGAGAAGACGCCCGCATGGCCTACGACAGTCTGATGGTCTTCACCGGCAACGCCAACCCCAAGTTGGCGGCCGACGTTGCCAAGCGTCTGAGCATCTCGCCGGGCCGCTGCACCGTGGGGCGCTTCTCCGACGGTGAAAGCAATGTCGAACTGCTCGAAAACGTGCGCGGCAAGGATGCCTTCATTCTGCAGCCCACCTGCGCGCCGGCCAACGACAACCTGATGGAGCTGATCATCCTCGCCGATGCGCTGAAGCGCGCCTCGGCCGGACGCATCACGGCTGCCGTGCCCTATTTCGGCTATGCCCGCCAGGATCGCCGGCCGCGCTCCGCGCGCGTGCCGATTGCGGCGAAAGTGGTGGCCAACATGCTGCAGGCCGCCGGCGTGCAGCGCCTGCTGACTGTCGATCTGCATGCCGACCAGATCCAGGGTTTCTTCGATATCCCGGTCGATAATATCTACGCCACACCGATCCTGCTGGGCGACATCTGGAAGCAGCGTCACGAAGACCTGCTGGTTGTTTCGCCAGACGTCGGCGGCGTGCTGCGTGCCCGTGCCGCCGCCAAGCGACTCGAAACCGACCTGGCGATCATCGACAAGCGCCGCCCGCGTGCCAACGTTTCCGAGGTGATGCACATCATCGGTGATGTTGAAGGTCGCAGCTGCGTGATCATGGACGACATCGTCGACACCGCCGGCACGCTGTGCAAGGCCGCCCGCGCGCTCAAGGAGCATGGCGCGAAGCGCGTCATGGCCTATTGCACGCACCCGGTACTATCGGGAGGCGCCATCGAGCGCATCGCCACCTCCGATCTCGACGAAGTGGTTGTCACCGATACCATTCCCCTGAGCCAGGAAGCCATGGCCTGCGACCGCATCCGTGTCGTGTCAATCGCCGGCCTGCTGGCCGAAACCATTATCCGCATCAGTAATGAAGAGTCGGTGTCCTCGCTCTTCATGGAATAAGTTTTTTGTAGTTTTTTCAACCGCCCGCTCTGGTCGCGGACCGGGCATTTTCTGGAGTACATCATGCAATTTGAAATCAACGCCTACAAACGCGAACTGCAGGGATCGAGTGCGAGCCGCCGCCTGCGTCGCGCCGGCCGGGTTCCCGGCATCATCTATGGTGGCCCGACCGCCCCGCAAATGATCGAACTCGAGCACAACGTCATTTTCCAGGCGCTGCGCAAGGAAGCCTTCCGCTCTTCGGTCGTCAACATGAGCATCGACGGCACAATGGAAATGTGCCTGCTGCGCGACGTGCAGATGCACGCCTACAAGCTGCAGATCAAGCACGTCGACTTCCAGCGCATCGATGCGACCCACGCAATTCACCAGAAGGTGCCGCTGCACTTCATCAACGCCGAAATCGCTCCGGGCGTCAAACTCGGCGGCGGCATGGCACACCACGGCATGAACGAACTTGATGTCACCTGCCTGCCCAAGGATCTGCCTTCGTTCATCGAAGTCGACCTCAAGGATCTCGGCATGGGCGAATCGCTCCACCTCTCCCAGCTCAAGCTGCCTGCCGGCGTGTCGGTGGTATTCCACGGCGAGGGTGACCCCGTCGTGGCCGGCATTGTCATGATTGGCGCCGCTGCCGCAGAGGAAGCGGAGACCGTAGCTGCGCCGGTTGAAACCCAGATCACCACCGAGAAGAAGCCGGCCGCCGAAACCGAGAAGAAGGCCGACAAGAAGTAATGCTGCCGCCGGGCCGCCGCAAGGCGACCCGGTTGCCAGGCGAGGTGTGACCATTGGCTGTTCCCATCAAACTCATTGTCGGTCTTGGCAATCCGGGGCCCGACTACTCCAAAACCCGGCACAACGCCGGGTTTTGGTTTTGTGAGCGGCTGGGCGCCGAGCTGGGCGTCAGCTTCTCTCGCGAAGCACGCTTTCACGGCTGGGCGGCCAACGCACGCCTCAGTGGCGTACCCGGTGGGGTTTGGCTGCTGATGCCGCAGACATTCATGAACCGCTCCGGCCAGTCGGTGCAGGCACTGGCCAATTTTTATCGCATCGAGCCGGCAGAAATGCTGGTGGTGCATGACGAACTCGACATTCCGCCCGGCCAGTTGCGGCTCAAGTTCGGCGGTGGCCTGGGTGGCCACAATGGCCTGAAAGACATCACCAGCCATCTGGGCACCCAGGATTATTGGCGGCTGCGCATCGGCATCGGCCATCCGGGTGACCGGAACGAGGTGGTGAATTACGTGCTGAAGCCGCCGCGCAAGGAAGAAGCCGGCGAAATCGACGCCGCCATCGATCGCGCGTTATTGACCTGGCCGCTGCTTGCCAGGAGTGACTTCAACGCCGCGACCCAGAAAATCAATGCAAAGATAACGCCCCCACCCCCCAACCCCCGCCCTGAGGGCGGGGGTGACGGAGGTTCGCCGCTACGCGGCCCCGGTTCGTTGGCTGGCCCCGCCTTGGGGCGGCCCGGCGGTGGGGCCTCATCGTCTAACGAAGGAAAATCATGAGCCTCAAATGCGGCATCGTCGGCCTGCCCAACGTCGGCAAGTCCACCCTCTTCAATGCCCTGACCAAGTCGGGCATCGCGGCGGAGAACTATCCCTTCTGCACCATCGAGCCGAACGTCGGCATCGTCGAGGTGCCTGATCCGCGGCTCGCCGCCATCGCTGCCATCGCCAAGCCGCAAAAAATCCTGCCGGCCATCGTCGAATTCGTAGACATCGCCGGCCTCGTCGCCGGCGCCAGCAAGGGCGAAGGCCTCGGCAACAAATTCCTCGCCAACATTCGCGAAACCGACGCCATCGTCCATGTGGTGCGCTGCTTCGCCGACGAAAATGTCGTGCATGTGGCCGGCAAGATCGATCCGCTTTCCGACATCGAGGTTATCGACACCGAACTGGCGCTGGCCGACATGGCCACCGTTGAGAAGGCGCTGGCACGCTATACCAAGCAGGCAAAATCAGGTGGCGACAAGGAGGCCGCGCTGCTGGTGAGTGTGCTGGAAAAATGCCTGGCACAGCTGAATCAGGCCAAGCCGGTGCGGGCGCTGGATCTTTCCAAAGAGGAATGGGCCAACCTCAAGCCGTTCTTCCTGATCACCGCCAAGCCGGTGCTCTATGTCGCCAACGTCATGGAAAACGGCTTCGAGAACAATCCGCACCTCGACGCGGTGCGTGCCCATGCGAAAAATGAAAAAGCCGAGGTGGTGGCCGTCTGCGCCGCCATTGAGTCCGAGATTGCCGAACTGGAAGATGACGAGAAGCAGTTGTTTCTCGCCGACATGGGCCTGACCGAACCCGGCCTCAACCGCCTGATCCGCGCCGCCTACGACCTGTTGGGCCTGCAAACCTATTTCACCGCCGGCCCGAAGGAAGTGCGCGCCTGGACCATCCATCGCGGTGACACCGCGCCGCAGGCGGCCGGCGTGATCCACACCGATTTCGAGCACGGCTTCATTCGCGCCCAGACCATCGCCTACGCCGACTTCATCGCCTGCAAGGGCGAGCAGGGGGCAAAGGAAGCCGGCAAGATGCGGGCGGAAGGCAAGGAATACGTTGTCAAGGATGGCGACTTGATGAATTTCCTGTTCAACGTCTAAGCGGAAATACTCACCACCCGGCCCGCGCCGCTACAGAAAAAAGCCTTCAAGCTGCTCGGAGACAACCTGCCGCGTACCCAGTAACAGCCCCACAGCAAACAAGCAACCTCAGTTAAATATGCACTGCGTGCCCCAGTGCGCGCAGTGCGGCTTCCTGCACCGCCTCGCCGAGCGTCGGATGGGCGTGGATGGTGCCGGCGATGTCTTCGAGGCAGGCGCCCATTTCGATGGAGTGCGAGAAGGCGGTGCAGAGTTCGGAGACGCCCCGGCCGACGGCTTGCCAGCCGACGATCAGGTGATTGTCGCGCCGCGCCACGACGCGTACGAAGCCACTGGACGATTCGAGGGTCAGCGAACGGCCGTTGGCGGCGAAGGGGAACAGGGCGTGGATGCAGTCGAGGCCGGCCTGTTCGGCTTCCTGCGGCGACTGGCCGACGACGACGATCTCGGGATCGGTGAAGCAGACGGCGGGGATCGCGGCGGGCGTGAAGTGGCGGCGCTTGCCGGCGATGATTTCCGCGACCATTTCACCCTGCGCCATGGCGCGGTGCGCCAGCATCGGTTCGCCGGTCAGGTCGCCGATGGCCCAGACATTGCGCATCGAGGTGCGGCATTGGTCGTCGATCTTGACGAAACGTCCGGCCATGTCGAGCAGTAGTTTTTCCAGTCCCCAGCCCGCGGTGCGTGGCTGCCGGCCGATGGCCACGAGCACGCGGTCGGCGGGAAGCTCGGCTTCCTCGCCTCCCGCGTTGCGGATGCACACGGCATTGCCTGGCGCATTCAGGCCCAGCACCGCGCAGCCCAGATGCACGTCGATGCCGAACTGGCGCAGGGCGGCGGCGACCGGCCTGGTCAGTTCTTCATCGTAGGCGGGCAGGATGCGCGCCTGCGCTTCGACGACGGTGACTGCCACGCCGAGCTTGCGATAGACGAAGCCCAGTTCCATGCCGATGTAACCGGCGCCGACGACCAGCAGCCGTTGCGGCAGCGTCGCCGGCGACAGCGCCTCGGTCGAGGAGATGACCGGCCCGTCCGGTTCACTGAAGGGCAAGTTCGGCAGGGCCGTGCTCCGGGCGCCGGTGGCCAGCAACAGGTGTTCGCAGCTGATGCGCAAGGGTGTGGACGCGTCGGCCGGGCTGACCTCGACGGTCTTGCCGTCGATGATCCGTGCCCAGCCGGTGACGAGCTGCACGCCGTTTTTCTTCAGCAGCGCGGTCACGCCGCCGGTCAGCCTGGCGACGACGCTGTCCTTCCAGCGCACGGTCTGGGCGAGATCGAGCGCGGGCGCCGTCACCTTGATGCCCAGTGGGGAATCGCCGGCATAGTGCTGCGCCTTGGCGAATTCTTCGGCGGCATGGATCAGTGCCTTCGAGGGGATGCAGCCGACGTTGAGGCAGGCGCCGCCCAGCTGCTCGCCCTCGACCAGCAGGGTGGCAATGCCCAGTTGCGCGGCGCGGATCGCGGCGACATAGCCGCCGGGGCCGCCGCCGACGATCAGCAGGGTGGTGGATTGGGTTGTCATGGCTTATTCCAAGAAGAGCGTGGCGGGGAATTCGAGATAGCCGCGCACGACCTGGATGAACTTGGCCGCATCCATGCCATCGACGACGCGATGGTCGAAGGACGAGGAAAGGTTCATCAGCTGGCGCGCCACTACCAGGCCGTCACGGATCATCGGCCGCTCGACCATGCGGTTGATGCCGACGATGGCGACTTCGGGGTGGTTGATGATCGGCGTGGAGACGATGCCGCCAAGCGGGCCCAGACTGGTGATGGTGATGGTCGAGCCGGAGAGTTCGTCGCGCCGGGCCTTGCCGCTGCGCGTCGCCTCGGCCAGCCGCGTCACTTCCGCCGCGCTGGCCCACAGGTCGAGCGCTTCGGCATGGCGCAGCACCGGCACCATCAGGCCGCCGTCGGTCTGCGTGGCGATGCCGAGATGGACGGCGCCGTAGCGGGTGACCACATCGGCCTCATCGTCATAGCGGGCATTGATCTGCGGAAACTCGCGCAGCGCCAGCACCATGGCCCGCATCAGGAAGGGCAGCAGGGTCAGCCGGCCGCGCTCGCTTTCGTATTTGGCATTCAGGCGCCGCCGCAGCGCCTCGATTTCGGTCATGTCGACTTCTTCGACATAGGCGAAGTGCGGGATGCGCCGCTTGGCTTCCTGCATTTTCTGCGCGATCTTGCGGCGCAGGCCGATGACGGGCACGGCTTCTTCCCAGTCCTGCGTGGCATGGCGAGCGGACGTGCCGGTCGGCGCGGGACGGCTGCCGGCGGCATGGGCATCGACGTCGTCGCGCAGGATGCGCCCGGCCGGGCCGCTGCCCGCGACGAGTTGCAGTTCGATGCCGAGATCCCAGGCATGCTGGCGCACGGCGGGCGAGGCCAGCGGTTTTTCGCCGGGTTGCCGCGTCTGCCGTCCCGCCAGCGCCGACTTTTGCGCGGGAGCCGCCTTGCACACCACCGGCGCGGATGTGGCGGCCGGCTGTGCTGCCGGTGCGGCTTCACGCGGTGCGGCGGCGGCCTTGACCGGCGCCAGCGCGCGTTCATTGCCGGCGCCAGCGACTTCGATGCGGATCAGCTCGGCGCCGACCGGCAACACATCGCCGGCCTTGCCGCCGAGCGCGAGCACCTTGCCCGCCACCGGCGAAGGAATCTCCACGGTGGCCTTGTCGGTCATGACATCGGCCAGCGGCTGGTCTTCGACCACCAGGTCGCCGGGTTGCACATTCCACGCCGCGAGCTCGACCTCGGCAATGCCTTCGCCGATGTCCGGCATCTTGATGATGTGTATGCCCATATTGCTTCTCCTGAAGGGCCGCCCCGAAGGAGAAGCGGCCAATATTTTGGAGCGGGTTTAACCCGCGAATCCCCGTCACCCCCTTCCCGGGAAGGGGGCTGGGGGGATGGATGTCTATTTCTCCATCGCTCGCTTGAAGCCTTCAGCGACGCGCGCCGGGCCGGGGAAGTAGGCCCATTCCTGTGCATGCGGGTAGGGCGTGTCCCAGCCGGCAACGCGCTCGATGGGCGCTTCGAGGTGATAGAAGCAATGCTCCTGCACCAGCGCCGTCAATTCGGCGCCGAAACCGCTGGAGCGGGTGGCTTCGTGCACCACCGCGCAGCGGCCGGTCTTCTTCACCGAGTTGACGATGGTATCCAGGTCGAGCGGCCAGAGGCTGCGCAGGTCGATGATCTCGGCATCGATGCCGCTCTCCATGGCCGCCGCTTCCGCGACGAACACCATCGTGCCATAGGTGAGCACCGTCAGTTCATTGCCGGGCCGATATACCGCGGCGGCTTCGAGCGGCACCGTGTAGTAGCCCTCCGGCACCTCGCCCTGCGGATGCTGCGACCACGGCACCACCGGCTTGTCGTGGTGGCCGTCGAAGGGGCCGTTGTAGAGGCGCTTGGGTTCGAGAAAGATCACCGGGTCGTTGTTCTCGATCGAGGCGATCAGCAGGCCCTTGGCGTCGTAGGGGTTGGACGGCATCACCGTGCGCAACCCGCAGACATGGGTGAAATAGGCTTCCGGACTCTGGCTGTGCGTCTGGCCGCCATAGATGCCGCCGCCGCAGGGCATGCGCAGGGTGATCGGCGCGATGAATTCGCCCGCCGAGCGGTAGCGCAGCCGCGCCGCCTCGGAGACGATCTGGTCGGTGGCCGGATAAACGTAGTCGGCGAATTGGATTTCGGCGACCGGTCGCAGCCCGTAGGCCCCCATGCCGACGGCGACGCCGACAATGCCGCTCTCCGAAATAGGCGTGTCAAAGACGCGCGAGCTGCCGAATTTCTTCTGCAGCCCCTCGGTGCAGCGGAACACGCCGCCGAAATAGCCGACGTCCTCGCCGAACACCACGACGTTGTCGTCGCGTTCAAGCATCACATCCATTGCCGAGCGCAGGGCCTGGATCATGGTCATCGAGGTGGTTTTCTGGAGAGACTCGCCGGGCCGTCCCAAGAGTTTCTCGCCCCTTGAGGGGGGAACCGAAGGTTCTTGGGGTGGGCAATATTTTTCAGACATGATCAGACCCCCAGTTCCTGGCGTTGCCGGCGCAGATGTTCCGGCATCTCCTCATAGACATCCTCGAACATTTCCGCCGCGCTATGCACATGGCCGTCGGCCAGCGAGCCGTAGCTTTCGGCCTCCTTGAGCGCTGCCGCCACCTCTGCTTCGAGTTCCTTCTGTACGCTCTGATGCTCTTCTTCGGACCATGCGCCGATGTTGATCAGGTGCTGCTTGAGTCGTTCCAGCGGATCGCCGAGCGGGAAGTTTTTCCAGTCGTCGGCGGGCCGGTACTTGGTGGGATCGTCCGAGGTCGAATGTCCGCCGGCGCGGTAGGTCACCCACTCGATCAGGGTCGGGCCGAGGTTGCAGCGCGCCCGCTCGGCCGCCCAGCGCGAGGCGGCGTAAACCGCCAGGAAATCGTTGCCGTCGACGCGCAGCGAGGCGATGCCGGAGCCGATGCCGCGCGCCGCGAAGGTTGTGCCCTCGCCGCCGGCAATCGCCTGAAATGTCGAAATCGCCCACTGGTTGTTGACCACGTTGATGATGACCGGTGCCCGGTACACATGGGCAAACACCAGCGCGGTATGGAAATCGGCCTCGGCGGTCGAGCCGTCGCCGATCCAGGCCGAGGCGATTTTCGTGTCGCCCTTGATCGCCGCGGCCATGCCCCAGCCGACCGCCTGCACCACCTGCGTGGCCAGGTTGCCCGAGATGCTGAAGAAGCCGGCCTTGCGCACCGAATACAGCACCGGCAGCTGGCGTCCCTTGAGGGGATCGCGCTGGTTGGAGAGCAGTTGGCAGATCAGCTCGACCAGCGGCACCTCGCGCGCCATCAGCAGGCCCTGCTGGCGATAGGTCGGAAAACACATGTCGCCTTCATCGAGCGCCAGCGCATGCGCGACGCTGATCGCCTCTTCGCCGAGGCACTGCATGTAGAAGGAGATCTTCTTCTGCCGCTGCGCAATCAGCATGCGGGCGTCGAAAATGCGGGTTTTCAGCATTGCGCGCAGGCCGAAGCGCAGGCGCTCGGGCGTGATCTGCGGCGCCCACGGCCCGACCGCGTTGCCGTCGGCATCCAGCACGCGCACCAGGGCAAAGGCCAGGTCGCCGATGGCGGCTGGTTGGGTGTCGACCGGTGGTCGCCGCGTGGCACCGGCGGGTGTCACGTGCAGATAGGAAAAGTCGGTGTGTTGGCCGGGACGCCCGGTCGGCTCCGGTACATGCAACCGCAGTGGAGTGCACGCTGGCGCATTCTTGCTCATGGGCAAAGCTCCTCGCTTGATCGTGTCTTGCGTTTTGTCATTATGACCGGCCCGGCACGCAGCGGGTAGCCGGTGCAGACTTGGAGTTGTCGCCGGCATGGTTGTCATGCCGGCAACAGGGGTGCAAGTATCGCCCGACGGCGGGGTTGCCGTCAAACCGTATACGAAGGCACAAAAAAGCCCGCTGGAGGCGGGCCGAGGGGTTCGAAAAACGGACTGCTTTGTCGCCGGGGTTTACCCCTGGGAGGGATTGAGCCTGCCGCGTCGGCGCAAGGCAAGCAGGCCGCCGAGCCCCAGTCCCAGCAGTGCCAATGACATGGGCTCGGGAACTTCAGCGAAGTTCGCATCTACCTGTACTGCCGCGCCGTGGTTGTAACCCCATGTCAGGTAGTTGTCCGTTGCGGTGAACGCGATGAGATTGTCGCCAAGCACCAGGTGTGAAGTGATGTCGGCAGACGAGTTGCTGGCGTATCCATTGTGATCGCTGACTACCTGAACACCGTTGATGTAAATGTCACCGTCATCGTCGAAGCCGTTGTTCAGAATGGCCGACAGTGGCAGCGAGAGCAGATTGAAGATGCTGCGGGCCCAGATCTGGGTCTCGGTCTGAGAATACTGCCCGCCCGAACTCCAGATGACTTTTGCCGAGTACCCCGCCCAATTGGCAAGCTCGGTGGCGGATTGCCAGCCGGAATCGTCAAACGCCAGATTGCTGTTCCAGTCGCCGGCGCCCGGGTTGGTGGCCGTAACCTTCCAGGTCGAGTCTGTTGCCGTCAGAACGGCGGCCGAACTCGCCGTGGCTACCCCAAACAAGCCGACTAACAGGAATGCCCCGAAGCGCATCAATTTCCCGCCAGGGCGAGCGGTGAAACCAGTAATCACATCGCGAATCATGACACGTCTCCTCAGTTAGATGTCCTACGAAGCATCCCCTGTTCAACGTCCTATCCTGGTGGATGGCGGTTGCGGCCGGATAGGGGGGTAAAGCACGAATTGCGCCACACACATAACATGCTGAATGTATGGACTTTAAAGATCGAGATTGTGTTAAGTGTGTAAATTTTCCCGACACAAGCTGACCTGCCTGAATGGGCGAGCGGAGGTTCGGCCTGGAAAAAGCAGTTCACCGCGGAGGACACGGTGATCACGGAGAAAAACCAGGCGTTACGAAATAAGAGCCTGTCGCCCGTTGGGTGCGCCTGACTTTTGTGTGCTTGCGCCGTTGCTCCCTGCCCTCTGTGCTCTCCGTGGTGCGAACCGAGGGTTTTAGGTTCAGTCCTACTTGAGCAGGCGCCGCCGCGCCAGTGTCAGTGCCAGCCAGAAGGCGGCTGCCGTGGTGAGCAGCAGGGCGCCGATGTGCAGGAAGGGGCTGGCCGGCAGTTCGCCGAAGACCAGCGGGCGCACCAGTTGCACCGCATGCGACAGCGGCAGCCAGTTCGCGATGGCCTGAACCAGTGGCGGTAGTTGTTCAACGGGGAAAAACACGCCGCACAACAGCACCATCGGGGTGATGAACAGCGTGAAGTAGTACATGAAGAAGTCGTAGGACGGGGCCAGCGCGGTCATGATCAGGCCGAGGGCGGCGAAGCACAGGCCGGTGAGGAAGATCACCGGCAGCGTCAGGAGCGCCAGCGGCCCGTTGGCCAGGCCGAGCAGAATGACCACCAGCAGGATGGCCGCGCCGGCGAGGCTGGCCTTGGTCGCCGCCCACAGGCATTCGCCCGCCACCACGTCGTCGAGGGATACCGGCGCATTCATGATCGCCTCCCAACTGCGCTGCACATGCATGCGCGAGAAGCCCGAATAGAGCGTCTCGAAGGAGGCCGCGTTCATGGTCGAGGCGCAGATCGTGCCGGTGGCGAGGAAGGCGATGTACGACACGCCGTCGACCTGCGGCAGCAGGCTGCCCAGCCCGTAGCCGAGGCCGAACAGATAGATCATCGGGTCGGCCAGATTGCCCAGCATCGAGGGCATGGCGAGCTTGCGCCAGACAAGAAAGTTGCGCCGCCAGACAGCGAAGGCGCGGTAGGACAGGTCTGGCGGCGAAAAGGGCAACAGCGTCAGGACTGACGTAGTCTCAGCCGTCCGCGTTGATGCGGGCAATCAGCTTCTGCAGCACGATGATCGCCTGATCGTTGGCCACCTGGCAGGTGCCGGCATTCTCATGCCCGCCGCCGCCATATTGCAGCATCAATTCGCCAACCTGGGTTTTCGAGCTGCGATTGAGGATCGACTTGCCGGTGGCGAACACGGTGTTCTGC
>JAUXOM010000108.1 GCA_030682175.1 Rhodocyclaceae bacterium
TCACTTTGGCTGGAGCTCATACCTTGGCGAGCCAATCACGATGTTGAAACCACCGACTGGAGAGCCGTGTGCGGGAGAACCGCACGCACGGTTCGGAGGGAGGGGAGGGCGAGAGCCTTTCTCTACCCCTATCAAAACCGGCGTTAATCAGCGTCTCCCCAGAAAGTCGGCGCTGGCGGGACGGCGCATGCGATGATGCCTGGTCCCGTTCAAGCCGAATTTCGTATGTCTGAAAATCCTGAAACCCATGAAGTAGCGGCGCTCCCACGCATCAGCTGGACCGAAGGCGATGTGGCGCACAACGCCTGCTGGCGCTCGACGGCCGGGCTGCCGCCGCCGCGGCGCGTGGTGGTTGCCGATGACACCCTGTCGGCCGATTCCGCCTATCGCCTGGCCTGCGAGGGCACGGCGCTGCTGTGGCGTGGCGATTTTCAGAATGCCCGGCAGTTGCTGCAGGCGCTGGTGCGGCGCATCGGGCGAAAAACCCGCAAGCCGGCCGACTCGCCGGCAGAGGCCTTCCATCAGCATCGGCTGGCGCAGTCGCAGCGCGCCCGCACCCTGGGCATGCTGCTGCTGCCTTTCGAGGCGGATCACCGCATTCCGCTACGCCGGGCGCCGGACGTCAAGGCGGCCTGCCAGGAAGTTTACGGCGACGCTACGGCGCCCTATGTTGCCTCCTTGCGCGAACTGCTGGGCCTGATCGGTGCGCATGAATGGCGCAAAAAGGGTGTGCCGGTGGCGGCCCTCGGCCAGTCGATTCATCCACACCATGGCGTCTTTGCCCCGATCCGCAGCGAATACGTCGGACTGGCGGCCAGTGCACCCCTGCCCAAACCGCTCCCCGCACTGGCTTTCGATATCGGCACCGGCACCGGGGTGTTGGCCGCAGTGCTCGCGCAGCGCGGCATCAAACATATCGTGGCGACCGAGCAGGATCCGCGCGCGCTGGCCTGTGCCCGCGAAAACATCGACCGGCTGGGGTTTGCCGGAAAGATCAAGCTGGTCG
>JAUXOM010000151.1 GCA_030682175.1 Rhodocyclaceae bacterium
GCCCGCCACGGCCTGGCCGGCGATCCGGGAATTCGTCGCCACCGGGATGCCGCGCACCGCCATCGTCACCGAGCAGGAGGACTACCTGCACGCGGAGTGCCGCAGCGCCGTGCTCGGCTTCGTCGATGACCTCGAACTGCATCTGCGACCCGGCACGACCGTCGTCGCGGTGCGCTCGGCCTCGCGTCTCGGCCACTCCGACTTCGGCGTCAACCGCGGCCGGGTCGAGGATTTGCGTGCCGCGCTGATCAAGCGGGGCATCGTCAAGTAGTTCACAGGACTTTCAGCATGCCAGCCAACAGCCCCTTTGATGAAAGCGCCAGAACCTGGGATCAGGATCCCGTCAAGCTGGCACGCGCGCAAGCAGTCGCGGCCGGCATCCGCAGCCAGGTGCCGCCCCAGGCGCGCGCGCTTGAATATGGCTGCGGCACCGGCTTGCTGGGTTTCGCCCTGCAGTCGCATTGCGGGCAGATGACACTGGCGGACAGTTCGGCCGGCATGCTGGCCGTGCTCGACGAGAAGATCGCCGCCTGTGGCGCGAGCAACATGCGCTCGACCCGGCTGGACCTGGTCACCGATCCCCTGCCGCCGGACAGGTATGAGCTGATCTGCACCCTGATGACCGCTCACCACATCGCCGACACCGACCAGCTGTTGCGCGACATGCACGCCCTGCTGGCCGCGCCCGGCTATCTGTGCATCGCCGACCTGGATGCCGAGGACGGATCGTTCCATGGCCCGGAATTCGATGGCCACAAAGGGTTTGATCGCGATGCGCTGAAACGCAAGGCGGAGGCCGCCGGATTCCGGGACATCAGCTTCACGACCGTTTTCCACATGCAGAAAGGGAACGGCCCGCAGCAGACCGAATTCCCGATCTTCCTCATGGTGGCCAGGAAACCATCCCGGTGATCATGGGCCATGTTGCCGAAAAGTCGGCGCCGGCGGTACGGCGCCCGCCGCCCGACACGGCCTCCAGGAAGATATCCATGATCGAAATTGCCGCACCATGACTGCAAACCCTGAACCTGCGCCCACCAACCACCGAGAATGCTCCGATGACCCCTCAAATTCCTGAATTCAGATTTCCAAGGCAGCTGCCAGGCCTGATTGGGCTGCTGGTTGTTTGGGTTGGCTCAGCATGCGCCCAGCCCGCGCCGATACCTCCGCAGTGGATCGACCCCCTGCAGCTACAGTCAGACCTGATTAAGCTTACGACGCCCGGCAAGCACCGCAATCCAGAGCAGCGACTATTGCAGGCGCGCGAGCGCTTGTCAGAGAAATGGCTGCCCGTGCTGCAGGGTGCCGAAGCTGCGGGCGACCCGATCGCCACGCTGATCCTGCACGACTGCGCCAGCGTTCCCGAACTGGAACGCCACAACATCGACGCCACGTGCTCGACCGATGGAAACGCGCGGGAAAGGGCCTATACACGCCTGCGGACGCTGGACATTGGCTATGCAATTGAACAACCCGACCGGCACGCGTCAAGACACATCACCAACAATTGCACCGGTGACGACCGTGATCGCTGCATGGCCAACACCGCCATTCAATTGCTGGAAGACCGACTGCGGGCGGTCGAAAAAGACGCACTATTGGCCAGCCTGTCGCCGTGGAACATCAGTGCCTGCCCTGACCTGAGAAAAAACCCCGCGCTTCATGAACTGGGCGAACGCTGCGAAACGCTGCGCCACCACCTGCTTGCCGTAAAAACCCTGGCCCAGCGGTATTTCATCCTGTCGCTATTGGACCACCCGGACGAAGCCGCCCGCACCCGTGCCCATCCCTATGCGCATTTTGACGATGTGCGCAGCTCGACCGGCAATGCCACGAACGATGACGAATTTCACAACCGCTTCTATGGCGCCGTCTATCGCTCCCTGCGCACCATGGAAGCCAACATCAAGGTGCGGCTGGTCAGGGACCCGCGCTGGCGGGTCTTTCTGCGCGAAACACCCGCCGGCCTGGAACGCCCGCGCCAGCTCTCGAAGACCTTGGCCCGGCAGGCCGAAGCCAGGGCGCCAACGGTGCGCCTGCGTGACGCCGTCATCATGCAGCGCTACGTCGGCACCTACGAAGGCTCATTGATTTCAAGCGGCACCACCAGCGTGATCACCAAGCTCTTCCCGAGTGGCAGCGGTGGTTTGCAGGGGCGCTACCTGATGGTGTACGGACGGGAGATTGGCGCCAGGGTAGAGCGGGGCGCACTCGGACCATGCCTGGTGCCGGCCAACCGCGAAATTCTTTGCATCTGGCGCGACCGCTACGGCATCGGCAGCTTGTCCATGTTGTTCGATGTCGACGCGACAGAATTCAGGGGCCAGTGGCGTACCCTGAATGCTCACTCTGAATTTTCCCGCATGGAACCGCGCTTCTGGAACGAAAGGACCAGCTGGAACGGCACGCTGCAGTGATCCGACTTTGAGAGGAATAGCCATGATAAAGAACACCTTCATTACCACTGTCGTTGCCCTGGTCACGGTGGGGCTCGCCGTTGCCTTCAACCCCGCGCCGGAAAAACATCGCGCGACAATCGAAGCGGGCACGGCAGAGCGCAGCCCGGTTGCCGGCCTGCTGGGGATCGGTGTGCTGACGGCATTCGTGTCGAATTACCACTCGCTCGGCGTGGCGTCTTACACCACTGTCAATGACAAGGTCGTCACGGTTGGCGCATTCGGCATGGTTATCCTGTTGAATCAGGAGTGACTTGCAATTGCCTGGCGCACACGGAAACCCGGTAGCGGACACGACGAAGGAGCAGTCGATGCGCATCCTGATGCTGGGCGCCGGTGGTACGGGCGGGTATTTCGGCGCAAGGATTCACGCGGCCGGCGGCGACGTCAGCTTCCTGGTGCGGCCGGCCCGGGCGGAAAATTTGCTGGCGCATGGCCTGCGCGTAAGCAGCCCGCTCGGCGATGTCCACATAAACCCAAAGATCCTGACTTCACCGAGCAGCGCCGCGAGTGAGAAATTCGCTGTCATTGTGCTGTCCTGCAAGGCCTACGACCTTGACGCCGCGCTGGATTCGATTGCCCCGGCAGTAGGCCCGCAAACGCTGATCCTCCCCTTGCTGAACGGCATCGCACACCTCGCGCGACTTGACGCACGCTACGGGCCAGCCCGGGTCCTCGGCGGGATTGCCCATCTGGCCGTCACCCTGGCCCCCTCGGGTGAAATCAGGCACCTCAACGACTTCCACCGCCTGATCATTGGCGCACGCGGCAACACCGCTTCCCCACACCTCCCTGCATTGTCCGAATTGCTGGTTCGCTCCGGCATCGATTTTTCGCTATCCGCAAACATCGAAGGCGACATGTGGGACAAGTTCATCTTCCTGTGCACCCTGGCCGCCGCCACCTGCACGATGCGCGGCCCGATTGGCGACATTCTGGAAACGCACGCGGGCGCGGCCTTCATTGTCGGCCTGCTGGACGAGAGCCTGGCGGTTGCGGCAAAGTGCGGGCACACCGCGAATCCCGAACAACTGGCGCTTTACCGGAACCACCTGAGCGCGCGCGGCTCAACCCTCACTGCGTCGATGCTGCGCGATATCGAGCGCGGCGGGCCGACCGAGGCGGACCACATTCTGGGCGACATGGTGGGCCGTGCCGCAGCGCACTCCGTGGAGACGCCACTGCTGAAGCTTGCCTACTCGCATTTGCAGGCCTATGAATTGGGCAGAAGGCGCAAACAGGCTTGAGGAGACGCTGATTAACTCCAGTTTTGATAGGGGTAGAGAAAGGCTCTCGCCCTCCCCTCCCTCCGAACCGTGCGTGCGGTTCTCCCGCACACGGCTCTCCAGTCGGTGGTTTCAACATCGTGATTGGCTCGCCAAGGTATGAGCTCCAGCCAAAGTGAAGA
>JAUXOM010000016.1 GCA_030682175.1 Rhodocyclaceae bacterium
TGCTGCGCCTGGCGCCTGAATACGGCATCAATCCGCGGCTGGCGCTGGCCATCGCCCGCACCGAGTCGAACCTGAATCCGGTGGCGGTCTCGCACAAGAACGCCCAGGGCCTGATGCAGTTGATTCCCGAAACCGCCGTGCGCTTCAACGTGAAGAAACCCTTCGACCCGGAACAGAACATTCGCGGCGGCCTGGCCTACCTGCGCTGGCTGCTGGCCTATTTCAAGGGTGACGTGGCCCTTGTCGCGGCGGGCTACAACGCCGGAGAAGGCGCGGTAAACCGCCACCGCGGCATTCCGCCCTATGCCGAAACGCGCGACTACGTGAAACGCATTCTCCAGGTGTTTCGCCGCCACGAACACCCGTTCGATTCCGCCATCACCGAACCTTCACCAGAGCTGAGGCAGATTCTGCGGCGCCAGGCCCGCATCACCTCATGATCGGGCGCTGGCTGCATGCATTTCTGGTCGGCATGCTGGTGCTCTTGGGTAGCAGTCACGCCGTCGCCGTGCTGCCGGAAACCATTGAACGCGTCAAACCCTCGGTCGTCGTTGTCGGTACCTTCAATAAATTGCGCAGCCCGCAGTTCGTCATGCGCGGGACCGGCTTTGCCGTCAGAGACGGCAGCCTCATCGTCACTAATGCCCACGTCATCAGCAGGCCCGAGCGGGGCGACACCCCCGAAACCTTGATGGTGCTGACCCGAAACGGGAGCGAGGTCCGCCCACAGGAGGTCCATCTGCTGGTGAGCGACGTCGAACACGATCTGGCGGTGCTGCGCATGGCCGGACCGCCCCTGCCTGCCCTGACACTGCGGCCATCCGAATCGGTCCGGGAAGGTCAGGCCGTCGCTTTTACCGGCTTCCCGATCGGCGGTGCGCTGGGTTTCTCGCCGGTGACGCATCGCGGCATCATTTCGTCGATTACGCCGATCGTTCTGCCCGGCGGCAACGCGCGCGAGCTCAAGGACAAGTCGATCCGCCGCCTGCGCAGTGGCGCCTTTCCCATCTTCCAGCTGGATGCCACGGCCTATCCCGGTAACAGTGGTGGCCCGCTCTACGACGCAGAAAGCGGCGAGGTTCTTGGCGTGATCAACATGGTTTTCGTCAAGGCAACCAAGGAAGCGATACTCGAGAAGCCATCGGGGATCAGCTATGCAATTCCCGCCGGGTTCCTGCTGGAACTGCTCGGCACGATCAAACCGTAGGCGAATCGCTCTTGCTGCCCTGCTTGATGCGAAACGTCTTGTGCAGGATGTGGTAGATGAGCAGCGGCAGTGGCATGCGTTCCCGGTGCGCCCGCAGATACAGCAGGCCGTTTGCCAGAAAATCCAGTCGCCCGGCCAGTGATTGGTGTTGTGGGCGCAACGCCACGCGCCACAGTTCATCCATCAGGCGCCCGGCCCACGGCGCCGGCGCTGCCCGCGCCAGATCGTTCAGCTGCTCAGCGGGTATCGGCGTACCGAATACCCGTAGCACGTGCCGCAGGCAATAGTAGAGCGGCCGCTCGAGTGTCAGCCGCCTGGCGCGCTCGACAAGTTCCGGCCAGAAGGCGGGATCGCTGCTGAAGTGGCGCAGCAGCAGATCCATGTCCGACAGGTCGCGCAAGCCGTGACTGAACTCCTCGTTGTAGAACAAGTGGGTTGCACTGTGCAGCACCATGTCGGTCGGTGCCAGCACCCGCAAGCCAGGACGTCCCGGCACTGGTCGGGCGGCAGCGATGATGCTGTCCGCACTCGGCTTCAGGCGTGTTGCGGTGATGGGCACGATGGCGTGGTGGACATCGATCACCGTTTCCCGTCGCATGTGCTGCATCGGGGGTAGTTCATGCATCCATTGCCGGTAATAGCGCTGGTCGTAAGGATGATGATGGGTGCTGATCCAGCCGTTCAACATCAGCGCGGCCTCGACCGCCGGCGTTAACGCGTGTGGCACGAGAATGTCCACGTCGGAAAATATCCGCCCCTTTGCCGCTGGCAGAGCGGCGGCCAGGTAGGCCGCACCCTTGAGCAGGATGACACCCTCGACTACGCCCTGCAGCGATACGCGAATATGTTCGACCTCGCGTTCGACGGCCCGGTTTTGCGCCGCACAGAGCACCAGGGCGGCTTGCAGTCGGTAGCGCGGCCCCGCTGGCAAGGAATCGATCAGCCCGGCGTCTTCGAGCAACACAGCCAGTCGCGACAGCAGATTTGCCCGGTCCGCCTGACGCAACAACAGATCCCAGTCAGCCAGATTCCAGCCGGGCAATTCCTCCACGGCCCGCAGCGCCCGTTCAAGCAGATTTCGCTTCATCCCGGAGATGCCTGTCCGTCCGCCAGCCGGGCAAACACCTCGGCGGCTTCATCCAGCCGGCTATAAGTGAAACTGAAACATGCACTGGCTTCCACCACCGCGGCAAGCAACTCGAAGCCTTGCTGTCCATGCAGGCTGAAGTTGAATGCATTATCGGCAAGATGGGTCACCGCGCGGGCTTTCGACAGTGACTCCAGTCGGGCCGGTGCGCCAGCAACGAATTGCGGCAGGACCAGCCAGCCGGGCGGCGCGGTTTCATTGGCACGCCGCACCGAGTCGGATGGTGGCCGCAAATGGGCGACGGTTCCCTTGACGGTCTCGAAAACGACAGGGCTGATGACCGCCTGTGGTGCAAAAGCCCGGATCACCTCGATCGAGGCATTCTTCAGGCTGACCGGTCGGGGTATGGGTGTCAGGGCAAAGGCGGCCGGATCGATCATCGCCAGCTCGTCAGAGAGCAGGCGCCAGCCGCGCTGAATCAGTCCGGCGCACAGGGTGCTCTTCCCCGATCCTGGCGGTGCGGGCAGAATCAGTGCCCGACCGTTACGCTCGACAACAGCCGCATGCAGAATCAGGTGACGATGGCAATGGGCGGAAATGCACCAGTTGAGACCCCATTCAAGCATCGGGAAAGCCTGGTTGGCGGGGAGTGGATTGAATGGCGCGAGGCCATCGATGTAAAAAAACACCTGCGGGCTGACCCAGCGACGCAGGCCAGCCGGCCGGGCCACGCGCACGTGGAAGTCTGCGAAGCCGCTTTCTTCCAGCGGGTATTGGTCATAAAGCAGGGCGATGGCATTTTCGACCAGCGCCAACTGCGCAGACACGCGATTGACAAATGGGCCGGTGCGAATCGACAGACCCTGGCGTAGCCGGTTGCGTAGTTCGCTGCGAGAGAGATCCCTGACAATCACTGCACATCAAGCCGGCGTTCGGCGAGGCCAAGACGACGGAATTGGGGCAGGATCTCTCGCAATACTGCAATCACCTGGCTGGCCGTAGTTTCCGCAGCGTAGCAGGCGAGCATCTGCCCGGCCAATTGATCGACTGAAAGCGGTTGGCCGGCATGCAGCAATACCGCAAACACCGCGGCATTGGTTTCGTCCAGGAAGTGGACCGCATCATCGGCACTATTGTAGACGGCAAACTCCCCGTCCCATTCCCGCCATTCGAGTCGGGTTTGAGCGGGGAGTGTCCAGCGTCCGGCTATGTCGTCGATGTCGGGATCGCTCAGGGCGACACCGTCAGGTAGTCCAGGTGGTTTCCAGATAACCGACAATACCCGCGCCACAAGGGTTGGTCATGTTCACCGGATCCACGTAATTGCCGTACCACCTGATTCCTGCCGTCGGCTCGAAATAGCCTTTGTTGGCGTACTCGCTCCAGATGTTCTTGACTTGATTAACCGTCAGGATGCCTGCCGTCCGACCCGTGGCGGCGTTGAGAAAAGCGGCCGCTAGTGAACGCGCAACCGGATCATTGATAACGTCCATCTCCGGGGCAAGTACCTCAAGTACTGTGGCTGTCGCCAGCGCACCGGATGTGGGAGAAAAAATGCTGGAGAATTTTGTTGCAGGTATGTCGACTTTCCCTTCGCTTACGACTGCTACAGGGTAAAAGCCACCTGGCCAACTACTAAATTTTTGCTGCTGCTTCCAATAACCTGGACTCCGCCCTGTTACACACACCACCCTGTCGGGGCGACTGAGATTGATGGAGCCAAACGCCGAAGGCGTTGTCGTGCATCCCTTGATACAAGCACCGTTGGTAGCGGCGAACACGGAACGGCTTGCCACCGACATGATGGTCACAGCGCCCCCGGCAGCACTAATCTTGAGAAGTCTGCGGCGACTGATTCCACCAGCAAGCCGGACGTCTGGCAGCGAACTGCCAGTATCGACACGAGAATCGGTTGGAAGTGTCATGGGTAACCCCTAATCGTTAAGCTCATTATAGTAAACGCATCAAAATTATGTGACCAGATCCTCCGGGTTGCCTGATCAAGTGAAAAACATTACACAAATCTGCGCAGGATAGTAAGAAGTATATACTTTAGTGCAATATTCGTGCCAATAAAACATTATAATTTATATTATATAAAACAATATGTTACGCATTCGTCGATGCAAATCCAGAAAAGCATGTAAAGAATGTCGACAGTAAACTCTACTGCGCCCCCTTGCCACCCAGCACCACGCCCACAGTTTCGAACAACACCACCATATCGAGCAAAAGCGAGTGATTTTTTACATAATATAAATCATATTGCAGCTTTTGCGCCGCGTCATCCACCGACGCCCCATAGTGATAACGCACCTGTGCCCAGCCCGTCACGCCCGGCTTGACACTGTGGCGGACCGCGTAGAAAGGAATCTCCTTGGTGAGTTGGTCGACGAAAAATGCCCGCTCGGGGCGCGGCCCGACCATGCTCATGTCGCCGATCAGGACGGAATACAGTTGTGGCAATTCGTCGATGCGCAACTTGCGGATGATCCGGCCGACCCGCGTCGTACGGTCGTCATTGGCGCTCGCCCAGCGGGGTTTGCCGTCGGCCTCGGCGTCGCGGCGCATGCTGCGAAACTTGATGACATTGAACAAGCGGCCGCTGTGGCCGACGCGTTCCTGCCGATAGAGTATCGGGAAGCCATCCTCGATCACGATCAGCACCGCGGTGACGAGCATCAGCGGCAAGGCAAGAACCAGCAGGATGGCGGCGACCACGCAGTCAAAAATACGCTTGATAACGGTGCGGATCGCGCCCTGGCGAAAACCATCGCCGAAAATGAGCCAGCCCGCCTTGAGCGCGTCGAGCCGGATCTGTCCCAACATGCGCTCGTAATAGCTGGAGATATCCATGATCGCCACGCCGTACAGGCGACAGTCGAGCAATTCGCGCAACGGCATCTTGCCGCCGCGCCGCTCCTTGACCGCCACGACAATTCCATCGACCCTGTGTGCTTTTGCGGTATCGACCAACGACAGGTTTCTTGACAGCACCAAGTCCTCCGGGACTTCGATTCCGCCGGCTGTCGGGCCGGGATAAAAGCCGACCACCTCTGCGTTCGGGTCCTCCTTGTTCAAGGAGGTGGCTATCGTCTTGGCTTCGCTGCCGACACCAAATATCAGAATGCGGTTGGCGACGATGGTCCGGGTTTTGTGATGCGAAGCCTGCACCCGGTGGGCCAACATCCCGAACAGCGCCGCCATGCCCGAGAGCTCAATCAGCAAGCGGTTTCCCTCGGCGCCGGGCAACAGGATGAAGATCACGTAGGCGACGGGCACCGACAGGTGAAGTGACAGCACCGCCCTGGCTCGGGAGTCCTCGACTGTGCGGGTGTGGATGCGCTGGTAAAAGCCGAGCCACGCGGTAATCGCCAGCATGATCACCGCCAAAATCAAGGCATAGATGACCACATCAATCAGATCAACGGGCAGTCCGTTGCCAATCCAGAGCACACCGATCAACACACCGACAAAGACGAAGCCGAAGTCGAAAATTACGTGCAGAAGGGTGTCCGCGTAGAGGATGCGGCCGAGAAGTGTTGCTGTCATATATGGTCCTTGCTTGATCCGTTGCGCGGCCCTGTGCCAGGGTGCGTCACAGAGGAAGGAGATCATCGAAATACGCCCGGCATGATAGCAGACGCTCACGGCAATGCCCCGCCCAGTTCAGACTACGTCCGCTGCCGGAAAAACTTGAAAGCGCTACCTAAACGCCCTGACGCAGCGCCTCGGCCACATGCATGCGACTGACCTTGCGTGCCGGCAGCAGTGAAGCCAGCAGGGCGGCGCAGACGCCGATGCCGAAGGCCAGGCCAACCACTTCCGGTACCACGAGAATGCGCGAGATATATCCCTGATCGGCGTTCGGCGGCGGCGGCATGGGAATGCCGACCGCCGAAATCGCATGTGCCAGCGCGATGCCGAGCACGGCCCCGGCCAGGCTGCCGATGATGCCCAGGCACAGGCTTTCGGTGACGATCAACCGGAATACCCGCGCCGAGCGGTCGCCCATTGCCATCATGGTGCCGAATTCGCTGACGCGCTCGAAGATGCCAATGTTTACGGTATTCGATACGCTCAGCAACAACATGGCCAGGATGATGATGACGAGGAAGCCGAATTGCTGTTCGTAAAGCGTCACCGTCTGGTTGTAGAACTCGTCGAGATCGGTCCAGGTTTTGATCTCGAAACCATCACCACCCAGCTTGGCACGCAAAAACTCCGCTGCCATCCCGGTGTCGCTGGTGTGCTTGAGCAGCATCACCCCGGTATGCGCACCCGGCGTCGCCAGTAGTTCCTGTGCGGCACCGAGGCTGATGCGCACGATGCGGGCATCGTAGTCCTTGGAAAAAGTCTGGAACACGCCGACCAGCTCGAATTCGAGCAGGTTGGCGGCACCGCCGGCGGTGCTGACCAGCAGCGTCACCGGATCGCCCGGCTTGAGCTTCAAGGCCTTGGCCACGCCGGCGCCAATCATCATGCCGAACTGGTCGGTGTCGGCCAGCGGACGGCCGGCGACGACGGTGATGTAACTGGCCAGTCGGGTCTCGCGTGACGGCTCCACGCCCTCGCCGATGATCGACCAGTCGGTGCGGCCGTTGCCGAGCAGTCCGGAAAACGCCATGCGGAACATCACGTCATCCACGCCCGGCGCTTCCTGCATCTGGCGACGGACTTCCTCGGGATGCTCGATCAGATACTTCTCCGGGTTCTGGCTGCCGTAAACCCAGTAGCCCTGCCGGGCGATTTGTACATGGCCAGAGTTGGAGCGGATCGTCGCCTCGCCAGTTTCGACGATGGTGTCCTCGATGAAGCCCCCGGCCAGAATCAGCGCCACGACGCCGAACAAAATCGAGGCGAGCGTCATTGACGTGCGACCGCGATGGCGGAAGATATTGCGCAAAGCCAGTTTCAGCAGCCCGAACACGTTTCCCTCTATTTATTGTGGCGGATCGAATCGACGATCACCATCCGCGAAGCCTTCCAGGCCGGATAAAGACTGGCCAGGGTGGTGGTGAAAATGGCGATCAGCATCGCCTCGATGGCAATGCCGGGCGTCAGCAGCACATGCGCAATATAGCCGCGCGCCAGTCCGGGCGGCGGCGGCATCTCGATGTGCAGCCAATCGATGCCCACGCCAAACATAAAAGCCAGCGCCAGCCCGCCCAGTCCGCCAATCAGTCCGATCAGCCCGCCTTCCAGCAAAAACTGTCCGAGCAGCGCGCGCCGCCGGATGCCGAGGGCCATCGAAGTGCCGATCTCGCCGGTGCGTTCCATTACGCTCATCATCATGGTGTTGCCGATGCCGAGCAAAATGATCGCGATGACGATGAAGCGCACCACGTCGATCTGCTGCCGCAGCAACTCGACGGCGCGGGTATAAAACTCGGCCAGCTGATCCCAGCTACGCACCTCGAACTGCCTGGGATCGAGGCTTTGGCGCAGGGCGGCCGCGACGGTGGCGGTGTTGGCGGTGTTGTCCAGATAAACCAGCCAGCTATGCGCGCCATCCACCTTGAGCAACTTGCGCGCCGCCGCGATATGTACCAGTAACGCGCTGTCGTCGTAGGCCTTGCTGACCGACTCGAAAATTCCCGCCACCCGGGCGTCGATCGCATTGAGGCCGCCAGTCGGCGTGTCAACCAGCACCACAAGGGCGTCGCCGGCGCGAACGCCGAGCAAGGTGGCCAGGCCGCGGCCCAGCAGGACACTGGACTGATCGGTGTTGCCCAGACGTTCGCCCGCGATGATGCGCAGGGCACGGTCGCCGGTCAGATCGCTGGCCGGATTGAAACCTTCGCCGACAAAGGAAATGGTCGTGTCGCCGTGGCTCACCAGTCCGGTGAAGCCCAGGCGCGGCCCCCAGGAACGCAGGTGTGGGGTGCTCGCCAGCGGCCCTGCCGCGGAGTCGGGCGGCAGCAGAAAACTGAATGGGTCGGCCCGGCCGTCCTCATGGTAGTGCGGACGGGTGACCTGTATATGAGCGTATTGCGACTCGATGGTCGCCTCGCGGAAATCGACGAACATCCAGGCGATGAAGCCGCTCGCCACCGCCAGCGCGGCAATGCCGCACGCGACCGAGGTGATGGCGATCAGCGAACGCCGCGAGTGACGCAGCAGATTGCGCAGAATGATCCTGATCAGGGCAAGTAGACGCACGGGCGTGTCCGGTCAGCCAAGCACGATCCAAATGGAATCGCTTTCAATCATAGCGCCGAACGCGGCGGGCAAAGACAAAAAAGTCGGCGCTGGCGAGACGGCGGCAACACACCCAAAAAATGGCCCGCCGTAGAGGCCCCGGCGGCAACGTTCCAAGAACACAAAAAGGGGCAAAAAGGGGCAAAAAGGGGGCAAAAAGGGGGACAGACCACGGTTTACATGCCGTCCCGCCAGCGCCGACTTTCAAACAGGTCGAAACAACTCACCGGATACCGGTTCAACAACCTTTCTTGGCCGCCCCGACTTGCCCGGTGTCACGCGCCGCCCCAAGGCCGCCCCAACCTGCTCGGCGAAAGCAGTATTCCCCAGAGCAAAATTGCCATTCGTCGCACGGCGTATCTCATCCACCAGCTTTGATTCAAGTTCGTACCGAAACAGTTCGCGGTAAGCCGCTTGCCGGCTGGCGGGATCGTCGCCGAATGCCTCATAAATCGCGTGCGGACGAATCAGTGGATCGGCCTCTCCCTGCGCATTGCAGCGATAACTCGACCAGCGATAATCGGCAGGATGCTCGGCCATGCCAGCGCGCACCGGGTTGAGTTCGATATAACGCTGGCAAGCGAGCAGATAGCCTTCCGCCTGCGTCGGGCAGGAACGGTAACGCCCCTCCCATAGCGTTCCGCTACGCCGGTAAGCACGATTCACGTATTGCACATAGCGCTGTCCCAGCGCCTTCATCATCTCGCCCGCCGCCGCCGCCCGCTCGGCAGAAACCAGCAGGTGCACATGATTGGTCATCAGAACATAGGCGTGAATGAGACAACCCGTCTTGCCTGCATACTCGGCCAGCCAGTCGAGATAAAAGCGATAGTCCTCATTCGCGACAAAGCATACTTGGCGGTTGTTACCGCGCTGGATCAAATGCAGGGGAACATTCGGCAGGCAGATCCGGGCTCGGCGTGGCATGTCTGACATCCGTGGAGAAGGTGCCCAAGACTAGCACAAAACCGTGGTCTGTCCCCTATTGTTTTGGTGCTATTGTTTCTATTGTTTGCTTTACCTTCCAGTATATTTGTGGCTTAATTGAGCAACAAATAACCATAAAACCCCAAGGAGTGAGATCATGGCAGCCACTGCCTTTGTCCGTGCAAGAATCGACGAAACCCTCAAGGAAGAAGCCTCCGCCGTCTTGGCAGACATGGGCCTGACCGTATCCGACGTTGTTCGGATTGTATTGACCAAGGTAGCCAAGGACAAGGCGCTGCCCTTCGAAATGCGCGTCCCGAATAAACTCACAGTCGAAACGCTCGCCAGGAGCGAACGAGGCGAGGACGTACGCCACGCCAAAGACGCTGATGATCTCTATGAACAGTTGGGCATTTGAAGCGCCAACCGGAATACTCGGGGCAGTTCAAGCGCGATGTGAAGTTGTCGCAAAAGCGCGGGAAAGACATAAGCAAGCTCAAGGCGCTGTTGGGTCTGCTCATTGATGGCGTGCCGCTACCGGCAACCTACCTCGATCACCGACTGCAAGGCGGATGGAAAGGTTTTCGGGATGCGCATATCGAGTCGGATTGGTTGCTGATCTACAAAATCGCAGGCGACGATGTAGTTCGCTTTGAACGGACCGGCCGGCACTCGGATTTGTTCAGCGAGTAAAAGTCGGCGCTGGCGAGACGGCACTTCACCCAGCGCACACAACAAACTGGCCCACCCAAGCGGGCCAGTTTTATTTCAAATCATGAAACCGTGGTCTGTCCCCTATTTGCTGCTATTTATGTTTCCCAAGCTTTGAAAGTAAGGCGAATTTACATTACACTAAGGTGCATCAAGAGACCACAAGGAGACCCGCCATGACCACATTAACCGTTACCGCCCGGGGGCAAGTGACATTCAGGAAAGAGGTACTGCAACACCTCGGCATCAGGCCGGGAGAAAAGATCGAGTTGGATCTGCTGCCAGATGGCCGGGGCATGCTGAAAGCAGCCCGGCTAACAGGAAATATTGACAACTTCGTCGGCTTGCTCGCGGGCCGGACCAAGAAAGTCGCCACCATTGAAGAAATCAACGCTGCGACCGCGCAAGCCTGGGCTGGTAAAGAATGAAGGTCACTGTTGATACCAACGTACTGGTGCGTGCTGTCGTGCAGGACGACCCCGTGCAAGCGCGCGTCGCCGCCCAGGTCTTGACCGATGCCGAATTGATCGCGGTCGCGTTGCCGTGCCTATGCGAGTTTGTGTGGGTACTCCGCAAGGTCTACGGATTCCAAGTCTCCGACGTGGCTACCGCAATTAGCGCACTACTTGCCGCTGCTAACGTGGAAGTGAACCGGCCCGCCGTAGAGGCTGGTCTTTCGGCGCTCGAAGCGGGCGGGGATTTCGCCGATGGCGTCATTGCCTACGAAGGGCACTGGCTCGGCGGGGAAACCTTCGTTTCATTCGACAAAAAAGCGGTTGCCATTCTCGCGGTACAAGGTAAATCCGCACGCCTTTTATGATCCACGGCAAGACATGGCGATGTCTGACCCCATTTGCGTGTCTTGCAATGCAAGGCCTAAGAGGTGGCTATTTATTCGTTTGCAAACACCTCGATACTTCAATATGATTGATATAGATTTAATTTGATTTAATTTGATTGGAGCCTGTCATGCCACACGCCGAAACCAAGGTGATTACCGCCCATGTTCCCCTGCCCCTCGCTGAAAAGGTTGATCAACTTGCCATGCGCCTGGAGCGCTCGCGGGGATGGATCGTCAAGCAGGCGCTCGCGGCCTGGATCGACCAGGAGGAGGAGCGCAGTCGCCTGACCCGCGAAGCGCTGGATGACGTCGACGCGGGACGCGTCATTGATCACCAAGCCGTGCAGGCGTGGGCCGACAGCTTGGCCACGTCCAACCCGTTGCCAGTGCCGCGCTGATGGAGTTGAAATGGACCAGCAAAGCTCTGTCCGATCTGGCTCGGCTGTACGATTTTCTGACGCCGGTGAATCCGGCCGCCGCCGCACGTGTGGTTCAGTCGCTGACTGCGGCGCCGGCGGGCTTGCGTATCAATCCGCGCATCGGCGAGCGCCTGGAGGAATTCGACCCGCGCGAGGTGCGCCGTATCCTCATCGGCAACTACGAGATGCGCTACACAATCCAGGAAGACACCATATACATCTTGCGCATCTGGCATACGCGCGAAGACCGATAAGCGCCTGAGGACTAAACCGCTCGCGCGGTAAGGAAGTGCAGGCAGAGGTGGGTGACGGAAGCGGTGGTAGTTTTGCACAGGCCATGAAACTGCCGATGTTGGAGACGAGGCAATCCGCCTCGACTTTGACAGGAGCAAGCCATGGCT
>JAUXOM010000141.1 GCA_030682175.1 Rhodocyclaceae bacterium
GGTGACACTCGTAACTGGCTGCCCATCGGTGCCGTGACGCTCAATCCCGAGCGCGACGCCATCATAAAGACGCATTTGATGGGTAACCATATCCAACCGTTGGCTGCATGACCGAGGCGACAACTACCTTGACGCGCGCCGTTCACGGACATAGGTTCTTTTCCGATCGGCGTCAGGAAGTTCAGCATGCCGTTCACGAAGTAAGCAGAGAACTCGGTGCACTGGTTTTCGCCGACGTAGCAGTAGAAGCGGATCTCACCAGTAAACGGCACGGGCTCCCAGCGCTCGTTGACGCGGCTTAGCCTGCCGACCAAGCGAGCGAGCCCATCGGCATTCGGGTCGCTCCTGTCCTCGATATCGTAGTCCAGGTGCCACAAAGAGCCGTCCGCGCGGATTTCGTAGTTGTCCAGAAACTGTGCTGGCGTGTCCTTGGTCTGGTATTCCAGATCGTCGTCGCCGGCATCAGGCAATGGATATTTGCACTTCAGGTAATCGAACATTCCCATGATGTCATCCTTTTCTATAAACGGCCGGGACCTTGAAAAGCACAAAGCCCGGAGTCCTTTCGGATCATCCGGGCCTCGTGGCCTGAGACCTTTCGGTCTGTCGGGCTAGGCTATCCATTTCTCTCCCGGATGCTTTTTGTTGCGTATTCGTTCCAACCGTTGCACTGCGTGCGATCGTGATCGTATTCAAACGGGGCGAACGCACTGATCGGGTAAACGGGTGACGTACCAAGCGCGCACGGCAACGCACTCAGGGACATCACCGCTAGGGGCTGCCGCTTGTGTGATCTGTCGGTGTGGACACGCGTGTGTTGCACGTCATACTCCTGGATGGTTATCGGGAACTGTTGCCTGTGACACATTGGCGCGAATTGTGCCGGAAAGGGTGGCGCGCGGCAAGTGACTGTGATATCAATGACTGTGACATCAACATACATAGAATTCGCCGGTGTCGTCCTGGTCAGCTTCATGACAAATGGCTGGTAGGCTTCCGTATTTTAGATTATGAAACCACCCGCCAGCAAGAACAAGCGCAAACCCAATGATGGTTACGAACCTCTGGCGTTCAGGCAGGACGACGTCAGAAAGATGACTGCCAATGAGCAAGGCGAGAATCTCTTGCGCATCCTGAGCGCCGGCCTGTAACGCAAACTCAATCTCCCGCAGACAACGACGCACCCACAAGCTGCTAGACCAAGGAAGAAGGTGTCTGAGCAATCAGTCCAGCCAGCGCCCCTCCCCCACCCGATCGTCCTCAAGAAATTTGCAAGTTTCATTCGGTGATGGTGATCATCTCGGAGGAACTGCTGGCCGCGCGCTGGTTTTGTTCGGTTTCACGCATTCAGCGCTGGCGCTCACAGAAGATCGGACCACCCTACATCAAGATGATGGGACGCATCCTTTATCGGGTGAGCGAGATCGAGGCCTACGAGCAGTCCTGCCTCGTCATCCCTGGGGCGGAGAAATAGGCCCATTTCTGCAGCTTAGTTCCAAGCCGTTACAAGCTATTCCAACAAACCGCAGCAATTTCCAAGCGAAAGCAAAACACTGCACTAAAGACAGTTTGAAGTGCAGAATTTTTGGGGCCAACAGACGAAAAATACCTCTTCTGAACGGTACAGTTCAGTCCTGTCAAAAACTTGGGAGGTCAAGAGGTTTTGCCTGGAACCCCTTGTGGCAATGGGTTTCAGCGATTTGGTACGCCAACTTAAGACAGTTCGCGTTGGCGTACCTTGCCATTACTGGCGGAGAAGGAGGGATTCGAACCCTCGATCCAGGTTTTGCCCAGATGCGCCCTTAGCAGGGGCGTGCCTTCGACCACTCGGCCACTTCTCCGCAGGGGGGCGATGATAAACACATCACCCCCTCTGGTCAAACTCAAACAGGTGCCTTGTCGAGTCCAAAGGCCTGATGCAAGGCCCGGACGGCAAGTTCGAGATATTTCTCGTCCACCACAACGGAGATCTTGATTTCGGAAGTCGAGATCATCCGGATGTTGATGCCTTCTTCGGCCAGCGCGCGGAACATCTGGCTGGCGACACCGGGATGGGAGCGCATGCCGACGCCGACGGCGGAGACTTTGCAGATCTTGTTGTCACCTTCGATGGCACGCGCGCCGATATGTGGCTTGATCTGTTCGTCGAGAATCTTGAAGGTGCGGTCGTAATCGCCGCGATTCACGGTGAATGAAAAGTCGGTGGTACCGTCATGGCCGACGTTCTGGATGATGACGTCAACGTCGATGTTGGCTTCGGCAATCGGGCCGAGGATCTGCGAAGCAATGCCCGGGCGATCCGGCACGCCCTGCACGGTGAGTTTGGCTTCGTCGCGATTGAAGGCGATGCCTGAGATGATGGGTTGTTCCATTTGCTTGTCTTCCTCAACGGTAATCAGTGTGCCGGGGGTTTCCTTGCCTTCCTCTTCGAAGCTGGACAGCACACGCAACTTGACTTTGTACTTGCCGGCGAATTCGACGGAGCGAATCTGCAGCACTTTCGAGCCGAGGCTCGCCATTTCGAGCATTTCCTCGAAGGTGATGCGATCAAGCTTGCGCGCCTCCGGCACGATGCGCGGGTCGGTGGTGTAAACGCCATCGACGTCGGTGTAGATCTGGCATTCGTCGGCCTTGAGGGCGGCGGCCAGTGCGACGGCCGTGGTGTCCGAGCCGCCCCGCCCCAGCGTGGTGATGTTGCCCAATTCATCGACCCCCTGAAAGCCGGCGACGATGATGACCGTGTCGTTATCGAGGTCGCGCCGCATGTTTGCTTCATCGATCGACAGGATGCGCGCCTTGGTGAAGACGCTGTCGGTCAGCACCTTGACCTGGCCGCCGGTATAGCTTTTGGCCTTGACGCCCGTATCCTGCAGGGCCATCGCCAATAGCGCGATGGTGACCTGCTCGCCGGTGGAAATCATGACGTCAAGCTCGCGCGGGTGAGGGTGCGGCGTGACATTTTTCGCCAGGGCAAGGAGACGATTGGTTTCGCCACTCATGGCAGACACCACCACCACCACTTGATTTCCCTGCTTTTTCCAGCGGCTGACCCGCCGGGCCACATCCCGGATGCGTTCGGGAGTCCCCATCGAGGTACCACCGTATTTTTGAACAATCAGTGCCATATTCGGTCCATAGACTTGCAAAGGCGCGCATTTTATCCGATCAGCGGATTTACTGAAATTTTATGTTGTCTATTACTTGTATGGCGATGAAATATCCGATATGCTTCCAGCTATGACTTCAGTTGTATCCCCACTGTAGCCAGTAACTGACCCGTCATAACCATTGAGTATTTTTATAAAGGATAACCATATGAAAAACACAGATAAAGCTGATGCCCGCGAGATTCGCCGCAAGCTGGGTCTGAACCAGCAACAGTTCTGGTCAAAGCTGGGCGTCACCCAGAGTGGCGGTTCGCGCTATGAAAGCGGTCGCAACATGCCGCGCCCGGTCCAGCATCTGCTGCGCCTGGTTCATGTCGAGCAAATCGACATCCAGAAGATCAAGCGCGAGGATTACGAAGTCATCGAATTCCTGCGGGCCAAGAACTCCGAGCTGTTCAAGGACTTGAAAAAGCAGGCAAAAGTCTGGAAAAAAGCTTAACCGGACAGCATTTCCGGATCAAGGGCTGACCCGTACGGTCAGCCCGGTTCTACCCCTGATGCGTTCAGCTTGTTCTTCCAGCCATTCATTTGGCAATGAGGAAAGGCGCGGCGCCTCCGGCTGCAATGAAGGGCGTGCCAGGCCGTACAGATGCACGCCACCGATGCTGCCCCTTGCCTGCAACAGCAGATCAAGATAAGCCGCCAGCGCGGCCGCTGCGGGCGGCTTGCCGTCGATGGCGAACAGGCAGGTCTGCACCCACGTCGCGCATAGCTCCCCGGATTGCCGCAGGTGGCGCAACACAGTCGCCGGCTGCAGCGCCACGCCATTGATGCGCCGCAGGGTGGCGGCGTCGCCGGCATCGACCTTGAACCACACTTCCCCCGCCCGTGCGCCGATCATGGCGATGCCGCGCCGTACCGACGCGCGGCCGAGCATGCTGCCATTTGTAATAAGGCGCAGCCGGGGCGGTTCGCCAGACACGTGTGCATCAAGGCAGCGACCCACTCGCTCCACGGCTTCGGCAAACTCGGCAGCGGTCGTGGGCTCGCCGTTGCCGGAAAAGGCAACATCAACTATCTTTCTGGCCTCTGGCGGAGCATGCCGTTCGAGAAAATCGCCCACATAAAGCTGCGCCAGCATGTCCCGCAACTCGGCCTCCAGTCGATCAAGATCAATCGGCGGCGGACCACCGCGTTTGAGGTCGGGCACCTGGCAGTAGATGCAACGCCAGTTGCAGGCATTGTTGGGATTGAGATTGATGCCGACCGAAACCCCGCCGGCCCGGCGCGAAATCACCGGATAGACGTAAGTCATGCCGGCGCTGTCGCGGCTGTGATCCTTGACGGTAAGGCGGCCTGAGGCGGGAGGCATGGGAGACTTTGCTGAGAGTGGATGGAAGTGGCTGGGATATACTGCGCCAGTAAAAATTCCCCCGGATTATCGCCCATCCCATGCAGATCACGCGCCGTCTCGAATTTGACGCCGGTCATCGCATTCCTGACCACCAAAGCCAGTGCCGCCATCTGCACGGGCACCGCTATGCGCTGGAAATCACCCTCACCGGCGAGGTCATCGAGGCCGCCGGTCAGCCGCACAACGGCATGGTGATGGACTTTTCCGAGGTCAAGGCGATCGCCGTGCGCCACGTCGTCGCGGTTTGGGACCACGCCTTTCTGGTCTATCGCCACGACGCGCCGGTCGTCGAGTTTCTCGCCAGCCTGCCCGGCCACAAGACCGTCGTGCTCGATCGCGTGCCGACCGCCGAAAACCTGGCGCGGATTGCCTTCGAGTTGCTCGACCCGGTCTATCGCGACGCATATGGAAGTAATGCGGGCAACCACCTGCACCTGGAACGGGTGCGCATCTACGAAACCCCCAATTGCTGGGCCGATTGCCGGCGCAGCGATTTTTCTCCGGTCAAACCATGATCCAGCGCACCCCCCTGTACGACAGCCATCTCGCCGCTCACGGCCGCATCGTCAACTTCGCGGACTGGGAAATGCCCATCAACTACGGCTCGCAGATCGAGGAGCATCACGCCGTCCGTCAGGATGCCGGCATGTTCGATGTCTCGCACATGCTTAGCCTAGACCTCAGCGGCGGCGAGTCGCAGGCTTTCCTGCGCCATCTGCTGGCCAACGATGTCGCCAAATTGACCGTGCCCGGCAAGGCGCTCTATTCCTGCCTGCTCCAGGAAGATGGCGGTGTCATCGACGACCTGATCGTTTATTTTTTCACCCCGACGCACTACCGCATCGTCGTCAATGCCGGCACTGCGGAGAAGGATCTGGGCTGGATGCAGCTGCAAGCCGCCGACTACGCCGTCAGCCTCAAGCCGCGCCGTGACCTGGCGATGATCGCCGTGCAGGGCCCGCAGGCGCGCGAGCGTTTCTGGACAGCCTTCCCGGCCAGCCGTGCCGCCAGCGCAGCACTCGTGCCGTTTCAGGCCGCCGAATGGAATGACTGGTTGATCGCCCGCACCGGCTACACCGGCGAGGATGGTTTTGAAATCGCCGTGCCGGCCACTGCCGCCGCCAGCGTGTGGGAAAAACTGGTCGCCGCCGGCATCCGCCCCTGCGGCCTCGGCGCCCGCGACACCCTGCGTCTCGAAGCCGGCATGAACCTCTATGGCCAGGACATGGACGAAACGCAAAACCCGCTCGAATCGGGCCTGACCTGGACCGTAGATTTCAAGGATGCCAGTCGCGACTTCATCGGGAAAAGGGCGCTCGCGGAACTGCGCGAGCGGTCGGCGCTCAGAGTATTTCTCGGACTCGTGCTGCTCGACAAGGGCGTGCTGCGCGCCCACCAGAAAGTCGTCACCGCCCAGGGCGCGGGCGAAATCACCAGCGGCAGTTTCTCGCCCACACTCAACCAGTCGATCGCCCTGGCGCGCCTGCCCGGCGGCGTCGCTCCCGGCGACCTTGTCGAAGTGGCCGTCCGCGACAAATTACTGCGCGCGAAGGTCGTCAAACCGTCTTTCGTGCGTCACGGCAAATCCCTCATCTGAACTCACTACTCAATCGGAGCCCATCATGAACATCCCCGCCGATCTCAAGTACACCCAATCCCATGAATGGGTGAAGCAGGAAGCCGACGGCACCGTCACCATCGGCATCACCGATCACGCCCAGGAAGCGCTTGGCGACATCGTGTTTCTCGAACTCCCCGAGCCCGGTCTGATGGTGAAGGTCGGCGAGGAGTGCGCGGTGGTTGAATCGGTCAAGGCCGCATCCGACATCTATGCGCCGCTCGCCGGTGAGGTCGTCGCCAGAAACGAAGAGGCCATTGGCGCCCCCGAGAGCGTGAATCAGAATGCCTATGCCGCCTGGTTGTTCAGGATGAAACCCGCCAATCCGGCCGACCTGAGCTTGCTGCTCGACGCCGCCGCCTACGAGAAGGTCGCCGCAGAATAATGAGCACGCAAACGCTGACTGAACTAGAACACCGCGACGAATTCATCGCGCGCCACATCGGCCCATCGGCAGCCGAGCAGGCGACCATGCTGGCGACGCTGGGTGTTGCCAGTCTCGATGAATTGATCACGCAGACCGTGCCCGCTTCGATTCGCCTGCCGGCCGAACTGCCCCTGCCCCAGCCTCAGACCGAACACGCGGTGCTGGCGCAACTCAAGGGGCTGGCTGAACAGAATCAGGTCAGGAAATCCTGTATCGGCCTCGGCTATTACGGCACCCACACGCCGCCGGTGATCCAGCGCAACCTGTTTGAAAACCCCGGCTGGTACACCGCCTACACGCCCTATCAGGCCGAAATCGCCCAGGGGCGGCTGGCCGCGCTGCTCAATTACCAGCAGATGGTGATCGACCTCACCGGCCTGCAGCTCGCCAATGCTTCGCTGCTCGACGAAGCCACCGCCGCCGCCGAAGCGATGGCGATGGCGCGCCGCGTCGGCAAGTCGGCCAGCAATGCCTTCTTTGTCGATGTGGATGCGTTTCCCCAGACGCTCGATGTCATGCGCACGCGGGCCGCCTTGTTCGGCTTCGAACTGATCGTCGGCCCGGCCGCATCCGCTGCCGATCACGACGTGTTCGGCGCTTTTCTGCAAACCCCCAACGCCCGTGGCGAGATCAAGGACTTCAGCGCGGTCATCGCCGCGCTCAAGGCAAAGGACGCCATCTGCGCTATCGCTTGCGATCTGCTTGCGCTGGTGCTGACGAAGTCGCCCGGTGAAATGGGCGCGGACATCGCCCTCGGTTCTTCGCAACGCTTTGGCGTGCCGATGGGCTACGGCGGCCCGCACGCCGCTTTCTTCGCCTGCAAGGACGAGCACAAGCGCGCCGTACCCGGCCGCATCATCGGCGTCTCGAAGGACGTGCGCGGCAAGACCGCCCTGCGCATGGCGCTGCAAACGCGCGAACAGCACATCCGCCGCGAGAAGGCCAACTCGAACATCTGCACCTCGCAGGTGCTGCTCGCCAACATGGCCGGCATGTATGCCGTCTGGCACGGGCCGGTCGGTCTGCAACGCATCGCCCGGCGCGTCCATCACCTCACCTGTCTGCTCGCCCGCAGCCTCGGAGTTACGGGCAGCTTTTTCGACACGATCATTGCAAAAGTCGGCGCTGGCGGGACGGCGGCATTACGGAATTCCGCCTTCAATGTGCGCAACATCGACAACGAAACCGTCGGCATCAGCCTTGACGAGACCACCACACGCGAAGATGTCGCCGCGCTGCTGGCCTTGCTCGGCAAGACCGCGGACCTGGACGCGCCCTGCCCCGACGCCATTCCGGACAATCTGCGCCGCACTTCGCCCGTTCTCGCCCATCCGGTATTCAACACACATCACACCGAGCACGCCATGCTGCGCTACCTCAAGTCCCTGCAGAACAAGGACCTGGCGCTCGACCACGCGATGATTCCGCTCGGCAGCTGCACCATGAAACTCAACGCCGCCGCCGAAATGATGCCGGTCAGCTGGCCCGCCTTTGGCGGCATGCATCCGTTCGCCCCGGCTGAACAGGCACTCGGTTACGCCCGGATGATCGACCAGCTGGCCGGTTGGCTCACCGTCATCACCGGCTTCGACGCGCTGTGCGTCCAGCCCAACTCCGGCGCGCAGGGCGAATACGCCGGGCTGGTCTCGATCCGCCGCTATCAGACCGCGCAGGGTGACGGCCACCGCGACATCTGCCTGATCCCGAGATCCGCGCACGGCACCAACCCCGCCACGGCGCAGATGTGCGGGCTCACGGTCGTCGTCGTCGATTGCGATGAGCATGGCAACGTCGACATCGCCGACCTCAAGGCAAAAGCGGCGCAGCATGCGGCCAATCTCTCCTGCCTGATGATCACCTATCCCTCCACCCACGGCGTGTTCGAGGAAGCCGTCAGGGAAATGTGCGAGATCACCCACGCCCACGGCGGCCAGGTCTACATGGACGGCGCCAACCTCAACGCCCAGGTGGGACTGACCTCACCGGGCTTTGTCGGCGCCGATGTCTCGCACATCAACCTGCACAAGACCTTTGCCATTCCGCACGGCGGCGGCGGGCCGGGCATGGGGCCAATTGGGTTGAAAGCACATCTGGCGCCCTTCGCGCCCGGCCATGTGCTGGCGGCCGACCGCGTCGGCACGCAGGGTGCGGTATCCGCCGCGCCGTTCGGCTCGGCATCGATCCTGCCGATCTCGTGGATGTTCATCGCCATGATGGGCGGCACGGGGCTGCGGCAGGCCACGCAGGTCGCCATCCTCAATGCCAACTACATCGCCACGCGGCTGGCGGACCACTACCCGGTGCTTTACAGCGGTGGCCAGGGGCGCGTCGCGCACGAGTGCATCCTCGACATCCGCGCCATCAAGGCCGCCACGGGCATCGCCGAAATCGACATCGCCAAGCGCCTGATGGACTACGGTTTTCACGCACCGACGGTGAGCTTCCCGGTCGCCGGCACGTTGATGGTCGAGCCGACCGAATCGGAGAACCAGGCCGAGCTCGACCGCTTCGTCGAGGCGATGATCGGCATCCGCAACGAAATTCACAGGATCGAAGCTGGCGAATGGCCGGCGGACGACAATCCGCTGAAAAACGCGCCGCACACGCAGGCCGACATCATCGGCAATTGGCAGCGCCCCTACTCGCGTGCGACGGCGGTATTTCCTCTGCCGTATGTTGCCGCCAACAAGTTCTGGCCGTCGGTGAATCGCATCGACGACGTCTGGGGCGACCGCAACCTGTTCTGCGCCTGCGTTCCTATCGAGGACTATGCAAATGGCTGACCAACATCTGATCCTCACCGTCATCGGCGACGACCGTCCCGGCCTCGTCGAAGAGCTCGCCACCACCATCGCCACCCACGACGGCAACTGGCTCGAAGCCTCGCTGGCCCATCTGTCCGGCAAGTTTGCCGGCATTGTCCGGGTGGCTGTTCCGGCAGGGCAAGCTGCAGCATTGAAAGCCGCGCTGGCAAAGCTTAGCGGCCTCAAAGTCAGCGCCGAACTCGCTGCTGAGGAAAAGTCGGCGCCTCATTTGCCAACAATTGGACGGCGCTTCACGCTCAATCTCGTCGGCCACGACCGCATCGGCATCGTCAAGGAAGTCTCGCAGGTGCTGGCGCGTCATGCCGTCAACGTCGAAGAACTGGCGACCTACACCAGCAGCGCGCCGATGTCGGCGGAAGTGCTTTTCCATGCCGAAGCCGAACTCTTCACCGCACCCGATTTCAACGCCCGCGCGCTGAAGGCCGAGCTGGAAAAACTCTCCGACGACCTGATGGTCGATATCACGCTGGGTGAAACCCTCTGATGCCAATCTTTTGCCTCGGCGACAAGGTACCGCAACTCGCTCCCTCGGCCTGGGTCGCGCCCAACGCCATCGTAATCGGCGACGTGTATCTGGCCGAAAATGTAAGTGTCTGGTGGAACGCCGTGCTGCGCTGCGACAACGATCCGATCACCATCGGTGCAAACACCAACATCCAGGACGGCTCGGTGCTGCATACCGACGTCGGCCAGCCGCTCACCCTCGGCCGCGACATCACCGTCGGCCACAAGGTCATGCTGCACGGCTGCACGGTCGGCGACGGTTCGCTGATCGGCATGGGCAGCATCGTCCTCAACGGCGCGGTGATCGGCAAGCAATGCCTGATCGGCGCCGGCGCACTGATTCCCGAAGGCAAGGTGATTCCCGACCGTTCGCTGGTCGTCGGCGCCCCGGGCCGGATCGTGCGAGAACTCAGCGACGCGCAGCTGGTAATGCTGGCCGCAAGCGCCGTGCACTATGTGGGCAACGCGCAGCGCTACCGGCAGTTCCTGACGGAAATCGTGTCATGACACGCGCCTGGCTGCTGCCGCTGCTGCTGATCGCCCTGCCGGTCCTCGCCACTGATTTGCCTGCCAGACCAAGCGGCACGCTGATCGATTTTCGTGTCGATGTGCAACACAGCGTTCCCAACGATCTGGGCCGGGCCAGCGCCTACGTCGAACTGACGGGCAGCGATCCGGCCGAGGTTGCGCGCAAGGTAAAGTCCGTCATCGCCGAGGGCCTCGCCACGGCCAAGGCCCAGCCGGGCATCACGGTGAAGAGCGGTGGCACGCACAGTTGGCCGATCTACGGCAAGGGCGGCCGCACCATCGAAAGCTGGCGCATGCGCTCCGAGCTCCTGCTCGAAAGCCGCGATCCCGCAGCCCTGTCAACAGCCGTCGGCAAGTTGCAGGGCGGCACACTGGCCATCGGCAACATCAACTTCTCACCCGCGCCGGAAACCCGCCGCAAGGCCGAGGACGATGCCACCCTCGAGGCCATCGAGGCCTTCAAAACCAAGGCCGAACGCATCGCCGGGTCGATGAAGAAACCCTACCGCATCCGTCAGATGAGCGTTAATGGCAGCGGCAACTTCCCGCAGCCCCACCCCATGGCCCGCACCACCATGATGGCCGCTGAAGCTGCGCCGATGCCGGTCGAGGCCGGCGAATCGAACGTCACGGTGAATGTCAGCGGGCAGATCGAGCTGATCGACTGAAAGTCGTCGCCAGAAGCCGCGAATAGCGGAGGGTCCCACCGCAGGTGGGGGCGTAGCGACTATGAGCGGCGCCCGGCATGCCGCCAATTATTTCAACTGCCGCAACTCCTCCGCCAGCAAGCGCAGGCCCGCCGCTTCCACGCCCTCGCCGATCGGATAGCGTTCGTTGCCTGGATGGACCAGCAGGCGCCGGGCCGGCTGCAAGTCGGCGCAAGCGGCGTGGAAACCGCGCCGGGGTCGGGCGGTGGCTCCGCGCTTGATTTCGATGGCCCAGAGGCCATGCCCCGGCATGTCCAGCAGCAGGTCGACCTCGGCACCATTGCTGCTGCGGTAAAAACCGGGCACCGTGTTGAAGGGCGTGGCATCGAGCAGGTTTTCCAGCGCGAAGCCCTCCCAACTGGCCCCCACCACCGGATGCCCGAGCAGGCCGTCAAGATCGCCGATGCCGAGCAGCGCATGCACCAGCCCACTGTCGCGGATATAGACCTTCGGCGCTTTCACCAGTCGCTTGCCGAGATTGCCGTGCCACGGTTGCAGGCGGCGCACCAGCAACAGATCGACCAGCAGATCGAGATAGCGGCTCACCGTCTTGGTGTCCGCCATCAGGTTCCTGCCCAACTGCGCCAGGTTGAGCAAGCCGCCCTGATGGTGTGCCAGCATGGTCCAAAACCGCCGCAAGGTTTCCGCCGGCAGGCGCGTGCCATGGGCAGGGATGTCCCGTTCGAGATAGGTGCCGATCAGGTTCTGCCGCCAGCGCAGGCTCAACCGGTCGTCCTGTGCCAGAAAACTGTCCGGAAAACCGCCGCGCATCCACAGCGCATCCTGTTGCCCGGGCGCGACTTCGGTGACCAGCAGCGGCGGCAATTCCAGATAGGCGATGCGACCGGCCAGGCTTTCGCCCGACTGGCGCAACAGATCGCCGGAAGCCGAGCCCAGGAGCAGGAAGCGTCCGTGGCCGATTCCCTTGCGCCGCCCGCGGTCGATCAGGCCGCGCAGGGGCTGGAACAGATCGGGCATGCGCTGGACTTCGTCCAGAATGACCAGCTTGTCTTCGTGCCGGGCCAGATAGGCTTCCGGATCGAGCAGCTTGGCGCGATCGGTCGGGCTTTCCAGATCGAGATAAAGGCTGGGATGTCGCTGTGCGGCGAGCATTTCCGCCAGCGTGGTCTTGCCTGCCTGGCGCGGGCCGAGCAACGCCACGGCCGGAAACTGGCCGATACACTCAAGAAGCCGGGGCAGGAGTTGCCGGGTAATCACATGTAAATCATACATCGTATTCCTTGATTTGCATGGATACTAACGAAGGGAGGGCTGGCCGGACAAACAGGCTGTGTCGACAAAATTGACACTTCAGCAATGCAATGCAATGCAATGCATTGAATTATATTGGTAAATTATTTTGGTACAAATTATGCTTTAAGAACATATAGCCAATAACGGCTAGCCAATCTTTGAGAGGGAGGTAAAGAAATGAAACATACAGTTGCGGTGTTAGCGGTTTCCGTATCCGCTTTATTTGCTGCGACTTCTGCTAGCGCGGCCCCTATCTATCTCACCAACTCGGCGGATAGTTCCTTGAGCGGCTCCACGCTCCTGGACTTCAACGCCGAAGCGCTTGGCAGCTTCAATAGCCGTGCATTTGGTAGCAACGTCACGCTGTCGACATCCGGTACGGCCTTGAATGTTGAAAGTATTTATGCAGGTTCATACGCTGCAACCGGCAACTACATAGCCAACGGCAGTGGCGGTAATAGCTTTGACCTTGTTTTTACCAATGCCGTGTCTGCATTCGGTTTTAACTGGGGTGCTGCAGATATGTCCTGGACCATGAATCTTCTCGATTCGAGCAATACCTTGATCAGCAGCTTGTTCGTCGCTGCGCAAACCGATCCTTACGCTGCTTTCATTGGCGCTAACGGCAATGGTCAGCTCATCAAAACGGTACAGATGGTTCAAGCCAGCTATGACTACATCCTGCTGGATGACTTGCAGTTCGTTCAAGGCTCAGGCACTGCAGTGCCTGAGCCCGCCTCCGTAGCATTGTTGGGTTTGAGTCTGGCCGGTCTGGCTGCGCTGCGTCGTCGCAAATACGCATAGCCCCCCAAACCCCTGAAAAGCCCGACACGGCAAACGTGTCGGGTTTTTTTACATCTTGACCTTTCCCTCCTTGTAGCCGGAAAACATCTACTCTCGATAGCATATGCCTTGATACCAGGGAACTTCAGGATCGCGACCCCTTCGATGGATATGGCGAATGAAACGGTTCATGCTGGATACCAACACGGCAAGCCGCCTGCTCAGAAAATATCCCGCCGTTGCCGAACACATCGTCGCCGTGCCCATGGCATCTCTTTGCATCTCTACCATCACCGCAGGCGAGTTGCTGTTTGGCTTGGCGAAACATCCCGACGCCAAACAGCTGCATCTTGCCGTGCGCGAGCTTCTCCGGCGCGTCGACGTACTGCCCTGGGAAAGCACCACGGCAGAGTATTGCGGGATTGTGCGGGCCGAGATGGCGAGGCATGGCAAGGTATTGGCGCCGCTTGACATGCTGATTGCCGCACATGCGCTGTGCGTGAGCGCGGTGCTGGTGACAAACGACCTGGCTTTCGGCCAGATGGCCCATCTGCCTGTCGAAGACCGGACGGAATAACCAGAAAGTCGGCGCTGGCGGGACGGCACCTGGAGCTGCTCAGGGCTTTTTCTGCGGCGTCTGCACGAAGATCTCGCCTTCTTTAACGAGGCCGAGTTCGTAACGCGCACGCTCCTCGATCGCTTCGTAACCTGTCTTGAGGTCGCGCACCTCCGCTTCATGCACGGCGTTGCGTGCTTCCAGCGTCCGCTTCACTTTACGCTGGGCAGTAAGCTGCCTCTCCATCTCCTGCACCCGGAGCAGGCCGCCCTTGCCAAACCAAAGTGGATACTGCAGCAGGACAAGTCAAGCGACCAGCACCCAGGTCGGCCACTTCATGGGGAAGGAGGTCACCGCTTCAGCTTGTAAAAGGTGTCGATGCCGGGAAACGGCGGTCTTCCCCCTGCCCTGGGTGGCGGCCAACAAGTTCTGGCCGTCGGTGAATCGCATCGACGACGTCTGGGCGACCGCAACCTGTTCTGCGCCTGCGTTCCTATCGAGGACTATGCAAATGGCTGACCAACATCTGATCCTCACCGTCATCGGCGACGACCGCCGCGGACGAAAAGTCGGCGCTGGCGGGACGGCGCTCATTGGCCCATTTATCGCTCAATCTCGTCGGCCACGACCGCATCGGCATCGTCCGCGAAGTCTCGCAGGTGCTGGCGCGTCATGCCGTCAACGTCGAAGAACTGGCGACCTACACCAGCAGCGCGCCGATGTCGGCGGAGATCCTCTTCCATTGCGAGGCAGAGCTCACCGCTGCGCCGGACTTCAACGCCCGCGCGCTGAAGGCCGAGCTGGAAAAACTCTCCGACGAGCTGATGGTCGATATCACGCTGGGCGAGACCCTCTGATGCCAGTCTTTCGACTCGGCGACAAGCTACCGCAACTCGCGCCCTCGGTCTGGATCGCGCCGAATGCCACGGTGATCAGCGACGTGCATCTGGCCGAAAATGTAAGTGTCTGGTGGAACGCCGTGCTGCGCGGCGACAACGATCCGATCACCATCGGTGCAAACACCAACATCCAGGACGGCTCGGTGCTGCATACCGACGTCGGCCAGCCGCTCACTCTCGGCCGCGACATCACCGTCGGCCACAAGGTCATGCTGCACGGCTGCACGGTCGGCGACGGTTCGCTGATCGGCATGGGCAGCATCGTGCGCGAACTCAACGACGCGCAACTGGCCATGCTGGCCACAAGCGCCGTGCACTATGTGGAAAATGCACAACGCTACCGGCAGGCGCTGTTCGAGATTGACTGAAAATCCGCTTATCCCGGGACTTTCCCGGTAGGCTGAACATGTCGAATACCTGTCGCTAGACGGCAGCAAATGGACTTAGCAATGATTCAGCGCCACGCTTCTCGAAGAGTTATCCCTGGCGGAACCGGATGGCCCGGGCGCTGCGTGTTCCTGACCGCGCTTGTCGCCGCGCTTTTAGTGCTTGCCCTCCCGGTGCAGGCCACGGCGGACGAGCGAAAAACCCTGACCTTCGGTGTCTTCGCCTTCCTCGGCGCGGAAAACACCCGCGCCAAGTATCAGCCTTTGGTCGACTACCTCAACCAGACGCTCACGCAGGAGCGCATTATCCTGCAGGTACTCGATGCCAAGGATATTGAGCGGGCGCTCTCCGAACGCGCACTGGATATCGTCACGACCAATCCCACCCATTTCCTGGTGGTGCGCAAGCAGCAACCCCTGACCGGGGTGATTGCCACACTGGTCGGGAACGAGGCAGGGCAACCCTTGCACCACCTGGGCGGCGCCATCATCGCCCGCGCCGACCGGGACGACATCCGCGCCCTGCAGGATGTCCGCGGCAAGGTGATTGCTGCTCCCAGCCTCTCCCACATGGGCGACTACCGCGCGCAGGCCTATGAACTGTTTCGGGAAGGCATCCGCCTGCCTGAACACGTGGCACGTCTGGATATCCTGGACGATCACCAGAATGTCGTGCGGGCAGTGCTGGCAGGAAGCGCCGATGTCGGCTTCGTGCGCAGCGGCATTGTGGAAATGATGGGGCGCGAGGGCAGTCTGCCGACTGGTGAAGTGAAACTGATCCACCAGCAGCATCAACCGGCGTTTCCCTACCAGGTGTCCACCCGGCTTTACCCGGAATGGCCGGTATTTGCCATGCCGCATGTGGATGAGCGCGCGGTGCGCCATGTTGCCGCCGCCCTTTATGGCCTGGAGCCGGAACATCCCGCCGCCCGGGCGGCGGGCATCCACGGTTATACGATACCCGCCGATTACCTGCCGGTGGAAGAGTTGTCACGCGCCCTGCGCCTGCCACCCTTCGATCATGCGCCCCACTTCACTTTCCGCGACATCCGCGAGCGCTGGGGATACATGCTGATTGCCGGCCTGCTGGCCGCATTGCTGGTGACGGCCCTGGCCATTGGCCTGACCCTGGCCCTGCGCCGCGCCTGCCGCGAACGCTCACGTTCCCAGGCGTTGCTCGCCAGCCTCGGCGAAGGCGTGTATGGCTGTGACCTCGGTGGCCGCTGCACCTTCGTCAATCCGGTCGCCCTCTCCATGCTAGGACTGACAGAAGACGCGGTAATCGGGGAAAACCAGCATCTGCTATTCCATCACCACAGGCCGGACGGAACGTCTTATCCAGAGGTTGATTGCCCGATTCATCTGACCTCCCGCGATGGTCAGGTGCGCCGCGGCGAGGAATGGTTTTTCCGCGCCGATGGCAGCGGATTTCCGGTCGAACTCGTGGTCACGCCGCTACTCGAGGGCGAACGGCACACCGGCGCGATCGTTTCCTTCCAGGACATCAGCCAGCGCAAGATCATCGACCAGGAATTGCGGCGGCTGGCCACCACGGATACGCTGACCGGGCTGACCAACCGCCGCCATTTCCTGACCCTGGCCGCGCAAGAAACCGAGCGCATCCGGCGGTTCGCCAAACCCGCGGCCCTGCTGATGCTGGACCTGGATTACTTCAAGAACATCAATGACCAGGATGGTCACGCCGCGGGCGATGCCGTGCTTAAGGCCTTCGCCCAGGAGGTCGCCGCCAGCCTGCGCAAGATCGACCTGGCCGGCCGTCTGGGTGGCGAGGAATTCGCCATCCTGCTACCTGAAACCCCTCTCGACGCGGCGCAAGGCTTTGCCGAGCGCCTGCGCCAGCGCGTGGAATCCCTGTCTATTCCATTCGAGGACGCAAGCCTGTGCATCACCGTGAGCATCGGCGTGACCAGCCTTTGCCCCGAGGATATCGAGGCGACCTTGCGCCGGGCGGACCGGGCCCTGTATCTGGCCAAGGAGAATGGCCGCAACCGGGTGGAACTGCTGCTTCCCGAACAGCGTGGGTGACAGGAACCGATGAAGCGGGCGACGAGTATCAATGCCGAGGACGCCAGCACCACCAGGATCACCGCGCCATTGAGGATATTGGGCAACGCGAAGGCCTCCCGGGGATGAATGAACAACAGCACGGGATGATGCCACGCGGCGCAATCCAGCCCAGCGCCCCGGCAGCGGCACGGTCCACCCGCATCAAGCGCAGCAGGGCGAAGCGGCTGCCGAAGATCACGGCCAACGCAAAGGCCGCCACGAGCCATGCCCACGGTGAGACCAGATCGGACAGCAATTCCAGCCGATTGTGCGGCGCTTTTATCTTCAAGAGAAATACCGCTGATGTTTCGTTTCTTCGCTTGACTCGGGCCGGCAAAATCGGTATCTCGTACTCATGTCGCCGCCACCTGCCAAGACACCCGAAGATCGCGTCAGCCATGCCCTCGGCGAGGATGTCGCGGTGGTGCCTTACGATCCGGCCTGGCCGCAACGCTTTGCCGAGGAGGTCGCGCATCTGCGTGCCTGCCTGCCCGGCGACCTGATCGGCCGCATCGAGCATTTCGGCAGCACCGCCGTGCCCGGCCTGGCCGCCAAGCCGATCATCGACATGCTGGTGGAAATTCCCGCGCTGGACATGGTGCAGGACCGCATCGCACCGATCCTCGAAGCGCAGGGCTACGACTATCTCTGGCGACTGAACGAGGACCGCTCCGGCCTGGCCTATGCGTGGTTCATCAAGCGCGATGCCACCGGCCGGCGCAGCCATCATGTGCATTTCCTGGAACCGCGCTCGCCCTACTGGGAGCGGCTACTTTTCCGCGACTACCTGATCGCCCACCCTGAACTCGCCGCCGAGTATGCAGCTATCAAGCTGAGCGCCGCAGCAGCACACGCCGACGACCGCAGGGCCTTTGCGGCGGCCAAGGGCAAGTTCATCGAGCGGGTCACCGCGCTGGCGCGGCAAAAGATACCTGATTAGTTCGTCACACCGGCGCAAGCCGGTGTCCAGGTTGTTGCATTTCCTGGATTCCGGCTTGCGCCGGAATGACGCTCTGGAATTGATTGCCGCCTACCCTGAAAGTCGGCTCTGGCGGGACGGCGTAAGTTGCGCTATTGCCGCTTTTGCGGCGTCTGCACGAAGATCTCGCCTTCTTTCACCAGGCCCAACTCATAGCGCGCACGCTCTTCGATGGCTTCGTAACCGGTCTTGAGATCGCGCACTTCGGCTTCATGCGAGGCGTTGCGCGCTTCCAGCGTCTGGTTCACTTCACGCTGGGCCGCAAGCTGCCGTTCCATCTCCTGCACCCGGAACCAGCCGCCCTTGCCGAACCACAGCGGATACTGCAGCGCAGCCAGCAGGACGACCAGCACCCAGGTCGGCCATTTCATCTGCGCACAGACTGAGGTAGCCTTGCCGCCGGGCCGCCCCAAGGCAAGGCGTCACGCGGCGCCAGCCGCAACCCGCACAACAGCCGCCACGGCATTGCCCGTAATAACCGAGCGCAGCGAGCAACAGTCACCCCCCGTCCCCGGGAAGGGGGGCTGGGGGGGATAGGGGCCATCAGCGCAGATTGTAGAAGGTATCGAGACCGGGATAGGTGACGGTGTCGCCCAGGTCTTCCTCGATGCGCAGCAGCTGGTTGTACTTGGCGATGCGGTCGGAACGACTCAGCGAGCCGGTCTTGATCTGGCCGGCATTCAGGCCGACGGCGATATCGGCGATGGTCGAGTCTTCGGTCTCGCCCGAGCGGTGCGAAATCACGCAGGTCCAGCCGGCGCGCTTGGCCATCTCGACGGCGGCGAAGGTTTCGGTCAGCGTGCCGATCTGGTTGACCTTGATGAGAATCGAGTTGGCGGCGCCCTGCTGGATGCCTTCCTTCAGGATTTTCGGGTTGGTGACGAACAGGTCGTCGCCGACGATCTGGATTTTCCTGCCGAGCTTGTTGGTGAGATTGATCCAGCCTTCCCAGTCGCCTTCGGCCATGCCGTCTTCGATGCTGATGATCGGATACTTGTCGGTCAGGGTGCCCAGATAATCTGCAAAGCCGGCCGAGTCGAGTTCCAGCTTTTCGGAAGTCAGCTGGTATTTGCCGTTCTTGAAGAATTCGGAGCTGGCGCAGTCCAGCCCCAGCACCACGTCCTGGCCCGGCGTGTAGCCTGCCGTCTCGATGGCCTTGAGGATCAGCTCGATGGCTTCGTTATTGCCGGCAACGTTGGGGGCGAAGCCGCCTTCGTCGCCTACCGTGGTCGGGTAGCCTTTTTTGTCGATGAGTTTCTTGAGGTTGTGGAACACCTCGGCACCGCAACGCAGCGCCTCGCGGAAGGAGGCTGCGCCGACCGGCAGGATCATGAACTCCTGGATGTCGAGGTTGTTGTTGGCATGCGCGCCACCGTTGATCACGTTCATCATCGGCACCGGCATGCACATCGGGCCGGAACCGCCGAAGTAGCGATAGAGCGGCAGGCCGACTTCTTCCGCCGCCGCCTTGGCCACCGCCATCGACACGGCCAGCATGGCGTTGGCGCCCAGCCGCGATTTGTTTTCGGTATCGTCCAGCTCGATCAATGCCCGGTCGATGAAAGCCTGCTCTTCGGCATCCAGGCCGATGATGGCTTCGGAGATTTCGGTGTTCACGTTTTCGACGGCGCGCAGCACGCCCTTGCCCAGATAGCGATCCTTGTCGCCGTCGCGCAGTTCGATGGCTTCGCGCGAACCGGTCGAAGCACCGGAGGGCACGGCAGCTCGACCCATGACACCGGATTCGAGCAGGACGTCGGCTTCGACAGTGGGGTTGCCGCGTGAATCAAGAATTTCGCGGGCGATGACATCAACGATGGCACTCATGTGGCTTCCTTTCGGGATCAATCAGCAAGCTTCGACCAGCAACATGTCGAAGGACGATACGCCGGCGCGCGCTGCGCGGGCGGCGAGGTATTCGGGAGAGTCATAAAAACTGCGCGCCTGTTCCAGCGAGGGGAATTCGACAACGACCAGGCGCTGCGGTCGCCAGTCGCCTTCCAGCACCTGATAGTCGCCGCCGCGCACGACGTAACGGCCACCATATTGCGCTACCGCCACCTGGGCCAGTTCACGATAACGCTGCATCGCCTGCGGGTCGGACGACTTGGCATCGACAATCAGGTAGGCGGGTTTGCTCACAGGCCGCCACCAAAGCCGCGCCGCTTCACCACCGTGTCGAGTTCCAGCAAGGTTTCGAGCAAGCCCTGCATCTGCTGCAAGGGCCAGGCATTCGGACCGTCGGACAGCGCCTTGGCCGGATCGGGATGCGTTTCCATGAACAGTCCCGCCACGCCCGCCGCCACTGCCGCACGCGCCAGCACCGGCACGAATTCGTGCTGCCCGCCGGAACAGGTACCCTGCCCGCCCGGCAATTGCACCGAATGCGTCGCATCGAAAACAACCGGGCACTGCGTCTCGCGCATGATGGCCAGCGAGCGCATGTCCGAGACCAGATTGTTGTAGCCGAACGAGGCCCCGCGCTCGCAGACCATGATCGTATCGGCCCCTCCATTGGCTGCCTTGGCCTTGGCGACGACCTGCTGCATGTCGCCCGGCGCGAGGAATTGGCCCTTCTTGATATTCACCGGCTTGCCCGACGCGGCACAGGCCTGGATGAAGTCGGTTTGCCGGCACAAAAAGGCTGGCGTCTGCAGCACATCGACCACCGCCGCCACCTTGGCAATGTCGGCTTCGCCATGCACGTCGGTCAGCACCGGCACACCGATCTGGCGTCTGACCTCGGCGAGGATGCGCAAACCCTCGTCCATGCCCAGGCCGCGAAACGACTGGGACGAACTGCGGTTCGCCTTGTCGTAAGACGCCTTGAAGATGTAGGGAATCTTCAGCTTGCCGGTGATTTCCTTCATGCGGCCGGCGATATCGATGCACAAGGCCTCGGACTCGGCAACGCAGGGTCCGGAAATCAGGAAGAACGGCCGATCGAGGCCGATATCAAAATTGCATAATTTCATTGTTTGGCACTCTGGCGCGCCAGCGCCGCTTTGACAAAGGCGATGAACAAGGGGTGTCCGGTGCGCGGATTCGAGGTGAATTCGGGGTGAAACTGCACCCCGAAAAACCACGGATGCACACTGGTCGGCAGCTCCATCATTTCCGGCAGATTTTCGGTCGGGGTGCGGGCACTGATGACCAGCCCAGCGGCTTCAAGCCGGGGCACGTAAGCGTTGTTGACCTCGTAGCGATGGCGGTGACGCTCATTCACTTCCTTGCCGTAAATCGTCGCCGCCAGCGTACCTTCCTTGACCGGGCAGCGCTGGGCACCAAGGCGCATCGTGCCGCCCAGATCGGAGTTGGCATCGCGCTTTTCGATGCGGCCTTCACGATCCAGCCACTCCGTAATCAGCGCCACGACGGGGTGGGGTGTTTCCTGATCGAATTCGGTGCTGTTGGCGCCGGGCAGCTCGGCCACATGGCGGGCAAATTCGATGGTCGCCAGCTGCATGCCGAGACAGATGCCCAGGTAGGGCACCTGGTTCTCACGGGCATAGCGGATCGCGGCAATCTTGCCTTCGGTGCCGCGCCGGCCAAAACCACCGGGGACGAGGATGGCATCCATCGCTGCCAGGGCTTGCGGACCGTTGGTTTCGATTTCCTCGGAATCGAGGTAGTGAACCTTCACCCGGCTGGCGGTGTGAATACCGGCGTGCACCAGCGCTTCGGTGAGCGATTTGTAGGATTCCGTGAGATCGACGTATTTGCCGACGAAGGCGATATTGACCTCATGCGCCGGATGTTCGAGCGCATCGACGATCTTTTTCCATACCGACAGGTTGGCGGCCTTGGCCAGGATTGCCAGCTTGTGACAGACGATCTCATCCAGCATCTGATCGTGCAACATGGCCGGAATCTTGTAGATCGAGTCGGCATCGAGCGCGGCGATCACCGCCTCGGGTTGCACGTTGGTGAACAGCGCAATCTTGCGGCGTTCCTCGTCGGGAATCGGCCGATCGGCGCGGCAGAGCAGGATATCCGGCTGGATGCCGATCTCGCGCAGTTCCTTGACCGAGTGCTGCGTGGGTTTGGTTTTCAGTTCACCTGCCGTGGGAATATAGGGCAGCAGCGTGAGGTGAATGTAACAGGCGTTGTTCTTGCCTTCCACAAAGCCCATCTGACGAATCGCCTCGAGGAAGGGCAGCGACTCGATATCGCCGACGGTCCCGCCGATTTCAACAATGGCGACGTCGGCGCCTTCCGCGCCACGCTTGATGTACTGCTTGATCTCGTCGGTGATGTGCGGGATGACCTGAACGGTCTTGCCGAGATATTCGCCGCGGCGTTCCTTCTTGATCACCGACTCGTAGATCTGGCCGGTGGTGAAATTGTTGCGCTTGCCCATCTTGACGCTGGTGAAGCGTTCGTAGTGACCCAGGTCGAGATCGGTTTCGGCACCGTCCTCGGTGACGAACACTTCGCCGTGCTGAAACGGCGACATGGTGCCCGGATCTACGTTGATGTAGGGATCAAGCTTGAGGTGGGTAACCTTGATGCCACGCGATTCAAGAATGGCACCCAAACTGGCGGCGGCGATGCCCTTGCCCAGACTGGACACGACACCCCCCGTGACGAAGACATATTTGGTCATGGCTATAGCCGGAGCGGGAAAGCCGAATGATAACGGAAACGCCGGCCACTAAAAACCCTTGCGGCGAATTTCTGGCCAGGCCTTGCTCAGGTAATACCCCATCGACCAGACTGTCAGCAACGCCGCCAGCCAGAGCAGCCAGTAGCCCAGTTGTGCAACCGGCACGGGACCGAGCGGCTCGTAGTAGAGCAAAAGGGGTATGGCGACCATCTGGGCGGTCGTCTTCAATTTGCCGACGAATGAAACCGCCACGCTCTTCGCCGCCCCGATCTGCGCCATCCACTCGCGCAGCGCGGAAATGGCAATTTCACGGCCAACGATGATGAAGGCAACCACGGCCTCGGCCCGGTCAAGCTCAACCAGCATCACGACGGCGGCGGCAACCATCAGTTTGTCGGCCACCGGGTCGAGAAACGCGCCGAAGGCCGATGTCTGGCCCAGCTTGCGCGCCAGCCAGCCGTCGAACCAGTCGGTAAGGGCTGCCACGACAAAGGCACTGGTCGCGATCAGGTTCTTTTCGTAGACCGTCAATGGCGCATAAAACACGCCAATCACCAGAGGAATCAACAGGATGCGCGTCCAGGTCAGCAGGTTGGGAATGTTGAGGGGCATAAATTGGCGCCAGCTTCCTGGCCGCTTAGTGCAATTGCTTGTGAATGGCCGCGGCCAGCGCCCGGCTGATACCTTCGACACGGCAAAGATCATCGACAGTCGCGGCCTTGACCCCGTCCAGACCGCCAAAATGCGCCAGCAGCTTTCTGCGCCGCGTCGGGCCGATGCCCGCCACGTCTTCCAGCGCCGAACGGCCGCGAACCTTGGCCCGCCGCGCACGGTGGCCGACGATGGCGAAACGGTGCGCCTCGTCGCGAATTTCCTGAATCAGGTGAAAACCGGCATTGTCCATGGCCAATTGTAGCGGCTCGGCACGTTTATGCAGAAAGAGAGTTTCGCGGCCGGGCCGCCGTTCCTCACCCTTGGCCACACCGACGCTGGCCAGATAGTCGAGCCCGAGTTCGGCGAACACCTCGCGCGCCACGCCGTGCTGCCCCTTGCCGCCATCGATCAGCACCAGGTCGGGCGCCGCCGTCTCGCCCTCATTACCGTTTATTGCGACTTTTTCGTAGCGCCGCGTCAGCGCCTGACGCATCGCGGCATAGTCATCGCCCGGCTGAATGCCGGCGATGTTGAAGCGCCGGTATTCGCCCTTCTTCATCGCCCCATCGACGCAAACCACACAGGACGCCACCGTACCCTCGCCCATGGTGTGACTGATATCGAAGCATTCGATGCGGTGCGGTGTTTCCGGCAAGTCGAGTGCCGCGCGCAAAGCCTCCAGTCGCACGCTCGCGCGGCTCTTGGCCTGACGCCGCGCCGTGACAGCGAGCCGCGCATTGTTCAGCGCCATTTCCAGCCAGGCACGCTCCATTTCATTGCGGGGCGGGCTTCCATGAAGGCTGTCAGACAGGTCGTCCAGCGGCCAGGGATCAAGAATCAGACGGGGCGGCAGTATCTGCTCGACATAGTGTTGTTCGAGGAAAGCAGCCAAACCATCTGCGGCGCTCGCTTCCATGCCCGCCTGAGGGAAATACGCCCGGTCGCCCAGATGCAGGCCGCCGCGCACCATGGCCAGATTGACACACAGTTCGCCGCGTTCGACGACGGCGACGACAATGTCGACATCGGCATCCCCCCTGGTATGGGTCGAACTCACGTACTGGCGGTGCAGCACCGTCTGCAGCGCCCTGATCTGGTCGCGCAGGACCGCCGCCTGCTCGAATTGCAGCGCCGCCGCCGCATCCGCCATCCGCCGGCTCAGCCTGTCGATGACTTCCGCATGGCGCCCCTTGAGGAACAGTTCGGCCAGCCGCACATCCGCGGCGTAATCCGCTGCCGTGACCAAGCCGACGCAAGGCGCCTTGCAACGCTTGATCTGGTGCATCAGGCAGGGCCGCGAACGATGCGCGAACACCGCCTCCTCGCAGGTCCGCAGCAGGAAGGATTTCTGGATCAGCTGGATACTTTCGCGCACCGCCAGACCGCTGGGGAACGGCCCGAAGTAACGCGACTTCTTTTCAAAAGCACCGCGGTGATAGAAGAGCCGCGGGAATTCGCCACCGGACAGGCCGATGTAGGGGTAAGACTTGTCGTCGCGGAACAGGATGTTGTATTTCGGCGCGAGCTTCTTGATCAGCGTGTTTTCAAGAATCAGTGCCTCGGCTTCGGAGCGTGTCGCCGTGGTTTCCATGGCGGCCACCTGTTGCAGCATCAGGACGATGCGCGGGCTGTGGCCGGTTTTCTGGAAGTAAGAGGACACCCGCTTCCTGAGGTTTTTCGCCTTGCCGACATACAACACCGCGCCATCCGTCGCGAGCATGCGATAGACGCCCGGCGCCTCGCTGAGCGTGACGAGGAAGGCTTTGCTGTCAAATTGGACTTCAGGCATAAAAAGTCGGCGTGACCTCAGGAAATCCCTTTTTCGGGACTGGCAGGACGGCGTGTGGCAAGGTCGGGATAGGATAGCGCCATGACCCGAATTTCCTGCGACATTTTCTGCGCCGTCATCGACAATCTGGGCGATGCCGGCGTGTGCTGGCGACTGGCCCGGCAACTGGCACGGGAGCATGGCTGGCGTGTCCGGCTGTGGATCGACGATCCATCCCCGCTGGAGAGGCTGGCACCCGATCAACAAGCGATCCCCGTCGAAGTGCGGCGCTGGCAGGGCGATCTTCCGGGAATCCAGCCTGCCGATGTTGTGATCGAAGCCTTTGCCTGCGAATTGCCGGCTGCCTACCTGGCGGCCATGGCCGCCCTGCCCCGGCCCCCGGTGTGGCTGAATCTGGAATATCTCTCTGCCGAGGCGTGGGTAGCCGATTGCCATGCGCTGCCGTCGCCGCATCCCCGCTTGCCGCTGATCAAATATTTCTTTTTTCCCGGGTTCGTCCCCGGCACGGGTGGCCTGTTGCGCGAGCGCGATTTCGCCGTCCCGGCAGAGCCGACTTTTGGTGAACAGCTCGATGTCTCACTGTTCTGCTACAACAACCCGGCGTTGCCCGCATTGCTGAAAACCTGGCGCGATGGCAAAGAGTTGGTGCGCTGCCAGGTTGCCGACGGCCTGCCCCGCCAGCAGGTCGAAGACTGGCTGGGCGAGCCATTCCCCACCGGATGCCAGCAGTTGCGCGGCGCGCTCGCACTGCATGCCCAGCCGTTTCTGCCGCAGGATGGATATGATCAACTGCTGGCGGCCAGCCAACTCAATTTCGTGCGTGGCGAGGATTCACTGGTGCGCGCCCAATGGGTGGAGCGTCCGTTTGTCTGGCAGGCCTACCCACAAGTCAATGGAGCACACCACGCCAAGCTCGATGCCTTGCTGGCTTGCTACTGCGGCAAACTCGAAGCACGGACCGCAACTGCCACGCGCGCTTTCTGGCAGGCATGGAATGGCCATGGCGACATTGCCTCAAGTTGGTCGGCATTCCGCGCCGTCTTGTCGGCACTTGCGGCACATGCACCCGGCTGGGCACGGCAAATCGCGGCCCACGGCGATCTGGCGACAAATCTGGTCAAATTGTGCCAGTCAAAGCTATAATGCCGGGTTTCCCATTTCCACCCAAAATTCATTATGAAAACTGCACAAGAACTCCGCGTCGGCAACGTCATCATGGTCGGCAACGATCCGCTCGTCGTCCAGAAGGCCGAATACAACAAAGGTGGCCGCAGCTCGGCTGTCGTCAAGTTCAAGTTCAAGAACCTGCTCACCGATGCGCCGTCCGAAGCCATCTACAAGGCCGACGACAAGTTCGAGCAGGTCGTGCCCGAACGCAAGGAATGCACCTACTCGTACTTCGCCGACCCGCTGTACGTCTTCATGGACGCCGAATACCACCAGTACGAGGTCGAAGCAGAGAATATGGCCGATGCCATTCCCTACATCGAGGACGGCATGTCCGTCGAAGTTGTGTTCTTCGAAGACAAGGCGATTTCGGTCGAAATGCCCAACAGCGTGGTGCGCGAGGTTGAATACACCGAACCTGCCGTCAAAGGCGACACTTCCGGCAAGGTGCTCAAGCCAGCCAGGATCAAGCCCTCCGGCCTGGAAGTGATGGTGCCGATCTTTGTTGCCACCGGCGACAAGATCGAAATCGACACCCGCACCGGCGAATACAAGAGCCGCGTCAAGTAAGCCCGCGTCGCCCCCACCAGGCATCCTTTCCGGTGGCCTCATAAGGCCACCGGCAGACCCGACAACAAGGGCGCGGGCGGCTGGTTCCCACTGGTCCTGGATGCCATCATTTTCACCTTGCTTGCCACCCGAAAGCGCAGCCGCGAGACTATCGTGCCGCGTTCCCGCCTCGCACTCATGCCGCGCTGGCAGCAACTGCTGTTCACGTTCATGTTCCGCAATGCCTCGCCAGCAAATACTTTCTTCAAAATCCCGGCCAACCGCGTAGTCGAACTGGGTACTCAGGTCGAGATTTGAGTAGCACGGCTCACTGTTGAGGAAGCGGGTCGGCTCCGGGCAAAGCCCATTGACTTGCTTGCCACGGCCAAGGATACTTGGTTCGAGATGAAAGAACTGTTCATGCCCTGATAACGACTTGGCAGACAAAACCAAGACTTACTACGGAGGAAAATCATGAAAACGATCAAACAAATTCTGGACGAGAAGAAGAAACCGCTGACCACCGTGGGTCCTGGCAATACGGTTCAAGATGCCATAGACATGATGATGGCGCGCGATATCGGGGCGGTCCTGGTGGTTGATGGAGCCAAACTGATCGGCATCTTCACCGAGCGCGACTGCCTGCATAAAGTAACCGCGCCGGGGCTCAATCCGCGTGACGTGACCGTGCAGCAGGTCATGACCGCGAAGGTACGCTTCGTCATGCCCGATCTGGAAGTCTCGCAGGGGCTGGCGCTGATGACCGAGCGCTTCTTCCGCCACCTGCCGGTTCTCGACGAGCAGCAGAATCTGCTCGGCATAGTTTCGATCGGCGATCTGGTCAAGGCGAAGATTTCCGAGCAGGATTTCATCATCGACCAACTGGAACGCTACATCGCTACCTGACAGTCACCGGGGCAGGGGCGACTTTTGTGAACGTGCCGGGAAACTCAGGCCAGCTGACGACAGGCCGCCCGCCCGGCAATACATAGCGGCAGCGTATCGATTGGACCAATTGCATCGAGCGGCAGCAGTCGGGCAATCCGCGCACTGCGTGCCGGATCAGGTTCGGGCTGCCAGCCCTGCAACAGTTCCCCAACGCTATCGGGCCTGTTGCACACCGGCAAAATATCGCAGCCCGCAGCCCAGGCCGCTTGCGCCCGGGCAACGATACCGCCAGCCACGCTGGCTCCCTCCATCGACAGGTCATCGCTGAAAATAACGCCGGCGTGGCCGAACTCGTGGCGCAGTTTGTCGATCCAGACCGGTGAAAATCCGGCGGGACGATGATCGACACGCGGATAGATCACATGTGCGGGCATCACGGCGTCGAGCCTTAATTTCCGGTAGGGCAGCAGGTCGTCGGCCATTTCGGCAATCGTCCGCGCGTCGACCGGAATGGCCAGATGGGAGTCGGCCGCAACATGGCCATGCCCGGGAAAATGTTTGCCGCAACAAGCCATGCCCGCTGTCCGCAAGCCATCGATCAAGGCGCCGGCCAGTTCGATCACCGCCTGGGGAGTTCGATGGAAGGCGCGGTCGCAAATCACACTGCTGATACCATAATCGAGGTCGAGAACGGGAGTGAAGGACAGATCGACACCACAGACCCGCAGTTCCGCCGCCAGCGTAAAGCCGATCGCCCGTGCGCCAGTTGTCGCGGCGGCGGCATCACGGTCCCACCACTCGCCCAGCTTGCGCATCGGCGGCAGGCGCGAGAAGCCTTCCCGGCAACGCTGCACCCGGCCTCCCTCATGGTCGATGGCGATCAATAGCGGGGGCGAGCGCACCGCACGAATCTCCCTGCACAAAGCGGTCAACTGAGCCGGATCCTGGTAATTACGGGAGAACAGGATGACGCCACCCACCAGCGGGTGGCGCAAGCGCTGCTTTTCCGGATCGCTCATGGCCATGCCGGCCAGGTCAATCATCAACGGGCCGTAGCGAGACGCGCTCACGCCTGCTCCGGCAATTGCTCGACGACGACAAAAGCCAGCGCCTGACCTGCTTCGTCACTGAGTGATAGATGGGCGACCAGCCGATGCTGCCGCAGCCAGTCGGCCAGTTCTGCCGCAAAGACAAACGCCGGCTTGCCCAGGGCGTCATGCGTCACGGCGATGGCGGGCAACAAAACCGGGCTGCGAATTCCCGTACCCAGGGCCTTGCCGAGCGCCTCCTTGGCGGCAAACCGTTTGGCCAGGAAACGACCGGGTTCGGGGTGACACCGGCAATCGCTCCGCTCTTCAGGCGCCAGCATTTTCTCCATCGCCCGCTCGCCATGGCGCTGCCAAAGCGCCAGGGTGCGTTCGATGGCCACCAGATCGGTGCCGATGCCGTAGATCACGCCGTCTGCGCCAGGCCACCTCGAGAAGACGGCACACCACGCATGGGAAGCGGGCAAAGCCCGCGAACCCCGGTCACCCGCTTCCAGCGGAAGAAGGATGGGAGCAAGGCCGTCATCGGGCGACTTCCCGCATCAGATATTTCATCTCGCGCACCGCCTCGCGCAAGCCGACGAACACGGCACGGCTGACTATGGCGTGGCCGATATGCAGTTCGCTGACACCGGCGAGGCCGGCAACATGCTGCACGTTATGGTAATTGAGCGCATGCCCGGCATTGAAGCGCATGCCACGTTCGATGATCGCCGCACCAGCATTGGCGATCTTGGCCAGTTCGGCCTGCGCCGGAGCACTGGCAATGTCACGGCCACTGTCATGGAAGGCGTGGGCATACGGCCCGGTATGTATTTCGCATGCCTGGGACTTGACCTGCGCGGCCGCCTCGACCTGTCGCTGGTCGGCGTCGATGAACAGGCTGACGTAGATGCCGACATCGTGAAGCCGGTGCACCACATCACCCAGCCGGCTTTTCTGTCCGGCTACATCGAGGCCACCCTCGGTGGTCACTTCATGGCGTCCTTCCGGAACCAGGGTCACCATTTCGGGCTTGAGCTGACAGGCAATGCCAATCATCTCTTCGGTCGCCGCCATCTCCAGGTTCAGCTTGACCTGCACGCTGGCCCGCAACAACTGCACATCCCGGTCGATGATGTGACGGCGGTCTTCGCGCAAATGCACGGTGATCGCGTCAGCGCCGCCCAGCTGCGCCTCGGCGGCAGCCCAGACCGGATCAGGCTCATAGGTCCGCCGCGCCTGGCGCAGCGTGGCCACATGGTCGATATTCACTCCCAGATCAATCATTTCCCACCCATCCCTTCGCCTATCCTTTTAGTTTTGGTATTAGCCCCACTGACGCGGGGCAGTAGCCTACTCTGAAATCCCACGTCAAACATCCTGCAATTCGATAAAAACCCGTCGCGTCTGCAGCGCCTGACCACTCAGATAATGCGCTAACAAATGGCGCATCAACTGCTTGCACTCCGCGAGGGTACGCAGGTCGGCATAATTGTTTGCTGCCATGTCGAGCAGGGTTTTCCCCGACACGGCAAGCCCAGCCCCGCCGGGGCCGATCTGTTCCGCCAGAACGGCGCCACGCTCGATCTGGAAGTGATAACGGGCGGTTTGTTGAATCGCTGCGCCTTCGGCATCCCGCTCCAGCGTCAATCCGTAGCCCAACTCGGTCAACAACGCCATTTCAAAGCGGCGCAACTCCGCAGCCGCCATGGTCTCCGTGGCCCCTTCTGACAGGGCTTGCATGGCTGTGGCATAAGCATCGTAAAGTGCTGCATGGGCATCTTCGCGCGGCAGCAATTTCAGAAGCAACTCATTCAGATAATAGCCAAGCAACAGTCCTTTACCCTTAATAAAAGGGATGCCGCCGAGCCACTCGGCTTTGGCCAATGTTTTCACCTCGCCAGCGCCGAACCAACCCAGTTCAAGGGGCTGAAAGGCCAGCAAGACACCACGCAACGCCGAGCGCGGTCGCCGTGCACCACGCGCCAGCAAGGCCAGCCGGCCATGATCACGCGCAAATACTTCGACGATCAGACTGGTTTCGCTGAAGGGGTAGGCGTGCAGCAGAAAGGCGGCTGCGCCATCAATGCGCTGCTTGCCGCTCATGCTGCCATCACATGGAGAAGCAGCGCAGTCCCGGCGCCGTGCCGACCCAGGCCGGGACGGCACGCGCCGCAGGCGCAATCCGCCCCCACGACCGCCCGAAGCCGCCCCTGATAATCGAGCGCTGCGAGCAACGGTCACCCAACTTCCCCGGGAAGGGGGGCGGAATGGATGGGGACCCCGGATTACTCATAGCCAAGGCTTTTCAAGGCACGCTCATCGTCAGCCCAACCGCCCTTGACCTTGACCCAGGTTTCCAGCCAGACCTTGCCACCGAACAGGCGCTCCATGTCCTTGCGCGCATCACTGGCCACGCGTTTCATGCGCTCACCACCCTTGCCGATGACGATCGCCTTGTGCGCGTCCCGGTCGACGATGATCGCGGCGTGAATGCGGCGCACCCCCTCTTCAATTTCGAAGCGCTCGATCTCCACGGCGATGCCATACGGCAACTCCTCGCCCAAATTGCGAAACAGCTTTTCCCGTAACATTTCAGCAGCCAGAAAACGCTCCGAACGGTCGGTCAGGTCATCCGCATCAAAAATCGGTGCAGCTTCCGGCAAATAGTTCGCGGCCACACGGAGCAAGGTATCAAGATTGTCACCCCGCTCGGCACTGGTCGGCACAATCTCGCTGAAAGCATGCTGTTCAGCAAGCATTGCCATGAAGGGCAGCAAGGCATTCTTGTCGCTCATGCGGTCGATTTTGCTGATCACCAGCACCACGGGGATATCGGCAGGCAGGCGGGTAAGTACCGCACGGTCCTCGTTCCGCCAGCGATTAGCCTCGACGACGAACAGGATCACATCGATATCGGCAAGGGCACCGCTCACCGCTCGATTCATGGCGCGATTGAGAGCATTGCGATGGCGTATCTGGATGCCTGGCGTATCGACAAAAACATACTGGCAGGCGTCCGTCGTCAAAATCCCGTGGATGCGATGGCGCGTGGTTTGCGCCTTTTTCGAGGTTATGCTGATCTTGGCACCGATCAGCCGATTCATCAGGGTTGACTTGCCGACATTCGGACAGCCAACTATCGCCACATAACCGGCACGGAATCCCGCGGCAGGTATTTTGGTGTCGCTCATCATTTTCCCTTCAAGTGGTCAAGCGCGGCCTGGGCGGCCTGCTGCTCCGCACCGCGCCGACTGGCGCCACTGCCCTTCACCAGAAGCTCGATTGCCGGAACGGCACACGAGACTTCAAATTCCTGGGCATGTGCCTCACCGCGCGTCGCCAGCAAATTGTATTGCGGCACCGGCAGGCGACGTGCCTGCAACAATTCCTGCAAAGCCGTTTTGGCATCCTTGCTGGCGTCACGCGGATCGATTTGTTCAATGCGCGTCTTGAACAGGCGTTCGATAAACTGGTGTGCAGAGGCAAATCCGGCGTCGAGATAAACGGCGCCAATGATGGCTTCCAGCGCATCGGCAAGAATGGACGGCCGCCGGAACCCGCTACTTTTCAGCTCACCCTCGCCGAGGCGCAGGAAATCCCCCAGAGCCAGTTCGACCGCAATTTCGGCCAGCGTTTCCTGCCGCACCAGGTTGGCGCGCAGGCGGGACAGATCCCCTTCCTTGATGGTGGAAAAACGCTGGTAGAGCTGCGTGGCGATCGAGCAATTCAGTACGCTGTCGCCGAGAAATTCCAGCCGCTCGTTATGGGGCGACGAATGGCTGCGGTGCGTCAGCGCCTGTTGCAACAACCCCGGCTGCAAGAAGGCATGGCCAAGCGCTTTTTCCAGCCGGCCCGCCAAGCTCACTTCTGCGACGATCCTTCAAAGTAGATCAGCAGACTGACATTGGCCACCAGGGGCACACGCTTTTCGTAGGAAAACGAAACCACCAGGTCGCCGCCATCCTTGGTGATATCCAGATCCTGTGAGGTTACCGATGTGAAATCATCGATCGTCTGCCGGCGCTCAAAGGCCTTGCGCGCTTCGGCAACACTGGTCTTTGCCGCAGGGTCATTCGAGACAGCCTTGACTGCGGCGACAATCTGGAAATACTCGATGACCGAGGGAATGACTTTCATGGCAAGCAAGGCAAGCACTGCAAGAACAACCGCCCAGGTCAGCAAACCCGAAAGACTCACACCCGCCTGTTTTCTCTTCATGTCATCCCCGTCGAGTTGGTATGGTGATCAGCGGAAGCTGCCGATACGCTTCAAATCCCCAAAATTGAACCAGACAAAAAACGCCTTGCCCACCAGATTCTCGTCGGGCACAAATCCCCAGACCCGACTGTCCTGCGAATTGTCGCGGTTATCACCCATGACAAAATAATGTCCGTCCGGAACCTCGCAAACGACTCCGGCACTATTGTAGAGACATTTTTCATGATGGGGAAACTGCATGACGAATGGCACAAAGACCGGCGAATTATCTTCAATCAGGATCGCATGCTCGACCTCGCCCAGCTTTTCCACATACTGCGGCGTGTAGAACATGCGCTCGCTATCGAAATAGTCGCCGGTCTTATCCGCAGACACGGGCTGGCCATTGATGGTCAGCCGCTTGTTCTGATAAGCCACCCGGTCACCCGGCAAGCCCACCACCCGCTTGATGTAGTCGAGCGAAGGGTCGGGAGGATAGCGGAACACCACCACATCACCGCGCTGCGGAGAACCCAACTCGATGACTTTTTTGTTCAGCACCGGCAAGCGGATGCCATAAGTGTATTTATTGACGGCGATGAAGTCGCCCACCAACAGGGTTGGGATCATCGAGCCTGATGGAATCTTGAATGGCTCAACCAGAAATGAACGCAACACGAAGACAATCAGGATGACGGGGAAAAAACTCGCGCCATACTCGACCCACCAAGGTTCCTTGGCGCCCGGGGCACGCCGCTTGCGAAACACGAAGTGATCCGCCACCCATAACGCGGCGCTCAACACCAGCAATACAAACAGGATCAGGGCAAAGTTCATGGTTTTCTTCTTCGATTATTTGTCGCCGACGCGCAGCACGGCGAGGAAAGCCTCCTGGGGTATCTCCACCCGACCGACCTGCTTCATGCGCTTCTTGCCCGCCTTCTGCTTTTCCAGCAGTTTTTTCTTGCGGGTGATGTCACCACCATAGCATTTTGCCAGCACATCCTTGCGCATCGCCTTGACGTTCTCGCGCGCAACAATGGTCGAACCGATCGCCGCCTGAATTGCCACGTCATACATCTGGCGCGGGATCAACTGGCGCATCTTGGCAGCCAGCTCGCGACCACGATAAGGTGCATTGGCACGGTGCACAATCATCGACAGGGCGTCCACCTTTTCGCTGTTGATCAGCACGTCGAGCTTAATGACGTCTGCCATGCGGTATTCCTTGAATTCGTAATCGAGCGAAGCGTAGCCGCGCGATACCGACTTCAGTTTGTCAAAGAAGTCGAACACCACCTCGGCCAGCGGCATCTCGTAGGTAACATGTACCTGGCGACCGTGATAGCGCATATCGACCTGCGAGCCTCGCTTCGACTCGCAGAGGGTGATCACCGCACCCAAATAGTCCTGCGGCACGAAAATCGCGGAGGTGATGATCGGCTCGCGCACCTCCTCGATTTTCTGCGTATCCGGCAGCTTCGATGGATTTTCCACGAGGATCTCCGTGCCGTCGCGCAGGCGCACCTGATAGATCACCGTCGGCGCCGTGGTGATCAGATCCTGATCAAACTCGCGCTCCAGGCGTTCCTGCACGATTTCCATGTGCAGCAAGCCGAGGAAGCCGCAGCGGAAACCGAAGCCAAGCGCCTGCGACACTTCCGGTTCATATTGCAGCGAGGCATCGTTGAGTTGCAATTTCTCAAGGGACTCACGCAACTGATCGTACTGATTGGCTTCGATCGGGTACAGCCCGGCGAAGACCTGCGGCTTGATTTCCTTGAAGCCGGGCAAAGACGCGGCAGCGGGACGATCAGCCAGTGTCACGGTATCGCCGACCTTTGCCGCCTTCAGCTCCTTGATGCCAGAAATGATGAAGCCAACCTCTCCGGCCGAAAGCAGTTCCTTGACTTGCGCTTTAGGGGTGAATACGCCGACCTGCTCGCACAGATGCGTGGAGCCCATCGCCATCAGTCGAATGCGCTCCTTGGCACGCAAGGTGCCGTCGATGACCCGCACCAGCATCACCACGCCGACATAATTGTCGAACCAGGAATCGATGATCAGCGCTTTCAGAGGCGCACTTGGGTCTCCATTGGGGGGGGGCACGCGGACGATCACCGCTTCAAGAATATCCTCGATGCCCATGCCGGTTTTTGCCGAACAGGGGATGGCATCGGCTGCGTCGATGCCAATGACTTCTTCAATTTCCTGCCGCGCCCCCTCGGGATCGGCTTGTGGCAGATCCATCTTGTTCAATACGGGAACCACCTCGACACCCAGTTCGATGGCGGTGTAGCAGTTCGCCACCGTTTGCGCCTCGACTCCCTGCGAGGCATCAACTACCAATAAGGCGCCCTCGCAGGCCGACAATGAGCGGCTGACCTCATAGGAAAAGTCGACGTGCCCCGGAGTATCGATCAGGTTCATGTTGTAGCGCTTGCCGTCCTTGGCCAGATAGCTGAGCGACGCCGTCTGCGCCTTGATGGTAATGCCGCGCTCGCGCTCGATATCCATCGAATCGAGCACCTGCTCGGCCATCTCACGATCCGACAGGCCTCCGCAACGCTGAATGATGCGGTCAGCCAGCGTGGATTTGCCGTGATCGATGTGGGCGATGATCGAGAAGTTTCTGATGTGGTCCATATTGACCAATAAACGGGCTGCGAAAGTCTGGTGTTGTCTTTCGAAAGGGCGCGGATTATACCGTGCCACAACGGCGGACGACGGCCTTGCCGCAGGTATTACCAGGGCCGGAGCATCAAATCTCCCGTAGTTGCAAGACGGAAGCGAGGTAGTCGGGGTTCCAGGCGGCGGCTTTGCGCTTTCTCGGCATGCTGGTCGCGCGTGACGTATCGCTACGAAATAGATTCAGCGAAACGCGGCGCAAGAACGAGAAATTCAACGCTGCGTTTCGTAGCCGAATGGAACTGGCGTCTTCGCCAAAGGTGACATCCAGACACCAGTGCAG
>JAUXOM010000013.1 GCA_030682175.1 Rhodocyclaceae bacterium
TCGGCGGTGGATGGCTTTGTCATGCTGGCATTTCCTCACGATTGGTTGCAAAATCACGCCAACGTCCCCGTCGGAGTGTTCGTGAAGATTAATTCGTGTCGGCCCAGTCTGCGATTTCTCCGCGTAGCGGCTTCGTCCAACCCGGCAGTCGAGCGGACCTGCGCGAAAAGCCGCGCAGGCCGGTGAATTCAAACGTTATGCGTCATGACTAGCTCTGCCCATCCCGACGCCAAAGTTTTGTTTCGCGTGCCAAACGAAGACGGCACTGCCGAAATTGAAACTCTTTGGGCCACAAGCCTTGGCGCTGACAAATACCAAATCGACAACTCGCCATTCTGGGCCTACGGAGTGTCTTGGGAAGATGTGGTGTTTGCGCCTTTTTCCGAGACTGAGGGGCTTCCCGCGTTTCAGTTCATCGTCGCGAAATCTGGCAACCGCACGGTTCGCGTAATCTTTGACGCGCCAATTGAGGATGGAAACGAGTCAGACAAAGTGCTCCAAGACCTAGTCGCTCTTGGCTGTAGCTATGAAGGTGCAAACCGCAAGTACGTTTCGATCAATGTCCCGCCCGGCGTCGAGCTAGATGAGGTGTGTAACTATCTCGTTGAGAAAGATGCCAAGTGGGAGCATGCTGATCCTGCTTATGAAACCCTATACCCCGAAGACGCATAACCCGGCGGTCGACCTCGCTCCCTACGGTCGCTGGACGCTGCGCGATACAGCCGCGCAGCGCCGGTCACCTCCACGTTGAAGCTGTAGAAAAACCCCTTCCGGAATTTTCAATATGATGCGCCAAGAAAATCGACCTCGTAAAACGACATCTGTGGGCCGATCGGCAGGCGGGGAATGGTCAAGGGACCCCAGAAATTCGGCTGGCGCAACCCCTTACCGACTTTTTCTACAGCCTCGTTAGCCATCAGACTACATTGGTCAATAGGGCTCAGACCACGGTTTCAGCCGTCCTGCCAGCGCCGACTTTTTGAACATGACCCAACCGACTCTCAGCGCGTATCATTTCGCGGATGAGTCCAACCATATTTCGTGAAGGCGGCTTCCGGTTCTACTTCTTCTCCCGAGAATAGCCGAGGATGCATGTCCATGTTCAGGGCCAAAATGGCGAGGCAAAGTTCTGGCTTGAGCCTGCGATTGAGATCGCCCAACAAACCGGCTTGTCTCGGCGAGAAATCAGTGAGGCGCTTCGCCTCGTTCAGGAGCATGAAAATGACATTCGCAGTGCTTGGCGCAGACATTTCCCCGGTTGAGGTCACCAACGTTTCCAACCATGGCTTCTGGGTCTTGCTGGATTCAGAGGAGTTGTTTCTACCCTTCTCTGAATTTCCATGGTTTCGTGATGTAGCGATTGGGAAAATACTGCATGTCGAACTGCCATCGCCCAATCATCTTTACTGGCCAGAACTAGATGTCGATTTGGCGGTCGAGTCCATCCGGCATCCCGAGCGTTTCCCGCTTGTCAGCCAGGCCGGGGCCTAACTCGCTGCGCCGGCAAGCCGGCTTCGCGCCCCCGAGCTAGCACGTTGAGGCTGTAGAAAAACCCACTTTTTATCGGCACGGGGTTTCCTTCGAGAAAGCACAGTCGGTTAGCTCTACGCTGGGCCTCTTGCAGCGACCTCATCCCTCTTGACACACGTACGCTTTCGCGTACCATTCAGGCTTCTTTAAGGGCGCACGAAATGAACACACTTACTGCCAGCGAAGCTCGCGCTAATCTGTATCGGCTCATAGACGAAACAGCGGAGTCACACGAGCCGATCATCATTTCAGGAAAACGCAGCAGTGCCGTGCTGCTCTCCGCGGAAGATTGGAGTGCAATTCAAGAAACCTTGTACCTACTGGCCGTGCCTGGCATGCGTGAGTCCATCAAGGCGGGTATGGCCGAACCCCTCGCAAAAAGCTCGAAGGCGCTTAAGTGGTGAGTTGGGAGATTGTTTTTGCCAAGCAAGCAATGAAGGACGCAAAGAAGCTTGCGGCAAGTGGCCTTAAACCGAAGGCACAAGAACTGCTCGCGGTTCTTGCCAGCGACCCATTTCAAAATCCGCCACCCTTTGAGAAGTTGGTTGGCGATCTGGCCGGCGCATGTTCTCGCCGCATCAATATTCAGCACCGCATCGTCTACGAAGTCTTTGCCAAGGAAAAGACGGTTCGCGTCTTGCGTATGTGGACTCACTATGAGTGAAGCCCAACCATCCATCAAGTCGGACGCTGCGCGATGAAGCCGCGCCGGTGATCGCCTTGTTGTTGTTCTCCCGCCGGCATGACCGGCAGATCGGCCGCAGACGGGCAACCGCTAAAGTAAGCTTGGGTTTCAATATCCTTCAAAGGAGCGCCGCGATGAAAGTACGCCTCGTGACAACCGGGCATGATGCACAGGGCAAAGCCGTTTTCGTCAGTGACAGCGAGGTCAGCGGCGAGACGCTCGATCACCTGCCGGGGGCCGAATACCACAAGCTCTGGGGCGCGGATCGCCCGCCGGCGTTTCCCGATGACGGCGCGCAGCCGCAATACCAGGGCTATTTCCCGCCGCTCGGCGGTTATCGCTTCAGGATGTTCACGGTGGCGCCCCAGCCGACGCCTTCACAACCGCCGATTGACCGTCCGGCACTACTGGCCGAGATGGAGGAGAAGTTTCCGGGGCTGGGCGCGCACATGGAGCCCGCCAACCCCGGCATGCACACGACCGACAGCATCGATTTCGAGTACATCGTTTCCGGCGAGGTCTGGCTTGAACTGGATGACGGCGCCGCCGTGCATCTGCGCGCCGGCGACACCGTGGTGCAAAATGGCACCCGCCATGCCTGGCGCAACCGGGGCACCGAGCCCTGCCGCGTCGTCGTCTTCATGCTCGGCGTGCCGCGCCAGCCAAGCGGCCTTGCCATGGTCCGCTCCGCGACCTGAACCGCGCAGGGAAAGCCGCACATGCAACGCCTGACCATTGCCGCCGTGATACTGATCGCCACCATGCCACTCATCTCCTGCGCCGGAAAACGTCCCACCGACCTTGGGGTCGCCGCTGGCACGTTCGCTGCCTGCCCGTCATCGCCGAACTGCGTTTCCAGCGACGCCAGCGACGGCGCGCATCAGGTTGCCCCGCTGCAGCTTGCGGTCGCGCCCGCCACGGCCTGGCCGGCGATCCGGGAATTCGTCGCCACCGGGATGCCGCGCACCGCCATCGTCACCGAGCAGGAGGACTACCTGCACGCGGAGTGCCGCAGCGCCGTGCTCGGCTTCGTCGATGACCTCGAACTGCA
>JAUXOM010000073.1 GCA_030682175.1 Rhodocyclaceae bacterium
AGTCGCAAAAAGCCGCGACTTATCCACCGCGCACCCCTTTGCCCACAAACTCCACAGCCTCAACATCATTTTTTATATTCCTTAAAAGCAGAACATACAAGGGCGGGCCTTAACAGTCCCCCATGCCCATCTGGATGTAGCCCGTCGGGCAAACGTCGGCGCAGATATGGCAACCGACACAGCGGCTGTAATCGGTCACGACATAGCGACCCGTGGTGGCCTCCTGCTTCGGAACGCGGGTGACGGCACCTTGCGGGCAATACAGCATGCAGTTGTCGCACTCCATGCACAGGCCACAGCTCATGCAACGCTTCGCTTCGGCCTGCACCTGTTTTGCGTCGAGGCCCATCAGGCGCTCCTCAAGGCTGCCCAGCACGTTGTTTTCGTTGATTTCACGCTGCGTCCGTTCGTTGCGCGGTGTCCATGCGAAGTGGCCCAGAAAGAGCGCTTCGGCCGGGATGACATGGCGGGGTGAACGATCCTCGAAGTTATGCACGCTCCCCGGATGTGTATCCGTACCCAGAATAGGTTCGGTGACGTGCTCGAAGCGGGCTCCAAATTCGATCATCTTGCCGGTCACGCTGAAGTGCTTGACATCAACCTGCGGACGTCCGTTGATTTCAATGCCGGACAGATAACGGTCGATTCCCTCGGCGGCGATGCGGCCATGACCGATGGCCGTGGTCAGCAGGAACGGCTTGATGGCGTCGCCGCCGACAAAGACGCCGGTGTCGGCCATCAGATTCTTGTCGACCTTGGCGAGCCCGCGCTCATTCCTGAACTTGTCCATGCCCGACCAATTCACCGACTGACCCACCGCCGCTACGATCAGGTCGCAGTCGATGTCGTACTCGGTGCCCGGTTGCGGCACCATTTTCCGGTCGATCCATTCGACCCGGATGACGCGCAGGGCTTTGGCCATGCCGAACTCGTCCTTGACCACCTCCAACGGCAACACGCAGGACTGAATGTCGGCGCCTTCCTCCAGCACGGCATCGATTTCGTGCATGGACGCCGGCATTTCCCTGACCTGGCGCCGGTAAGCAATCACCACCGCGGAACTCTTGCGCCAATGCCACGCCCTGTGGTTCTGTCCGAAATTGCCCGCGCATTCAGACGTGGCGACGATGACCTGGGGACCGGCAGACGCTTCGGCATCCACGCTGCAGGACCCCAGGCGCATCGCGACGGATGCGCAATCCATCGCCGTGTTGCCGCCACCGATCACGACGATGCGCTTGCCGGCATAGACCAGCCGCCCGTCATTGAACTCGCGCAGGAAGCTCAGGCCATCGATGCAGTTCGGCGCATCGCCACCGGGAATGTCGAGGCGGTTGCCCTGACTGGCACCGATGCCGATGAACACGGCGTCGAAATTGCGATTCAGGTCCGGCAAACTGACATCACGACCGACGCGGGTGTTGAGACGCACCTCGACGCCCATGTCGAGAATGCGCTGCACTTCGGCATTGACGACATCGCGCGAAGCGCGATACCCCGGCAGGCCAAAGATGATCATGCCCCCCAGCTTGTGGCTGGATTCGAAGATGGTGCAGGCGTGCCCCTTGCGGCGCAACTGATAGGCACAGGACAGGCCAGCGACGCCGCCGCCGATGATGGCGATGCGTTTGCCGGTTTGCTGCGCGGGGGGGGCAAAACTCAGGCCCTTTTCAATGGCCCAGTCGCCAATGTAATGTTCGACCGAGTTGATGCCGATGAAGTCATCGACCTTGCTGCGGTTGCAACTGCCCTGGCAAGGAGCGGGGCAAACCCGGCCCATGATGGCCGGGAAGGGATTTGCATCAGTAATCCGCCGCCAGGCGTATTCTTCCATGGGCATGCTCGGCTTGCCGTCAGCGCCGATGGGCGGCTTTTCGATGCCACGGACAATGTTCATATAGCCGCGAATATCTTCGCCGGCCGGGCAAGACCCCTGGCAGGGTGGCGAGGAAAGGACATAAGTCGGGCACTTGTAGCTCCAGTCGCCATGGAATATCTTGTCCTGCCAGCGCTCGAATTTTTGATCACCTTCTTTGTAGCGACGATAAGTTTGTTTTATGTTGTATTGAGTAAGATCTTGCATTTCGATTACTCCATGTTCATGATTCGTAAATGCGCCACTAGTCAATTAGTGAGAACAACCCGCTGCGGGAAAAGCAGCATGATTTCCAAATTCAAGTTACTATCTGGCTCTCAACACATTGATTTTGATTGGTGTTATAAGGCTCTTCCGGCATTTGATTCACATACCCGCTGATTGGGATTATTTATGAAATGGGTCCATGGCCTTTTTCTCTGTTGCAGTGCGACATGACCCAACTCTAATTATTTTTATTTATGAGAGCAAGCCGTATTTCCGTAATAACTTTGATGAATTATTTTCCATAAAGCCCTATGGACCGAACTGCGGAGATGCTGGCATTCGTGCGTGCCGTGGATTGCGGCGGGTTCTCTGCTGCTGCACGGGAACTCGAACTGACGCCCTCGGCCCTGTCCAAGCTGGTCAGCCGACTGGAAGACCGGCTGGGCGTGCGCCTGCTCAGCCGGACCACCCGACGCCTGCAAATGACGGCCGAAGGGGAAACCTTCTACCTGCGTGCCAAATCGATACTGGCCGCCCTGGATGAGGCCGAGGCCGAGGTCACCGAGGCCAATGCCAGCCCGAGCGGCCTGTTGCGCCTGTACTGCGGCTCGTCGTTTGGCTCGCACCAGTTGGCGCCGGCTTTGCCGCGCTTTCTCGAGCGCTACCCGGACGTCAATCTTGAGCTGTCGATCAGCGATCAGCCACCCGAAACACTCACACTCGGCGAGAATTTCGATGTGGTGATCCGCAAGGGCCAGCTCGAGGATTCATCCTTGATCGCGCGGCGCATCTGCGACGTCGAGCGGGTGATTTGTGCCGCGCCGGCCTATCTGGAAAAGCATGGCATCCCGCGCACGCCCGATGAGCTGCTGGCACACAACTGCCTGTGGATTACCCGGCTGCCCGCCCTGCGCCGCTGGCCGTTCACCACGCGCGACGGCATTCGCACCATCAATGTGAATGGCAACGTCGCTGCCAACAACGCCGGCACGGTACTGCAGCTGGCGCTGGCCGGCGTCGGCATCACCCGGCTGACCGATGTCACGGTGGGCGAGGCACTGCGCAGCGGTCAACTGGTCCCCGTTCTCGCCGCTTGCCAGCATGTCGAACCCATTCCGCTGTATGCCCTCTACTCCGGCGGTCGCCATGTCGCGCCCAAGGTACGGGCGATGGTGGATTTCCTGATCGAGGAATTCGGGCATGCACCCTGGCGGCAAGCCGCCAGGCGCTGAAGATCAGCTCGCCTGCTGGCAGTGCGATTCGCGCACGAACGGCACCATGGCCAGCGCGATGACGACGGCAACGAACAGCAGGGCGAAGCTGGCCTGCCAGGTCGCCGCAGCGTAGATGCGCACGCCGGCGGCCAGTTCGCCGCCCCAGCCGCGGTCGAGCAGCCAGCCCACTGCGGGCTGCAGCAGCATGCCGCCCATCAGCGGCCCCATATTGACCACGCCGGATGCCGTACCCATCAGGCGCATCGGCAATGATTCCTTCGCCCAGGCGAAGCCGATGATGATGTTGCCTGAAGCAAAGCCGGTGATGGCCAGCAGTATGACCATCAGCCACAAGGGCGGCGCAAGAAATATCACGGCCAGCCAGCCGGCTGCCGCCACGGCGCCGGCAATGAGATAGAGCGGCTTGCGCCGGCCGAGGCGCTGCGACCAGCTGCCCAGCAAGGGGCCGCCGAGGGCCCAGGCGACCAGCAGTGTCGACGTCACCGCCGCCGCCGCCTTCGGGTCAAGCCCGTGCACTTGCCGCAGCCACGGCACGCCCCACAGGCCACCAAAGGCGAGTATCGCCCCGCAAAAACCAATCTGCATCGACATCAGCAGCCAGATGTTGCGGTAGGACAGCACCTGAAAGATGCCGGCGAGAATCGGCAGGTGACGGCGCGGTTGACCGCCATCCCGCGGGTGGCTGGCATCGCCCTGATGATAGCTTTGATAGCCGCGCTCGACTGGATCGTCACGCACGAACAGCCAGATGGCGACACACAGCACTGTGGCGAAAACGCCGGCGCTGCCCATCACCATGCGCCAGCCAAAAGATTCGACCAGCATGGAGAGCGGCACTCCCGCCATCACCCCGCCGACCACGCCCATGAACAGCGCCATGCCGGAGGCCAGCGCATATTTCTGCGGCGGAAACCAGTGACTGGCGAGCTTCAGGGTGGAAACAAAGGCCACTGCCACCGACGCACCCACCAGCATTCTGCCGAAGCCGGCCCAGCCCAGATCCGGCGCGAAGGCGAACAGCAGACTGCCCAGCGCGGCGATACCGGCGCCGCCGGCCAGCACGCGGCGCGGCCCCCAACGATCAGCCATCACCCCGGTCGGGATTTGCATCACCACATAGGAATAAAAATAGAACGCCGACAAATTGCCGAGCGCCGCACCGCCGATGGCGAAGTCGGCCATCAAGGCGTCGGTCATCACGGCAGGGGCGACGCGTTGATAAAATGCAAACAGGTAGAACAGGGCGCCCAGCCCCCAGATCGTCCAGGCCAGCCGCAGGGGTGGCGGGAGGGGGGAGCCCATTGCGGGAACGGTCATTCCGGAAACCGTTCCACCCACCACAGCCGCGCCCGCAGGCCGAGTTCCGAGGTATAGCCGACCATGCGGAAACGGATGTTGCCGGCGGCATCGACAATGAAGTGGGTAGGTACGCCGCGCACCTTCCAGAGTTCCGCAATATCGGCATCGTCGTCGATCACGGCGGGCACGGTGAGCCGCCGTGCCACGAGGTGGTCGTCGACATCCTCGGCGTCGCCCGACTGCATCGCCACCGACAGCACCGGCCAGTCCCAGGCGACGGCCTCGATGTTGTCTTCCTCGGCCCGGCACACCGGGCACCAGGTCGCCCAGAACACCACCAGCGTCGGGCGCCTCTGGCCTTCCCGCGCGTTGTCCTTCCGCATTTCAGCGAGGCTGACCGCAATGCCATCACTGTCGATACCTTCCAGAGGCGGCGCCGCGCCCTCGGGCAGGCCGCGGTTCTGCCAGAGCGTAATGGCAACAATGATGCCGAGCAGGACAAGCGCTTCCACAGCCCAGCGCTTCCAGCGTTTGGGATCGCGCAGGGCGGCGCGGATGGCGGTCAGGCGAGAATCAGACATGGCAAAACATTATCCTAGAAACCTCGGTTCACACCACAGAGAGCACAGAGGACACGGAGTAATGGCGCAAGAACACAAAATCCAGGCGCACCCAACGGGCGACAGGCTCATATTTCGTAACGCCCTGTTTTTTTCTCCGTGATCACCGTGTCCTCCGTGGTGAACTGCTTCGGCTAGGATTATAAACGCCGTCCCGCCAGCGCCGACTTTTGGGGCTTTTCCAGGTCCTGTTATTATCGTGCTCCCTTTCAAGCAGAACCACCATGCCTTCACTCCTGAATAATTTCTGGCATAAACCGCGCTGGCAGCTTGCCGGCATCGGCATGGTTGGCTGCGCACTGGTCGTCTGCGGCGTGGTGCTGGCCACCACCTTGAATCTGGCGGCCTGCCCGTTATGCATCCTGCAACGCATGCTGTATCTGTTGCTCGGTATCGAGGCATTGTTCCTCCTGCTCACCCACCGCCACCGGCTGATCGCCCTGCTGATGGCCGTGACGGCAGGCACGGGCGCCGGCATCGCCGGCTACCAGACCTGGCTGCAGCGCTTTGCCCAGGGCATCAGCTGTGGCGGCGGACAAGCCTGGTGGGAGCAATTCGTTGACTGGGCCGGCAAGCAGGTGCCGTTGCTGTTCGAGGCCAGCGGTCTGTGTTCGGAAGCCGGCTGGGTGTTCCTCGGCCTGTCGATTGCCGAATGGTCGCTGCTGTTCTTCAGCGCGATGACGCTGCTGGCGCTGCGGGCGTTACTCATGTCGGGCACGCGCCGCCGCTGATCCGGCCGCGGCCACGACACAACAACGCAACGGGCTAACTTTCATGATGCGTGAAACATCACCCCGCATCATGAAAGTTAGCCCCTTTCCATGCCCCCCACCCCCAGCCCCCGCCCCAGGGCGGGGGTCAAAGTTTGCTCGCTGCGCTCGTCCATGAACGCGGCGTCAAATTGCGTTTTCACGTTAAACGTCGGCAGCGTCAGCACTGTTCCCAGGGCAGACCTTCGAAGCGCCAGCCGTTCTCGGTGCCGCGGTGATGGTGGTCGTTGAGGTCGCCCTCGAAACCGTGCAGCACGTTATAAACACGCGTAAATCCGGCTGCTTCGAGCGCATTGCCGGCATCGACCGAACGATAGCCGGAACGGCAGATCAGCACCACCGGGCGGTCGGTGGCGTGGCCGGCGAATTTTTTCACTTCACCGGTGAAGTGGGGATTGATTTCCCAGTCCGGGCCATCGTTCCAGGCGACGTGCAGCGCCCCGGCCGGATGACCGACGAAGAGGAATTCCATTTCGCTGCGGCAATCGACGAACAGCGCCTTGGGATTTTCGTGCAGAAATTTCTCGGTCTCTTTCGGGGTCAGGTGTTCCATCAGACATTTCTCCTTAGGGCTTGAGGCAAAACAATATTATTAATGCTGTCATTAAGCAAGCAAATATTCGCTACATGCTAGAATCTTCATTGATTTCAACCATTTCCGCACCCTTCCGCCTATGTCACCCGACCGCTCCAGCGAGCTGCGCGACCTGCTCGCACGGCGCATCCTCATTCTCGACGGCGCCATGGGCACCATGGTGCAAAGGCATGGCCTGGTCGAGGCCGACTATCGGGGTGGCCGCTTTGCCGAGCACGCGAAAGACCTCAAGGGCAACAACGACCTGCTCAGCCTGACGCGGCCGGATGTCATCAGCGGCATTCACGCCGCTTATCTCGCCGCCGGCGCCGACATCCTCGAAACCAACACCTTCAACGCCACGCGCGTCTCGCAGGCCGAGTACGGGCTGGAAGCCCTAGCCTACGAGCTCAATGTGACTGGCGCGCGACTGGCGCGCGCGGCGGCCGACGCATACTCGACGCCTGACCAGCCGCGCTTTGTCGCTGGCGTGTTGGGCCCCACCTCGCGGACCTGCTCACTGTCACCCGACGTCAACGATCCGGGCTTCCGCAACACCAGTTTCGATGCGCTGGTCGCCGACTACAGCGAGGCGGTGCGCGGCCTCGTCGAAGGCGGTGCCGACATCCTGCTGATCGAAACCATTTTCGACACGCTGAACGCCAAGGCGGCGCTGTTCGCCATCGAAAGCTTCTTCGATCAGGCTGGACGACGCTGGCCGATCATGATCTCCGGCACCATCACCGACGCTTCGGGCCGCACGCTCTCGGGCCAGACGGCCGAGGCGTTCTGGAATTCGCTGCGCCACGCCCAGCCGCTGTCGTTCGGCCTGAACTGTGCGCTCGGCGCGAAAGAGTTGCGGCAATACGTCGAGGAAATCGGCCGCGTCGCCGACTGCTTCGTCTCGGCGCACCCGAATGCCGGGCTGCCGAATGCCTTCGGCGGTTACGACGAAACGCCCGCAATGCTCGCCGACGAACTCGTCCAGTGGGCGCAGGACGGCCTGCTCAACATCGCCGGCGGCTGCTGCGGCACCACGCCCGAGCACATTCGTGCCATCGCCAATGCATTGGCAGGCGTAACGCCGCGCCGTCCCGCCAGCGCCGACTTTTCACTGCGGCTCGCCGGCCTGGAGCCCTGCAACATCGGCGCCGACTCGCTCTTCGTCAACGTCGGCGAACGCACCAATGTCACCGGCTCGCGCGTCTTCGCCAGGATGGTTCTCGAAGGCCGTTATGACGACGCGCTCGTCGTCGCGCGCCAGCAGGTGGAAAACGGCGCACAGATCATCGACATCAACATGGACGAGGCGATGCTCGATTCGCAGGCGGCGATGGTGCGCTTCTGCAACCTGATCGCCAGCGAACCGGACATTTCGAAAGTGCCGATCATGCTCGACTCGTCGAAGTGGGAAGTGATCGAGGCCGGCCTGAAATGCGTGCAGGGCAAGGGTATCGTCAATTCGATTTCGATGAAGGAAGGCGAGGAAAAGTTCCTCGCGCAGGCCCGCGCGGCGCGGCGCCTCGGCGCAGCCGTGATCGTCATGGCCTTCGACACGGCCGGTCAGGCCGACACCTACCAGCGCAAGATCGGCATCTGCCAGCGCGCCTATGAACTGCTGGTCGCCGACGGGTTCCCCGCCACGGACATCATCTTCGACCCGAATGTGTTCGCCATCGCCACCGGCATCGCCGAGCACGACAACTATGCCGTCGATTTCATCGAGGCGACGCGCTGGATCAGGCAGAACCTGCCGCACGCCGGCGTCTCGGGCGGCATCTCGAATGTCAGCTTCAGCTTCCGCGGCAATGAGCCGGTGCGCGAAGCCATCCACACCGTGTTCCTCTACCACGCGATCCGCGCCGGGCTCACCATGGGCATCGTCAATGCCGGCCAGTTGGGCGTATATGACCAGATCGATCCGGTGCTGCGCGAGAAGGTTGAGGACGTGGTGCTCAACCGCAAACCCAGCGCCGGCGATGCGCTGGTCGAGTTCGCCACTTCGGTCAAGGGTGGCGCACGCGAGCGGGTGCAGGACCTGAGCTGGCGCGAATGGCCGGTGGACAAGCGGCTCGAACACGCGATGGTGCGCGGCATCACCGAATTCGTCGTCGCCGACACGGAAGAATGCCGCGCCGCGCTCACGGCCCTGGGCCGCCCGCCGCTGGCGGTGATCGAAGGCCCGCTGATGGCCGGCATGAACGTCGTCGGCGACCTGTTCGGCGCCGGCAAGATGTTCCTGCCGCAGGTGGTGAAATCGGCACGCGTCATGAAGCAGGCGGTTGCCCATCTGCTACCGTACATCGAGGCCGAAAAGCTGCGCACCGGCGCTGCCGCGAAAGGCAAGATCGTCATCGCCACCGTGAAAGGCGACGTTCATGACATCGGCAAGAACATCGTCGGCGTGGTGCTGGCCTGCAATGGCTACGAGATTGTCGACCTCGGCGTGATGGTCGCCGCCGACAAGATCCTCCATGCCGCAAAAGAACATAACGCCGATGCGGTGGGCCTGTCCGGCCTGATTACGCCCTCGCTGGAGGAAATGAGCCATGTCGCCAGCGAAATGCAGCGGCAGGGCTTTAGCGTGCCACTGCTGATCGGCGGGGCGACGACGAGCCGCGCCCATACCGCCATCAAGATCGCGCCCCACTACCAGGGTCCGGTGGTTTATGTGCCGGATGCCTCGCGTGCCGTCGGCGTCGTCACCAAGCTGTTGTCGATCGACCATGCGGCGGGCTTCAAGGACGAGATCGCCGCCGACTATGCGAAAGTACGCGAGCAGCATGCGGCGAAGCAGGGCGTGAAACTGCTGCCCCTCGCCGCCGCGCGCGCCAACCACGCCAAGCTGGACTATGCGCCACATGCGCATTCCAACTATTCGCCATTCCAGCCCCGCCGCCCCGGCCTGCGCCAGCTCTGCCAGATCGACCTGGCCACGCTGGCGCGCTACATCGACTGGGGCCCATTTTTCCAGACCTGGGATCTGCCCGGCCGCTATCCGCAGCTGCTCGACGATGCCCGCGTCGGCGAGCAGGCGCGGTCGGTGTTTGCTGACGCGCAAGCCATGTTGAAAAAGCTCGTCGACGAAAAATGGCTGGTCGCCAATGCGGTGTTCGGCCTGTTCCCCGCCAACCGCGCCGCCAATGGCGACGACATCGAGATCTACGCCGATGAGTCGCGCACAAAAGTGCTGATGACCTGGCATGGTCTCAGGCAGCAGCACGAGCGGCCCGGCGGCCAGCCCAACCAGTGCCTCGCCGATTTCATCGCACCCAAAGTCAGCGTGACCGAAGGGAATCCCCGTGGGACTGGCGGTACGGCGGTTCCCGACTACATCGGCGCCTTCGCCGTCACGGCAGGCATCGGCATCGAAGCCAAGCTCGCGGAATTCGCGGCGGCCCACGACGACTACCACGCCATCATGCTGAAGTCGCTCGCCGACCGCCTCGCCGAAGCTGCCGCCGAGTGGCTGCACGAGCGCGTGCGCGTGGACGACTGGGGCTACGCGCGCGACGAAGGCCTGGATCTTGAAGCCTTGATTGCCGAGAAATATCAGGGCATCCGCCCGGCCCCCGGCTATCCCGCCTGCCCGGACCATACGGTCAAGAAGGCTTTGCTCGAAATGCTTGGCGCCAGTTCGGTCGGCATCGAACTGACCGAGAATTTCGCCATGCTGCCGGCCGCTGCCGTCGCGGGCTTTTACTTCGCCCACCCCGCAGCCCGTTACTTTGCCGTCTCGAAAATTGGTCGTGACCAACTTGAAGATTGGGCAAGACGCACCAGTTACACAAATCAAGAAGCCGAAAGATGGCTCGCCCCGTTGCTCTGAACCCGGAACCGCCGAGCAACCCAACACAGGAGAATCCGCATGACCGACACCACAGACAACCGCATGTCCTTCAACGACGCCGTCAGCTACGTCCAGCAGCAAAAGAAGGCGGCCTTTACGGCCATGCCGGTATTTGGCGATGACGATGAAACCGCCGAGGGCGCGCGCATCTTCATCCTTGATCTTGATGATGCCGGCGAGCTGCGCCTGCGTTTCATCGCCGGCCCCTTCTTTTCAGCAGCCCATGCCGCCAATGAAGCCGTCTCGGCCGACGAAATCCCCGACAGCGTGCGCGAAATGCGCTTCATGCCGACCAGCTGCGAAGAAGACTGGTTTTCCGACCAGATCCAGCTGCTGATCCAGAAGCTGGTCCAGGCCGCCGGCGTCAATGCCGAACAGATGCCGGATTACAAGAACCTGCCAAGTCGCGGCGCCGGCCCCGAAGCCGTATTCCCCATTTCCCTCATCGGCATGAACCAGGGCAAGCATTAAAACGCCCGCCCCCCCTTCGCCCCCCTCTCGGGGGGTTCCTAACTGCTCGCTGCGCTCGTCTATTACGGGGAGCCCCCGTTCATGCTGGGGAGCGGATTGCGGCTGGCGCCGCGTGCCGTCTCGCCTTGGGGCGGCCCGGCGGCGAGACTGCTTGGGTTGGGATGCTGGTTTGAAAGTCGGCGCTGGTAGGACGGCGTTAAATCAACACCCTCAGCAGCGTTTGCGCCGGGCCGCCCCAAGCAAACGCGGCACGCGGCGCCAGCCGCAATCCGCACCGGTATCAAATCGGGGCACCCCGTGATATTCGAGCGCAGCGAGCCACAGTCACCTCCCCCGCGAGGGGGAGGCTGGGAGGGGGCGGGCCTTACCTCAGACCCCCCAGACCACCGGCTTCTTTTCGCCCAATGATTCTTCCAGCATCGCCAGCAGCGGCGCGGCGCGCTGGGTCAGGCTGACAAAGGGGCGGGTGGCGCACGGGCCGCCGCCCGCGTCAGCCTCCGTTTTCGGTTCGTCGTCGAGGACGTGCTGGCGATGGCGCTCCCTGTCTTCCGCAATCGCCTCCTTCAGTCGGGCGATCGCCGCGGGCAGTTGTTCGACGGTGACGATGCCCTGGTCGCTGGCATCCTTGCCCATCAATGCCATCATGCGTTTGGCGACGTCGCCGAAGTAGATGACATCGGCGCTGGCTGCGGATTTGAAGGTAACGATCACAGCAGCTTTTCCGCTGCATAGGCAAGATAGCCGTCGATCAGCGTATAGCGCACTTCGCCGGCCAGTTCCCGGCCGAGGAAGGGCGTGTTCTTGCCCTGGCTCTTCAGGCGTTCGCGACTGACGGTAAAGCGGGTCGCGGGATCGAAAACGCACAGGTCGGCAGGTGCGCCGACCGCGATGCGACCGCAATCGAGACCGAGAATACGCGCCGGATCACTGGTGATGCGGGCCAGCGCCGTGGTCAGCGGCAACTGTGCCGTGCCGGCCCAGCGCAGGGTGAGCGGCAACAGCAGTTCCAGCCCGGTGGCGCCGGGTTCGGCCTCGTCGAAGGGCAACTGCTTGGCGTCATCATCGACGGGCGTATGGTCGGAACACAGCACATCGATGCTGCCGTCGGCCAGACCGAGCGCCAACGCGGCACGATCCCTGGCCGAGCGCAGCGGTGGGTTGAGGCGGGCGTGGGCATTGAAAAACCCGATGTCGCGGTCGCACAGGTGCAGGTGCTGGGTGGTGATGTCGCAGGTGACGGGCAGGCCGTCGGCACGCGCGGCCCGGACCAGTTCCAGTCCGGCGGCCGACGACAGGCGGCGGATGTGCAGGCGTCCGCCCGTTTCGCGCACCAGTTGCAGATAGGTGGCCAGCGCCACGGTCTCGGCGACCACCGGAATGCCGGCCAGGCCCAGCCGCGCGGCGATTCCCCCATCGTGGGCAACGCCGCCCTTGGCGAGATGCGCGTCCTGCGCCTGCAGCCAGACGGGGAAGCCAAAGGTGGCGGCGTACTGCATGGCCCGCAACAGCACCTTGGTATCCACCACGCTGACATCGGCCTGGCCAAAGGCGATGCAACCCGCCTCGGCCAGTTCCGCCATTTCGGTGAGACGCTGCCCGGCCAGGCCGATGGTGAGGGCGCCGAGCGGATGGACATGGGCAAAACCCGGCTGGCGCGCGCGATACTTGAGCATCTCGACCAGCCCCGGTTCGTCGAGCGGCGGGTCGGTGTCGGGCGGGCAGACCAGGCGGGTAACGCCACCAGCCGCCGCCGCCGCCATCTCGGACTCGAGCGTGGCCTTGTATTCGAAGCCGGGTTCGCGCAGGCGCGCCGACAGGTCGATCAGGCCAGGACAGACGATACAGCCGCTGGCATCGATCACGCCTTCGGCAGTAAAGCCGTCAGGCGCCGTCTCGCCAACGCCGACTATCTTGCCATTGGCGACAAAAATGTCGGCAGCGCGGTCCAGGCCGCTGGCCGGATCGATGACCCGACCGTTGCGAATTTCGATTCTCATACCCCAACCTTTATCAAGTAGTCCCGGTGAAGGGCCGCCCCGAGCCGTGACGTCACACGCCGGAGGCGCAAACCGCACAAGTATATTAACGACGGCGCCCAACGGCATCGAGCGCAGCGAGCATCCGTCACCCCCCTGACCCGGGAAGGGGCGGCGGGGGGAATGGGGGTCATTGGCTCCCCGCCAGCATGCTCATCACGGCCATCCGCACCGCGATGCCGAAAGTCACCTGCGGCAGGATGACCGCCTGCTTGCCGTCGGCAACCGCCGAGTCGATTTCGATGCCGCGATTCATCGGTCCCGGATGCATGACGATGGCGTCGGGCTTGGCGAGCTCGAGCTTTTCCGGAGTGAGACCGTAGGATTTGAAATACTCTTGCGGGCTCGGCAGGAGCGCGCCCTGCATGCGCTCGTTTTGCAGCCGCAGGGTCATCACCACGTCGGCGCCGCGCAAACCCTCGTTGATGTCGTGGCACACCCGCAGCGGGCCTTTCTCGATCATGCGCGCGGCAGCGGCGGGCAACAGCGTCTTCGGGCCGACCAGCCGGATCTCGGGGACCCCGAGGGTTACCAGCGCATGCAACTGGCTGCGCGCCACGCGCGAATGCAGGATGTCGCCGACCACCGCCACGGTCAGTTTGGTGAAATCGCGCTTGTAGTGGCGGATGGTGTACATGTCCAGCAGGCCTTGCGTCGGGTGCGAATGGCTGCCATCCCCGGCATTGACGACGTGAATGTGGTTGCGCCCGGTGGCGGCCAGATGTTGGGCGATCAGGTAAGGCGCCCCGCTCGATGCATGGCGCACGACGAACATGTCGGCCTGCATGGCGGCGAGGTTGTCGACGGTGTCGAGCAAGGACTCGCCCTTGGCGGCGCTGGAGGTGTTGATGTTGAGATTGATGACATCCGCCGAAAGCCGCTTGGCGGCAATCTCGAAGGTGGTGCGGGTGCGCGTCGAGTTTTCGAAGAACAGGTTGAACACGCTCTTGCCACGCAGCAGCGGCACCTTCTTTACTTCGCGCTCGGCCACCGCCGTGAATGGCGCGGCGCGATCGAGAATACCGTGGAGAATTTCGCGCGGCAGGCCGTCGAGGGAGAGCAGATGGATCAGCTCGCCATGATCGTTGAGTTGGGGGTTTGCCAGATTCATCCTATAAACCTCGGTTCACACCACGGGGGACGGAGAACCAGGAGGCAGGTGTTCTCCAGGTTCATTTTTCGCTTAAATGAAAACTCAGGGTGCCGTCGCCAGCGCGGGTGAGATTCAGGCTCTGGCTCGCGGGCAGCGACAGCACATGCGGACAATAGGTGGCAGCAATCGGCAGTTCGCGGCCACCACGGTCGGTCAGCACCGCCAGTTCGACCCGCGCCGGCCGGCCATAGTCGAAAATCTCGTTCAGTGCGGCACGAATGGTGCGGCCGGTGTACAGCACGTCATCGACCAGAATCAGGTGCGCGCCCTCGATATTGCCTGGCAATTGCGAAGCGCGCCCGCTGGATTTCAGGCCGTTGCCCAGATGGTGGTCGTCGCGATGCAGGGAGACATCGATGCTGGCGGGCGGCGCGGCCAGTCCGAGCTTGGCTTGCAGTTGCTCGGCAACCCAGACGCCGCCGGTGTGGATGCCGACCAGCACGGTGTCGGGCTGGACGTGCGGCCGCATTTGCGTGGCCAAGTGGTCGATCAGGTCAGTGACTGCGGGCAGGGTGAGCATGTTGGTCAAACCAGTCTTGAAGGATGATGGCGGCGGCGGCGGCGTCGACCCGGGTCTTGCGTCCCGCGTACCCTTGAGCGCCCAGTTGCGACGCGGCGGCACAGGAGGAAAAACGTTCGTCGGCGAACTCGACCGGCAGGCCGAAGCGGCCGGCCAGCTGACGGGCGAAGCGGTCACAGCGGGCAGCGAAGGCATGTGCGCTGCCATCGACATGGCGCGGCAGGCCAACGACCAGCCGGGCCGGTTGCCACTCGGCGATCAGCTTGCCGATGGCGGCAAAGCGGCGCTCGTTAACTTCATCTTCAATGATTGTCAGGGGGCGGGCGCTGGCGAGCAATGTTTCGCCGATGGCCACGCCAATTCGCTTCAAACCAAAATCAAAAGCCATTATGGTCCCGCCCGTAGCCGCGGCTGCGCTGCGCTCTTCCCCCGGAGGGCCAGGCAAAACCTCGGGCGGCCCGGGGTTTTGCCTTGGTTTGGACTCGGCTGCCATCTCACGGACTCTCAGGCATGCCCCGCCACATCCGACAGGTTGGCGAAATCGATCCCGAGCAGTTGCATCGCCGCCGGCAGACGCTCCTCGGCGGGCAGGTTGAAAATGATGGCAGGATCCGCGGGAACAGTGAGCCAGGCATTTTGCGACAGTTCCCATTCGAGCTGGCCGGCCGCCCAGCCCGAATAACCCAGCGACATGATGATCTCGCTGGGTTCGCCGTCGCTGCTCATCGCCTGCAGGATGTCACGCGAACTGGTCAGGCCAATCTCGCTGGTGACGTTAAGCGTGGATTGCCAGTTACCGGCCGGCCGGTGCAGGACGAAGCCCCGTTCAGGCTGCACCGGACCGCCAAAGAATACCGGCAGGTCGCGGTACTTTTGCTCGGTAACGCCTGGCGTCAGCGGAATATTGACGCGTTCGAAGAGTGTCCCGAGGCTTAAATCGAGCGGCCGATTGACGATGATGCCGAGCGCGCCGCCGGCATTGTGCTCGCACAGATAGGTCAGCGTACGGGCGAAATTCGGATCGGTCATGGCGGGCATGGCGATCAGGAAATGGTTGGCGAGGCTGATGGGCTCGATAGACATAGGCTTGCTCAAAATGTCCCTCAATTGTAATCCGTCGCCGTACCGCCAGCGCCGACTTTCTGTGGCAACGGGCCAGCAAACCACCGCGGCGGCGTGAAACGCGCCATACCGTCTCAGTTTGGCGGAAAGTCTTTCAGGCAGCAACGGCCAGAGGGATTGCTGGTTTCGCACGAACATAAACCACGCCGGGTTTGCGCCACCACGAATTCGCGCGCAGCGGGGTCACTCAGTGCCCCGGCGCGAGTCACGCCGAAGCAGTAGCACAGCAATGCATCGGGCATGGGCTCTTTAGCGCCCACCATGGTGCGGAGCCGCGCTTTCAGGATGACGGAATTATCCGCGCCGAAATAGACAACCTCACAAGCCGGATCGTCGCAAAAATAATAGCGCTGATCCTTGCCCTCCCAGCCCCACGCCTGCCGGAGGTGATGCGCGATGGTATTGACCGATACCTCGACACAAGCCTGCCCGCTGACCGGGCAGTCGCGCTTGCGAGACGGGCTCGATGCCTCACAGCAATCGCTCATGTTGCCACGTCAATAGTCGGCGCTGGCGGGATGGAATGCCCCGTAGCGGGTACGGCGTCATCAAGCCGCTCACCTCAGTAGTCTCGCCGCCGGGCCGCCCTTCTCCCGCTTTGCGGGTGAAGGCTTTCTGATGGTACCCCCTCTCCCCCGCCCCTCTCCCGCAAGGGGCGAGGGGAGAAAGGCAACCCAGCAGTCTCGCCGCCGGGCCGCCCCAAGGCGAGACGGCACGCGGCGAAAGCCGCAAACCGCGCCCAATCATGAACGGGGGCGCCCCGTAACAGACGAGCGCAGCGAGCAACAGTCACCTCCCCGCGAGGGGAGGCTGGGAGGGGCGGGCGTTTATCTCCCTGGCAATCAGCGCCAGCAGTTCGTCCTCGTCGTAGGGTTTGCCCAGATAGTGATTGACGCCGATCTCCATCGCGTAGTTGCGGTGCTTGTCGGCGATGCGCGAGGTGATCATGATGATCGGCACATCGCGCGTCCGTTTGTCGTTGCGGACATTGCGCGTCAGGTCGAAGCCATCCATGCGCGGCATTTCGATGTCGACCAGCATGACATCGGGCACGATATCGGTGAGCTGTTCGAGGGCGTCGACGCCATCCTTGGCCGTGATGACCTGATAGCCCTCGCGCGCCAGCAGGCGGCCGGTAATCTTGCGCACGGTGAGCGAATCGTCGACCACCATTACCGTCGGCGTCGTGGGGACGGCCACCATCTCATCGCCAATCCGCCGGATCATGGTCTGGGAAAGGGCGAGCGGTGCAGCCTCGCGGCTGGCCAGGGCGATCGGGTTGATGATCAGCGCCACCGAACCCTCACCCAGCACGGTGGCACCGGCGATGCCAATCACGCGCGCCAGCTGCGGACCGATGTTCTTGACCACGACTTCGCGGTTGCCGCGCAGCGCGTCGACTTCGAGGGCGATGCGCTGACTATGCGCACCCAAGCCCTTGATCAGCATCAGCCAGTGGCGCCGCGCCGGTATCGGCTGGGCGTGGGGATCGCCCAGCAGGCGGCCGATGTAATGCCAGGTGTAGTGGTTGCCCATCCAGTCGGTGCCGTTGGCCGCGCGGATGTTTGCAATCACCTCGGGTTTCAACTCGCTGACCTGCTCGACCATCGCCGAGGGAATTGCATAGACGTGATTGCCGGAACGGATCAGCACGGCCTGGGCTACCGCCAGCGTCAATGGCAGATAGATGCGGAAGCGCGCGCCCTGACCGCGTTCGGATTCGACCTCGATGCGGCCACCCAGGTTGGCCGTCTCGTTCTTGACGACGTCCATGCCGATGCCGCGACCAGAGACCTCGGTGACTTCGGTGACGGTCGAGAAGCCAGGCTGGAAGATCATGCCCATGATGCGGGCATCATCAGCCTGTTCGTCGGCACCGAGCAGGCCATGTTCGATGGCGCGGGTGCGAATCCGCTCCAGATCAAGGCCGGCGCCATCGTCGCTCATCTCGATCAGCACTTCGTTGCCGGCCTGCGCCAGGGTCAGCTGAATCTGGCCAATCTCCGGCTTTGCCGCGGCCTCCCGCGTCGCACGCTCTTCCAGGCCATGGGCCACGGCATTGCGCAACAGGTGCTCGACCGGCCCGGTCATCGCTTCCAGCACCGAGCGGTCCAGTTCGGTCTGGCCACCGCGGATATCGAGGTTGACGCGCTTGTCGAGCTCTTTGGCGGTCTGCCGCACGATGCGATAGAGCCGGTCGGCGACCGAGGCGAACGGCACCATGCGCACGCTCATCAGCGCCTGCGACAAGTCGCGGTTGAGGCGTGACTGGGCAACCAGCGCGGCGTCGGCGTGATCCAGGTTGCGCAGCAGGTTATGCTGAACCGTCGAGACGTCATTCACGCTCTCCGCCATCATCCGCGTCAGTTCCTGGAAGCGGGTGAAGCGGTCGAACTCGAGCGGATCAAAATTTCCTTCGCGGACCTGGACTTCGGCCAGCTGCGACTGCATTTGCGATTCGGCCTGGATCTCGATCTCGCGCAATTGGCTGCGCAGGCGGATGACGTTTTCGGTCAGTTCCAGCAGCGCCGCCTTGACGGTGTGCATCTCGTCCTCGATGCGGGCGCGGGCAATGGCCATCTCGCCCGCCTCGTTGACCAGTTTGTCGACAAGGTCTGCGCGTACGCGCAGACTGGGACGGGCCAAAGCTTCCTCGGCCGGTGCCGCGGCAGGCTGGTGCAAGACGGCAGAAGTCGGCGCTGGTGCGACAGAGTGCCCCGCAGCGGGTACGCCGTCACCAGTCGTCTCGGTGGCGGCCAAAGGCTCTACCGCATCGACATTACCGAAACGCCGCAGTTTGTCGATCAGCATCGCACTACGGTCGTAAGAGGCCTCGACCTCGTCGAGGAAGCCCGGGGTGATGTCGGACGACACCTCGATGCGGGTCTCGAGACCATGCACGATTTCGCCGATGCTCATGGCGCCAGCCATGCGCGCGCTGCCTTTCAGCGTATGCAGCAGGCGCCGCAACTGGTTGGCAATGCCGGTATCGGCGGGCCGCTCACGCCAGTTGCGCAGTTCGTCGCCAATTTCGCGCATCAGGTCATGCGACTCGTCGAGGAAGAACGGCAACAGTTGCGGATCGAGTTCGTCGCGCAAGCGCGACTGGCGGCGCTCGTCTTCGTCGACGGGTAATTCAGGCGCTTCTTCCACTGCGGCAACAGTCACTGCAACCGGCGCCGTGACCACCGGCGCAACGGCAGACAAGTGGGTCATGTCGAGCGACATGGGCTCGTCATCCGGCTCTGCGTCGGTCATCACCGCGGCGAACGCCGGCGCGTTTGCGGCCTCGGTAACGGGCGCGGCGGCGGGAATTTCCGGGGCCGCCGGCTCTGCCGCTTCGGTCGGCACCGCCACGGGGGGCATCAGGCTGTCGAGTTCCGCGGCGAGCCCGGCTTCCGGCGCGGGCAGGCGCAATTCGGCGATCGCGCCAATCATGCCCGCCAACGCGCCGACCGCGCGCGCCATCAGCATGCGCTGCGCCTCTTCGGGCGCCACCTCGGCTGATATCAGCCGACCAAAGGCAAGTTCCAGGGCATGGGCCACGCCTTGAACGGCCTGCAAACCGGTGGTGGCCGAAATTCCAGCGAGCGTATGCGCCAGGCGCAGCAGTTCGCGGTCGACTTCTCCAGCGTTCTCCAGCCCGGCCTGCAATCCGGCAAGGTGGCCCTGCGCCTCGGCCACATAAAGTTCATGCAGGGTCCGCGAGATTTCCAGATCGCCGACCATCACGGTCTCGGGTAATGGTTCAGCAGGCGGCTCGGCAAGCAGATCCGGCAAGACCTCATCGGCAGGCTCCGGCGCCAAAATTTCGGCGGGCGCGCCAAGCGGCTCGGTCATGCCGTCCGCAACTGCTTGCGCCACGAGGTCTGCGGCGGGATATTCGTCTGTCGCTTCCGCGGGCTCGGCCGGCACCGTAGCGGCCTCCTCTGTCGCCTCGGGCAAGGCCTCCAGCAGGCTGCGCAAGCGCTCGCACTCGGCGACCAGGGCCGTCGCGTCACGCCAGGCTCCGCCATCGGCTTCAAGCTGCGCCACCCAATCCTGGAACAGGGCACGGGCATCTTCAAGCATTGCCAGCAACGGCGGCGCGGCAGGTTTTTCCTCCTGCAGCCATCGGTTAAGTGTCTGCTCGACGGCCCAGGCGGTCTCGCCCAGGTCGGTCAGGCCAACCATGCGACCGCTGCCTTTGAGGGTATGGAAACTGCGGCGTACCGTCGTCAGGGTTTCACGGTCATGCGACTGCTTGGCCAGTTGCGGCAGGGCAGCGGCAATGGTCGCCAGCACCTCATGACCTTCCTCGAGGAAAATCGAAAGTATTTCAGCATCGATCTCGGCATTGCTCGACGCGGCCAGACGCACGGTTTCGGCAGACGGCGCCACGGGTGCGGGTAGCACTTTCTCGCCTTTGATCTCGAGCGTGGCCTCGATGGCCACCGCCGTCTGGTCGTTGTCGATCGCGGAGATCGCGAAACTCGCCTGGTCGGCAAGGCCATGGTCGGCAATCAGCTGGGCATCCTCGCGCAAGGTCTCCAGATTCTGCTTCAGCTCTTTGCGCAGCCCACCTTGCTCCGCATACGGCGTGGACTTCAACTGAGTAGCGAGGATCTGGGTCTGGGTCAGCGCCTTGTAGATCTCCTGTTCGAGGCTTGACCCGACCGCATCATCGGCGGGTGCCGTAACCGGGACGGGGTTGAGGATGGCATCGATATCGGCCGCACCGAACTGCAGCTTTTCAACAAAGAAACCGAGACCGGAGAGCATCGCGGCGACTTCCTCGAAGTCGGTCTGCTCCGGCATGTACATCTCGTCACGGAAGCTGGCAATCCGCGTCCCGCACTCACGCAGGACTTCAACGGCGCGATCCTGACCCAGCACCGTGAGCGCACCGGTGATCTGATTCAGCGGCTTGGTCAGCTGGGCAAGCTCTTCACGCTGGACCGGATTGCGGAAGAAGGCATCGAGGGTCTGTTCGATGACGGCGAGGCTGACGAGAATTTCCTTCGCCACCTGGTGCATGAGCAAGCGTTCCTGCGCCTTGCGTGACATCTCGTCGAGTTGCGGCAGCTCCAGCGTCGACAGTTCCTCGCCTCGCAACAGCGCCGAAAGTCGTCCGGCAACGGTATCGACCTGGTGGGTAAACTCGTCACCAATTTCGGAGAAGTTTTCGAGCGCGGCTTCGAGCAGCAACAGGCCAGTGGCCACCTCGATCGCGTAGGCGTCATTGTGGCGCTCGGGAGCGGCATGGATGGCTTCTGCGGTTTCCCGCAGGGCGGCAGCCAGTCGGGCAATATCCGTCTGGCCGAGCTCGGCGACGCGCGCGGCAATCTGTGTCGCGCCGTCGTGAAACTGCGCGAGCGCCACCGTCGTGCCGGCGCAATAGCGGTTCCAGTGGTCCTTGGTGGTGGCCAGCAGGTCGCGGCTGGTACGCAGCAAGGGTTTGAGCGGCGTGATGTCCTGCGTCTCGCCCACCCCGGGAATGAGTCCGCCCAGCTGATAAGCGGCGCGCACTGCTTCAAGGTGCTCCGCGCCGCGCGGAGCGCGCGCCACGTAATAGAGCACATCGCGCATCAGTCGGTCGGGCACCTTGCTTGCCCCGCCGAGCATCTTGCGCAACTGGCCCTCGATCCGACCGCACAACTTATTGACGCTGCCGTCGGCGACAATCCCGCCCGTGGCGAGCGCATCGAAAAACGCCATGCTTGCCCACCAGAAACCACGGGGAGCCGCCTGGGTCTGGGTCATTTCGACGATCGCCACTGCATCGCGCATCCTGGCCGGACCGCGCGGATCGTGCTTGAGCAACTTGAGCAGGCCACGCTGGAAATCGACGCACGCCGTCTTGATGCGGGCCTTCAGCGTTTCGGCGCCCAGCGGGACGGGCTCATGCACTCGCCGCGGCGGGCGCAGCGTCAGGTCCGGAAAGAACAGCTCGGTGGGCAGTGGTTCCGGCAGACCTCGCGCCTGGGCAAGCTCACGGTATACCGGCAACAAGCGCAGCGGCTGGTCCGGCCAGCCATCAACCAGATCGTCGAGGTAGTGGCGAATGGCATTGAGAGACTTGCGCCCGGCTTCAATGGCCTGTGGCGACGTCTCGACCGAACCGTCTTCGAAACCGGCCAGCAAGGCCTCAATGGCTTCGGCAAACTGGGTGACGCCCGCCAGGCCGACGATCGTCAGGGCGCCGCGCGCCTGGCGCAGTTGATTGCGGGCCAGGGCAATCTGCTTGGCTTCCTGGCTACCCGCGAACTGGCCGAGAGCCTCGCTGGCGCGCTCGAACGCGAGATCAATCTCGCCCTTGACCCAGGTGAGCGGGCCGATATCCAGTTCTGTCGCCATGTTCATGGATTAATGACCAGAGGATTGCCGCGCGGGATCAGACCTTGAAGCCCGCCACCGAACGCTTGAATTCAGCCGAGAGGTTGGCCAATTCGCCAATCGACACGGCCGTGCGCTTGGTACCTTCCGTGGTCTGGTCGGTAATCTGACGGATGTCCTCCATGGCCGAGGCCACGCCGGTAGCCACGCTGGCCTGATGCTGCGTGTCCGTCGAGATCTTGCCAATCAGTTCGGCCAGCGTCTGCGACACGTTGGAGATTTCCCCCAGCGCCTGGCCGGCGGCGTCGGACAGCTTGGCCCCCTCGACCACGCCCTGCGTCGAATATTCCATGGCCGAAACGGCATCGTGGGTATCCGCCTGAATGGTCTTGACGATCGCCGCAATCTGCTTGGTCGCCTCGCCGGAACGTTCGGCCAGTCGCTGCACCTCTTCCGCCACCACCGTGAAGCCGCGCCCCGCCTCGCCGGCCGAGGCCGCCTGAATGGCGGCGTTAAGCGCCAGCACGTTGGTCTGTTCGGTAATGTCCGAGATCAACTCCACGATCTCGCCGATCTCCTGTGAGGATTCGCCGAGCCGCTTGATCCGCTTCGAAGTTTCCTGAATCTGGCCGCGGATTTCGTTCATGCCCTTGATCGAGTTTTCCACCGCGCTGGCGCCCTTCTGGGCGGCCTGGAGTGACTGACCGGCAACCTTTGCCGACTCGAGCGCGTTGCCGGAAACCGCAGTCATCGAATCGGCCATTTCCAGCACTTGCGCACTGGTCTGCTGGATTTCGCGTGACTGGCGTTCCGAGGCCGCGAGCAACTGTTTCGAGGTTTCCTGCGTGGAATCCGAGGCTGCGGTTACCTGGTCGGCAGATTCGTTAATCTGCTTCACCAGCACCGCCATTTCTTCAATGGCGTAGTTCACCGAGTCGGCGATGGCGCCCGTGATGTCTTCGGTCACCGTGGTGCGTACCGTGAGGTCACCGTCGGCGAGGTCACCCATCTCGTTCATCAGCCGCAGAATGGCCTGCTGGTTCGCGTCCTTGACCGCTTCGGCCTCGCGTCGCTGCCGCTCGGCTTCCAGCCGGCGGGATTGAATGTCGTCGTTATAAATCTTGAGCATCAGCAGTGCCAGCAGCAACGCCAGGGAACCCGCCGCAACGACCAATATGGTGGTGGCGGCAGCCTCGGCCCCGCGTGCGCCAAGGGCCTGGAACAGCTCCTCGGTCTCGTCGGCCAGCTGCTCGGCCAGCGGCTGCAGCCTGGTGGCGCCGGCCTTGGCTTCGTCGATCGCCAGAATGTTGAGTTCAAACTCTTCGCCGACCGCGGCAAGATCGGCAAACGCCTTCTTCAGCGCCTCGCGATCCTTTTCATCGACGGCTTGAATGGCGTTATCCGCGCGCTCGGCAATGAACCGCAAGTTGCCCCTCATCACGTCGAAAGATTCAAGGTGCTGTGGCGGCGGCAAAAACATGACGGCGCGGGTACGGCGCGAGGCGCCGCCGGCATTCCTGGCGAGTTCCTGAAAGGCGGGATTGTCCTGGGTGAGAGCGACGATCACCGCGACGGCGGCGACGGCTTTTTTGCCGCTGGCATCGAGCGCCCGCAGGGATTCTTCCTTGGCCAACACCGTGCTCAGTTCCTTGTCAAGACCCTTCCAGATTTCGGTGACTCGATCGACCGCGGGACGCAGTTCGGCATCGACGGGGACCGCATTGAACCCGATGTCGCTGCCGCCGGCGACCAGCAGGCCGAGCAATTTGTCGAAGCGTCCACGGCCTTGCTTGATCTCGATGAAGTCGTTGGCCGAAGCCTGCGTCGACACGCGCACCGCGCCTTTGCCGATCACATTGGAGAACACGCGCATTTCCGCCACGATGGCCCGGTGCGCGTCACGCTGTTCAGTAGTACGAATTTGTTGCCACAGCACAAACACCATCAACACCAGAAAAACAAAGGAGAGAACACCCAGTATCTGTATCTGCACGTTTGCCGGCTTGCTGCCGATTAACGGCAGCTTGATTTGCTTGCGCGACTCATCCTTGGCCCGCGCCCCTGTGACAGCATCCTTTTTGCCGCGTCCAAATGTTGGCAACTTAAAATCCATGACAAGTCTCCCGATGGGCAGCAGGACAGCCGTTGGCTGGTCCCGCGAAGCAGGATGCGGCTACGCCGCACAAAGTGAGCGTGGAGGTCATATATTTTTCCTGTGGTTCATGTTGGGCATCATCAGTGGCCTTGTGCACAATCTCAGCTGGCCACGCCGAGAAATTCCTGATCTTCAAGTAGCGGTCTGAGGCGCAGCCGGATCCAGGACTGGCCGCCGCCATCGACATAGCGGGTGCTGACCCAGGCCGGCGCATTTTCCTCGGCGGTCTCTTCCTGCATCCCCGCCAGGCTCTTCAGGCCAAGGGTGCGGTTGACCAGCAAGGCACTGTTGATGCCGTAGCGGGCGCCGACCAGCAGCAGTCGCGCCGCGCTGTTGCGTGGAGTTGCTTCGCCACCCCGAAAAGCCGCGAAGTCGACCACGCTGTACAACTCCCCCCGCACATTGGCGACACCGGCAAACCAGGGTTTGGTCAGCGGCACGGTAGTCAGCGGCGGCAAGGGCACAACCTCTCCGGAGTCCGACAATTCAAGCAGATAGTGATCCTTGCCGGCGACCATGCCGAGCAATGCCTGAACCGCCTGGCCACTCCGGGCACGGCTGAGGCGCTCTGACAGACCGGCCTGGAATTCCCGCAGGCTGACACGTTTCGCCATGATGGCTGGATCTGCTCTAGTGGTTAACCAAACGCCGCAATCTTGTCCAGCAGCGCCGCCTGGTCAATCGGCTTGACCATGTAGTCATGCGCGCCCTGGCGCAGCCCCCAGATCTTGTCGGTTTCCTGATCCTTGGTGGTACACACGATGACCGGAATGTGCTTCGTTGCCGGATCGCGCGAGATGGAGCGCGTAGCCTGGAAACCGTTCATGCCGGGCATGACGATGTCCATGAGGATGAGGTCGGGCAACTGTTCCTTGGCTACGGTAACGGCTTGCTCGCCGGTCTCGGCGGTAATGATGTGAAAGCCGTTTTTGGTCAACAATTCGGTCAGGACATGGCGTTCGGTTGGCGAGTCGTCGACGATGAGAATTTTCTTGATGGGCATGAGATCTCCTTGAACAATTATTTTTCCCGCCGGGTTGTTCCCGGGAGAATGTCGCACCCGGCACGGGCAGCGTGAAAAGTGAATGGGGGTGCCATATGTTATACGGCGGCACCCAGAGCGTGGGCGGCTACCGTCTTGATAAGGCTTTCTTTGGTAAAGGGCTTGGTCAGGTATTCGTCGGAACCGACCATGCGACCGCGCGCGCGGTCGAACAGGCCGTCCTTGGACGACAACATGATTACCGGCGTACTGGCGAAACGGGGGTTTTTCTTGATCAGGGCACAGGTCTGATAGCCATCGAGGCGCGGCATCAGGATGTCGCAGAAGATCACGGCGGGGTGGTGGTCGGCAATCTTGGCGAGCGCATCAAAGCCGTCCTCGGCCACAATGACCTGACAGCCAGCCTGCACCAGAAAAATTTCGGCACTTTTCCGAATGGTGTTCGAATCGTCGATCACCATTACCTTGACACCCTTGAGTTCACCCAAAACAGACAACGGCCACTTCCCCTTTGCGTTTTCTGCCCAACCGGCTCCACCAAGTAACGGACCCGTGACGAATATACTTTAATTGCTTGCCGTAACTACCGGAATTTCATGCACACAGATTATAACTTGTATCATTAAAACCACTGATGAAAGCATAGTTTTCGCAGGATACATTCCTCAAGAAGTCGGTCAATAACCCGAAAGAGTGCTGACACGACTTCCTGCCGGCCGGGATTCCGGCAAGGTTTCTGCGCACCGTTCCGCTTACCCGCCGCCGCCTCATGGACAGCGCGCTCAGGTTTCGGCCTCACAGGGCATAAGCTAGAATCAGTCTATCTTTTGCTTCCATCCAGCCGCGCGCCTGCCGATGCCGACCACAGTCCAGGAATCATTGACACCCCCCCCAGTGCCTATCGTACTGAGCTTCGCCGCCGCCGACCCCACCTGCGGCGCCGGCTTGCAGGCCGACTTGCTGACGCTGGCCGCCCTCGGCTGCCATCCCCTGACCGTGGTGACCGCCTTGACGGTTCAGGACACCGCAGGGGTCGAAGACGTGCTGCCGATATCCGGCGGCTGGGTTGCCGACCAGGCGCGGGCCTTGCTGGAGGACATGCCGGTGGCCGCCTTCAAGCTGGGCATGCTTGGCAGCGTCGAAACCATCGCCGCCATCGCCGAAGTGCTTTCCGATTATCCCGACACCCCGGTGGTATTCGACCCGGTGCTCGCCTCGGGACGTGGCGACGCCTTTGCCGACGAAGACATCGTCACCGCCATGATCGAGTTGCTGCTGCCGCACACCGACATCCTCACCCCCAACAGCCTCGAAGCACGCCGCCTCGCCCAGGAACTGGTCTCCCCCACCCGCAAATCGCCCAGCCTCGCCGAATGCGCACGCCTTCTGATCGGTGCCGGTTGCGAGCATGTGCTGATCACCGGCACCCACGAACCCGGCGCGGGCGTGGTCAATACCCTATATGGCTCGCATGGCCCCCTGCGCGACGATAGCTGGCCACGCCTGCCCGGCAGCTATCACGGATCCGGCTGCACGCTGGCCGCGGCGATTGCCGCCGAATTGGCCCTCGGGCGGGACATGCCCGCTGCCGTACAGGCTGCGCAGCATTACACCTGGCACGCCTTGGTCGCGGGTTTCCGGCCGGGCATGGGACAACACATTCCGAATCGATTGTGGCAATCCGGATCGTCAAGCAGGCAAACCGAATCATCGCGGGAGAAAACCCATGAGCTCGTCGCCTGAACCCGCGCCATCCCTGCACGGACTGTATGCCCTGACGCCGGATGACAATCTGACGCCGCGCCTCGCTGCGCTGGTCGACAGCGCCCTGCAGGGCGGCGTGAAATGGCTGCAGTACCGCAACAAGACCGCCACGGCCGCCTTGCGGCGCACCCAGGCCATCGAGTTGCTGCGGATTTGCCGCGCCCATGGCGCGAAGTTGATCATCAACGACGATGTCTGGCTGGCGGTCGAAATCGGTGCCGATGGCGCTCATCTTGGCAAGAGCGATATTCCGGGTGGCGGGCTGGCCACGGCGCGCGATGCGCTGGGCGCCAAACGCATTCTCGGCGTTTCCTGCTATGACGACCTCGCCCGAGGCGAGGTGGCGGTAGACGCAGGGGCCGACTACATCGCCGTCGGCAGCGTGTTCGCCTCCGCCAGCAAGCCGGCGGCGACGCGCGCCTCGCTCGCCACGCTGGCCGAGGCGAAGCAGCGTTTCAAGGTGCCGTTGGTCGCCATCGGCGGCATTACTGCCAAAAACGCGCCGCAGGTATTGGCCGCCGGCGCCGACATGGTGGCCGTGCTCTCCGATCTGTTCAACGCCATGGACATCAAGAGCCAGGCCGAAAAATTTCGTAAATTGTTCAAATAACCATAAGCCAGGGTGGGCGCAGCGACAAGGCGGCACCGCACAGGAAAGTCGGCGCTGGCAGGACGGCGCTGCACTGACTGCTCTTTCGCCGTGTCGCCGTGTTCCCTGCGGTGAAAAATTCCAAGGATATCGGGATGTCCCCCACGCTCATTTTATTCGCTGCCCCCACAGGGGGCGCCGTCTCCTTCGGGGCGGCCCTTCAGGAGAAGCTATGACCCGCAATGAAGACCTGTTTGCCCGCGCCCAGAAAACCATTCCCGGCGGAGTGAATTCGCCCGTGCGTGCCTTCCGCTCGGTGGGCGGCGCGCCGCGCTTCTTCACCCGTGGCGCGGGCGCGCATGTCTGGGATGCCGACGGCAAGCGTTATATCGACTACGTGGGTTCCTGGGGTCCGCTGATTCTCGGCCACGCCGATCCCGACACGGTGCGCGCCGTGCAAGCAGCCGCGGCCAACGGCTTGTCGTTTGGCGCGCCGACAGAAGGCGAGATCGAGCTGGCCGAATTGCTGGTCGAGCGCGTGCCCAGCATGGCGCTGGTGCGGCTGGTCTCCTCGGGCACCGAGGCCACCATGAGCGCGATTCGCCTGGCGCGCGGCTTTACCGGGCGCGACATGCTGGTCAAGTTCGAGGGCTGCTATCACGGCCACGCCGACAGCCTGCTGGTCAAGGCCGGTTCCGGCATGCTCACCTTCGGCAACCCATCTTCCTCAGGCGTGCCGGCCGATCTGGCACAGCACACGCTGGTGCTCGACTACAACGACGCACAGCAATTGCGCGACGCCTTCGCCAAACATGGCGACAAGATCGCCTGCGTCATCGTCGAACCGGTGGCCGGCAACATGAACCTGATCGCGCCAAAACCGGAATTTCTCAAGGCGATGCGCGAACTGTGCACGCAATACGGCGCGGTACTGATCTTCGACGAGGTGATGACCGGCTTCCGCGTCGGGCCCGGCTCCGCCCAGGGTTTGTATGGCATCACGCCCGACCTGTCGACCTTCGGCAAGGTGGTTGGCGGCGGCATGCCGCTGGGCGCTTTCGGCGGCCGGCGCGACATCATGGAAAAGATCGCGCCGCTCGGCCCGGTCTATCAGGCCGGCACATTGTCCGGCAACCCGCTGTCGGTCGCGGCAGGGCTGACCACGCTGAAGAAAATCGCCGCACCGGGTTTTTATGAAGCGCTCACCGCCCGCACCAGTGCACTGGTGAATGGCCTCGCGGCGGCGGCCAAGGCGCGCGGCGTCAAATTCAGCGCCCAGTCGGTCGGTGGCATGTTCGGCGTCTATTTCGCCGCCACGCCGCCGACCTCGTATGCCGAAGTGATGGCCAGCGACAAGGATGCCTTCAACCGCTTCTTCCATGCCATGCTCGAAGCCGGTGTCTATCTCGCGCCCTCGGCCTTCGAAGCCGGCTTCGTCTCGGCGGCGCATACCGACGCCGACATCGCGGCGACGCTGGCCGCGGCCGACACGATTTTCCGCCAGGGGTAAGTGCGTTGACGCTCTCTCCTGCCGCCGCCTGGGGCATCCTGCTCGTCGCCGGCCTGTGCGAGATCGGCTGGGCCATCGGCCTCAAATACACCGAAGGCTTTTCGCGACTGGTCCCCAGCCTCTGGACGCTGGCGGCGATGGCGCTCTCGGTGGTGTTGCTGGGTTGGTCGCTGAAAACCCTGCCGGTCGGCACCGCCTACGCCGTGTGGACCGGCATCGGCGCGGTCGGCACGGCGCTGCTCGGCATGCTGCTGTTCAACGAGTCGCGCGAAGTGGCGCGACTGGTGTGCATCGGTCTGATCGTCGCCGGCATCCTCGGCCTGAAGCTGGTGTCAGAATAGGCCGCACTCACCTCCCGCGCAGGGAGGCCGGGAGGGGCGAGACTACAATATGCCGACATTCACCGGACCTGCGTCATGACACCTCTATTGCGCCGCCTCATCATTGCTGTTGTCATCCTCGCCGCGCTGGTCGCGGCCGGCTGGTGGCTGACCCGTCCCAAGCCCATCCCGGTGCGCCTGCACGAGGTCGCCACGGGCCGCGTCGAGGCAACGCTGGCGAATACCCGCGCCGGCACGGTCGAAGCCTGCCAGCGCACCAAACTGTCGACGATCATGGGTGGGCGCATCGAATATCTGGGCGTCAAGGAAGGCGACCGCGTCAAGAAGGGCCAGCTGCTGCTCAAACTATGGAACGACGACCAGCAGGCGCAGCAGGATCTCGCCGCCAGCCAGATCGAAGTTTCCAGGCGACGCGTCGTCGAAGCCTGCACCGTGGCCGCCAGCGCGCAGCGTGAAGCCCAGCGTAGCGCCGACCTGCGTAAGCGCGGCTTCATTTCCGAATCGGCGGAAGACACGACTCGCACCAATGCCCAGGCCAAACAGGCCGCCTGCGAAACCGCCAAGGCCGACGTGCTCCAGTCGCAGGCGCGCCTTGCCGCCGCGCGCATCGAACCGCGGCGCATCACGCTCATCGCCCCCTTTGACGGCACGATAGCGAAGATCGTCGGCGAAGTCGGCGAGTATTCGACGCCTTCGCCGCCCGGTGTGCCGACACCGCCGGCCATCGACCTGATCGACGACAGCTGCCTGTATGTCAAGGCGCCGATGGACGAGGTGGATGCACCGAAAATCCATCCCGGCCAGAGCGTGCGCATCCGCCTCGATGCCTATCCCCAGCAGGACTTTGCGGGCAAGGTGCGGCGCGTCGCGCCCTTTGTCACGGCGGTCGAAAAACAGGCACGCACGGTGGATGTCGAAGTCGATTTTGTCTCCCCCGAAAAAAGCGCCGGCCTGCTGGTGGGCTATAGCGCCGACGTCGAAATCCTGCTGGAAGAACGCCCCGCCGTGCTGCGCATTCCGACGGCCACCCTGCAGGAAGGCCGTCGCGTCCTGGTCTTTGCCGCCGGCAAACTGGAGGCGCGCCAGATCAGGACGGGGCTCGCCAACTGGGAATTCACCGAGGTGCTGGAAGGCTTGACGGCCGGCGAACGCATTGTCCTCTCGCTGGAGAAGGAAGGCGTCAAGCCCGGTGCCCACGCGGTGGAAGAAGTCGCGGCTGGCGTGAAATGAACGCCGGGGTTCGCCACGGCTTGAGGATGCGCCGTCCCACCAGCGCCGACTTTCAATTTCAGGATTACGGATTCGCACCGTGGCGCCATGCCCCTGATTGAACTCACCGGCATCGAGCGCGTATTCACGCTCGGCGACAGCGAAGTGCATGCCCTGCATGCGCTCGACCTCACCCTGGAGTCCGGCGAATACGTTGCCATCATGGGGCCGTCCGGTTCGGGCAAATCGACGCTGCTCAACCTGATCGGCCTGCTCGACCGCCCCAATGCCGGCACCTACCGCTTCGAGGGGCGCGATGTCACCACGCTTTCCGCCGACGAGCAGGCGCGCGTGCGGCGCGAGCGCATCGGCTTCGTCTTCCAGAGCTTTCATCTGGTGCCGCGCCTGACTGCCGCCGAAAACATCACCCTGCCCCTGATGCTGGCGGGCATCGAGCCCGCCGAGCGGGCGCGGCGGGTCAAACAGGCACTCGCCGACTTCGGTCTGGCCGATCGGGCCGAACACCGCCCCGACCAGCTCTCCGGCGGTCAGCGCCAACGCGTCGCCATCGCGCGTGCCACCATCATGCGGCCAGCGCTGATCCTGGCCGACGAGCCGACCGGCAACCTCGATCGCGCCACCGGCGAAGAGGTCATGCGCCTGCTCGAAGTGCTCAATGCCAATGGCGTCACCCTGGTGGTGGTAACGCACGATGCCGCACTCGGTGCACGGGCGCGCCGGCAGATCAGCATGGAAGACGGCAGCAAGGTGCAAGACCGGACATGAAGCCCCCTTCCGCTCGCAACATCAGCTCGCTGCCCTCCATGAAATCACCCGAAGCGGTGACCGGGGGGCGCATGTCTTCTTGGGACGGCCCGGCGAAGACATTGATCCCCCCCCACGCTCGCAAAATCAGCTCGCTGCCCCCCGGGGGGCGCATGTCTTCTTGGGACGGCCCGGCGAAGACATGACGCTGACCGACACCCTGCGCTTTGCCACGCGCGCCGCCACCGGCTATCCGCTGCGCACCTTCCTGATGGTGCTGGCGATGAGCATCGGCGTCGCCGCCGTGGTGGTGCTTACGGCGCTGGGTGACGGGGCGCGGCGCTATGTGGTGGGCGAGTTCTCCTCGCTCGGCAGCAATCTCGTCATCGTGCTGCCCGGCCGCTCGGAAACCGGCGGTTTCAATCCGGCTAACGCCATCACCGGCACACCGCGCGATCTCACCGTCGAGGATGCCCGGGCGATTACCCGCGCGCCAGCGGTGTTGCGCACCGCGCCGATCACCATCGGCACATCGGAGGCCACCTACGGCGGCAAGCTGCGCGATGTCACCGTTCTTGGCGCCACCGCCGACTATCTGAAGCTGCGCCACATGGAACTGGCGCAAGGACGCTTTTTTTCCGACGAGGAAGGCGGTAGCACCACGGCGGTCGCCGTTATCGGTACGAAGATTCAGAGCGAACTGTTCGGCGTCGACTCGGCCATCGGCCGTACCATGCGCATCGGCGACCGGCGCTTTCGCGTCATCGGCGTGCTCGCCCAGACCGGCCAGGGACTGGGCATGAATGCCGACGAGGTAGTGATTCTGCCGGTAGCCACCGCGCAGGCGATGTTCAACACCAATACCCTGTTCCGCATTCTCGTCGAAGCGAAGAGCCGTGCCGCAATCGAACCGGCGCGTATACAAACGCTGGAGATCCTCAAAACGCGTCACGACGGCGAAGAGGATGTGACGGTCATCACCCAGGATGCCGTGCTCGCCACCTTCGACCGCATCCTCGGCACACTCACGTATGGCGTCGCCGGCATCGCCGCCATCAGCCTCGCCGTCGCCGGCATTCTCGTCATGAACGTGATGCTGGTGGCGGTAGCCCAGCGCACCGGCGAAATCGGCTTGCTCAAGGCGCTCGGCGCGCCGGGCGCCGCCATCCGCAACGCCTTTCTTGCCGAAGCGGCGTTGCTGTCCGCCACCGGCGCGTGCCTGGGTTACGCGCTCGGCCAGGCCGGCGCTTTTGCGCTGCGTACGGCGCTCCCCGCCTTGCCGGCCTATCCACCCGACTGGGCCGTGGCGGCGGCGCTCGCCACCGCCCTGATTACCGGCCTGCTGTTCGGCGTGATGCCCGCGCGCCAGGCGGCGCGGCTCGATCCCGTGCAGGCGCTGGCGAAACGCTGATGCTCATCAGCGATCTCGTCACCCTGTCCACGCGCGCCCTGACGGCGCACCGGCTGCGCAGTTTTCTGACATTGCTGGGCATCGCCGTCGGCATTGCGGCGGTGATTTTGCTCACCAGCATCGGCGAGGGCGTGCATCGTTTCGTGCTGGCCGAATTCACCCAGTTCGGCACCAACGTCATCGAGATCGCACCCGGCAATACCAAGGCGAGCGGCGGGCCGGGCGGACTGAATACCACCGTGCGACTGCTGACGCTCGACGATGCCCGCGCGCTGGAACGCGTGCCCGGCGTGCGCGCCGTGTCACCGATCGTCTGGGGCAATTCGGAGGTCGCGGCGAATGGTCGCCTGCGGCGCACCACCGTACAAGGTGCCGGCCCGGCCATGCTCGAGATCACCAAAATGACCGTGCTGAGCGGCAGCTTCCTGCCGGACGAGGCCTTCGAGCATGCGCGCCCGCTCGCCGTACTCGGGCCGAAGCTGAAACAGGAGTTGTTCGGCAGCGAACCGGCACTTGGCCAGCGCCTGCGCATCGGCGGCATGCAGTTCCGCATCGTCGGCGTGATGGCGCCGAAGGGCCAGTTCCTGGGCATGGACCTCGACGACACGGTATTCATCCCGACGGCCCGCGCTCTCGAGCTTTATAACAGGGATGGCCTGATGCGCATCAACCTCACCTACCGCGCAGGACTCAAGTCCGGCGACGTGGCGGCGTCCATAAAGTCGGCGCTGGCGGAACGGCACGGTCGCGAGGATTTCACCCTCACCACGCAGGAAGACATGCTGCGCACCCTGTCGAACATCCTCAACGTGCTGACGGCGGCCGTCGGCGCGCTGGGCGGTATTTCGCTGCTGGTCGGCGGGGTTGGCATCGTCACCATCATGACCATCGCCGTCACCGAGCGCACCAACGAAATCGGCCTGCTGAAGGCGCTCGGTGCGCAGGAGCGCACCATCCTCGGCATCTTTCTCGGCGAAGCCGTGGCGCTGTCGGCCATTGGCGGCGTGTTTGGCCTGATCCTCGGCATCGGCCTGGCGCAACTGCTGCATCTGGTCGTGCCGGCCCTGCCGGTCGAGACACCACTGAGTTTTGTCATCCTCGCCGAGTTGATCGCCATCTTCATCGGCCTGCTCGCGGGAGTGCTGCCGGCGCGGCGTGCTGCGCGGCTCGACCCGGTCGCGGCGCTGCGCGCGGAGTGAAACGATATTCGGCGCCGGGCCGACTCAAGCCGACGCCCCCCGTCACCGCTTCGGGTGATTTCATGGGGGGCAGCGAGCCGGGTTTGCGAGCGTGGGGGGCGAACAAAGTCGGCGCCGGGCCAGCCGGGCGCCGCGTCACCGCGTCATATCGTCAAGAGCGATTACGCAGTGGCTTCGCCTTCCTCGGGCTCGGGGTCGCCCTGCCACAGCATCTCGTAGCCGAGTTCGCGTGATTCGGTGCACATCTTGGCCAGCGCCGAGAATTTCTCGTTGAACGCCGTGTCGGCATGGCTTTTCTCGTGCTCCTCGAAGGAGTTCCAGAAGGTGACGATGGCGATATGGTCTTCCGTAGCGCCGGTGGCGCCGACCGAGCCCTCTTCCGAGACGAAGCCGGCGAACTTATAGACCTGGCCGGCGATGAAGCCGCCTTTTTTGCCGCCGTAGGTGTTCTTGACGACGTTGCACATCTCGCCCAAGGCCATCTCGACCTCTTCGAGCGTGACGCCCGGCTTGAGCTTGACCTCGTTGAACATCATCTTGCAACCAAAGGGAATACTGACGGGATGAAACATGGGGCGTCCTTTCTTATGAGTGTATTGAGTAATGTGATAGTGGGGATGGGTTGCGTTATTTCAACTCCGCCATGACATAGGTTTCTGGCGCATCAGCAACGCCAACGATATTCCCGCAAGCTTCGCCGGATTGCCTGTTCCTGTAGCATCATCATTTCCCAACCTGCCGTCAGTCAGCCACCCATGCCAGCTTCCCCCGCTCCCGCTCCGGTCACGGAGATCAAGAACACCACCTGCTACATGTGCGCCTGCCGTTGCGGCATCCGCGTTCATCTGCGCGATGGGCAGGTGCGCTACATCGATGGCAACCCGAACCATCCGCTCAACAAGGGCGTGATTTGCGCCAAGGGCAGTTCCGGCATCATGAAGCAATATTCGCCGGCACGCCTGACGCAACCGCTGCGACGCAAGGCCGGTTCCGAGCGTGGCGCCGGCGAATTCGAGCCGATCAGCTGGGAAGAGACATTCACGATCCTGACCGAGCGCTTGGCCAGGATCCGCGCCACCGATCCGAAAAAGTTCGCGTTGTTTACCGGTCGCGACCAGATGCAGGCGCTCACCGGTCTGTTCGCCCGCCAGTTCGGCACGCCCAATTACGCGGCGCATGGCGGGCTGTGCTCGGTCAATATGGCGGCCGGCATGATCTACACCATCGGCGGGTCCTTCTGGGAGTTCGGCGGGCCCGACCTGGATCGCTCCAAGCTGTTCGTGATGATCGGCACCGCCGAGGACCATCATTCCAATCCGCTCAAGATAGCCATCAGCAAGTTCAAACGCGACGGTGGCCGCTTCATTTCCATCAACCCGGTGCGCTCGGGTTACTCGGCCATCGCCGACGAGTGGGTACCCATCCGTCCCGGCACCGACGGCGCGCTGCTGCTGGCGATCATCCACGAAATCATCGCGCTCGGCCTGTATGACCGCGAGTTCCTCGTCAGGTACTCCAACGCCGGCCAGCTGGTGAATGTCGCCGCTGACAGCGATGAGTTCGGCATGTTCCTGCGCACCGAGGTTCCGGAAGAGGACGCCTGTTACGACCCGCAGGATAAATTGTGGTGGGACCGCGCCACCAACAAGCCGGTCGTCACGCACAGCAAGGGCACCGACCCCTTTCTGCGCGGCGAATTCAAGCTCAAGGACGGTACGCCCGTCAAACCGGCGTTCCAGTTGCTGCAAGAACGCGTCGAGAAATACACGCCGGAATGGGCGGAAGGCGTGACCGGCATTCCCGCCGCCACCATCCGCCGCCTGGCGCGCGAAATGGGCGTCACCGCCCGCGATCAGAAGATCGAGTTGCCGATCAACTGGACCGATTCCTGGGGCGTCGAGCACGACACCGTGACCGGCAATCCCGTGTCCTTCCATGCCATGCGCGGCCTGGCGGCGCATTCCAACGGCTTCCAGTCGATTCGCGCGCTGGCTATTTTGATGTCGCTGCTCGGCACCATCGACCGTCCGGGCGGCTTCCGCCACAAGGTGCCGTTTCCGCGACCGATTCCGCCCTGCGCCCGCACGCCGAACACGCCGCTGGCCATCAAGCCCAATCACCCGCTCGATGGCCTCGCGCTGGGCTGGCCCGCCGATCCCGACGATCTGTTCGTCGATGAGGAAGGCAAACCGGTGCGCATCGACAAGGGCTTCTCCTGGGAATACCCGCTGTCGGTGCACGGCCTGATGCAAAACGTCATCACCAACGCCTGGCGCGGCGATCCGTATACCATCGACACCCTGCTGATCTTCATGTCCAACATGGCATGGAACTCGACCATGAATGCCGTCGAAGTGAGGAAAATGCTCAACGACAAGAATGAGGACGGCGAATACAAAATTCCCTTCCTCGTCGTCTGCGATGCGTTCCAGTCCGAGATGACGGCCTTCGCCGACCTGATTCTGCCGGATACCACCTATCTCGAACGACACGACGTCATGTCGATGCTCGATCGGCCGATTTCGGAATTCGACGGCCCGATGGATGCCGTGCGCATCCCCGTGGTGCCGCCCATGGGCGAGTGCAAGCCGTTCCAGGAAGTGCTGATCGAAGTCGGCACGCGCCTCAAGTTGCCGGTGTTCGTGAACAAGGACGGCACGCGCAAGTACCGCGACTACCCTGACTTCATCGTCAATTACGAAACCGAGCCGGGCTCCGGCATTGGTTTCCTGTCCGGCTGGCGCGGAAAGGGCGGCGAAAAGTTCATGCGCGGCGAACCCAATCCCAACCAGTGGGAGATGTACGCCAAGAACGACTGCGTTTTTCATTACGAACTGCCCAAGAGCTACCAGTACATGCGCAACTGGAACAAGGGTTATCTGGAATGGTCGCAGCGCAACCGCATCACGCGTTACGCCGAGCCGATCCTCATCCACATCTATTCCGAGGTGCTGCAGAAATTCCGCACCGCCGCGCAGGGCAAGGGCCTCACGCGCAAGCCGCCCGAGCACCTGAAGAAACGCATCGCCACCTATTTCGACCCGCTGCCCTTCTACTACGAGACCCTGGAAGCGCAAGCCACGGACAAGCACAAATACCCCCTGTGCGCCGTGACGCAGCGGCCGATGGCGATGTACCACTCGTGGGATTCGCAGAACGCCTGGCTGCGCCAGATTCATGCCCACAACTACCTTTACGTCAACACGCAAACCGCGCGGCTCGCCGGCATCGCTGATGACGACTGGATCTGGGTCGAATCGCAGTGGGGCAAGGTGCGCTGTCAGGCCAAGCATTCGGAAACCGTCGAGCCGGGCACGGTATGGACCTGGAACGCCATCGGCAAGTCCGCCGGCGCCTGGAACCTGACGCCCGATGCCAACGAATCGCAACGCGGCTTCCTGCTCAACCACCTGATTTCCGAGGAACTGCCGGCCAGCGTCGACCAGGCCGGCCCGGGCAGGCTGTCCAACTCCGATCCGATCACCGGCCAGGCCGCCTGGTACGACGTGCGCGTGCGCATCTACAAGGCGCAGGACGACGAGCCCGAGCAGACCTGGCCGCAGTTCAAGGCCGTGCCCAGAGCGCCCGGGGTCGAGGTGGCTCCTGCTCGCTGGCAGGCCTGGTTTGCCGGCAAGGGGGGGCGCAAATGACCCAGCTGGCCCTGGTCATCGACCTCAACGTGTGCGTGGGCTGCCACGCCTGCGTGACGAGCTGCAAGCAGTGGAACACCTCCGGCTCGGCCGGCGCGCTGGTGGACCTCAACCCCTACAGCGAAGACCCCAACGGCACCTTCTTCAACCGGGTGCAGACCTTCGAAGTGGGCGAGTTTCCCATCACGCAGACGGTCCACTTCCCCAAATCGTGCCTGCACTGCGAAGACCCGCCCTGCGTGCCGGTCTGCCCCACCGGCGCGAGCTACAAACGGGCCGAAGACGGCATCGTGCTGGTCGACTACGACAAGT
>JAUXOM010000076.1 GCA_030682175.1 Rhodocyclaceae bacterium
TGCGCGTCATCAACTCGGCCTACTACGGCCTGCCCAACAAGATCACCTCGGTCGGGCAGTCGGTCGTCTATCTGGGCATCAACACCATCAAGAACCTGGCGCTGTCGTTTGCCGCAGTGGGCATCCTGCCCCGCTTCAACACGACCGGCTTCGACATCCAGCGTTACCTGCTGCATTCACTCTCCGTGGCTTCGATTGCGCGCCTGCTATGCGAGAAATTTGCCCGCGCCGAAGCCGATCCAGGCGACTGCTACATTGCCGGTCTGCTGCATGATTTCGGCAAGGTGGTATTTGCCCAGTTCATGGTTGGCGAATTCATGAAAGCGCTGGCGATTACCGTCGACAGCAACAAACCGCTCTATCAGGCCGAAATAGAGGTCATCGGTGCCGACCATGCCTTTGTCGGAGCGCTGCTGGTAAAGAAATGGAAATTTGCCGAGCCCCTCGTCAACTGCATTCGCGATCATCATGCCCCTGACGCAGAGCCTTCCGCAATGCTCGATTGCCTGCGCATGGCCGACGCCATCTGCCGCAAGCTGGCCTTTGGCGATGCGGGCAATCCCTGGCGTGAAGAAGAGCTGGCCGCGCTGCCGCTCCGGTTTGGCAACGATATCGAAGCGGTAATCACGGCACTGGGCGACTTGGAGAAAATCATCAACGACGCCCAGGCTTTCGCGCAGATTGGCACGGAAAGGTAAGGGAGCGGTCATGAAAGTGAAAATGTGGGGGGTGCGCGGTTCGATCCCGGCCCCGGGACCACGCACCGTGCGCTATGGTGGCAACACCACCTGCATCGAGGTGCGCAGCGACGATGACAGCCTCATCATTCTCGATGCCGGCACCGGCATCTTCCCGCTGGCACAAACCCTGCTGACACGCTTGCCCATTACTGCAAGCATCTTCATCACCCATACCCACAGGGACCACATTCAGGGCCTACCCTTCTTTGTCCCGCTCTACATCCCCGGCAACATGGTACGCATCCACGGCGCCTACGATCTTGTCTCGATGCAGGGCATCGAGCAGGTGATGAATGTTCAAATGCAATACAGCTACTTCCCGATTCGCGAAGCGGAACTACGTGCCGGTGTTGAATATGAAACGCTCACCGTGGGGGAACCCGTCGCCGTCGGTGATGCAACCGTGACACCCGTGCTGCTCAACCATCCGGTCCCCAACCTGGGCTACCGCGTCGCCTGCAATGGCCGATCGATGTTTTTTACCGGTGACCATGAACCGTGGGCCAATATTTACCCCCCCGATGACCCCGAACACGCCAATTATCAGGCGATGATCGACCATCGCTACACAGAACTGTATGCCGCCCTCGGGGAACTGGATCTGCTGATCTGTGATGCGGCTTACACCCTGGCCGAATATCCGCCGAAGATCGGCTGGGGGCATGGCACCTTCGACCATGCCATAAACTTTGCGCAGCGCATTGGTGCCAAACGCCTGATGTGTACCCATCACGAACCGACCCGCAGTGACGATGAGCTGGAGCGAGTTTTTGCAGAAGCCATGAGTCGCCATCCGGAGCCCGGCTGCGAAGTCATGCTGGCGCGCGAGGGTCTGGAAATCCTGCTTTAACGTGAAAGAACATCGTAGCGTTTGCGCCGGGCCATGCCAAGCAAACGCGGCACGTGGCGCCAGCCGCAATCCGCACCCCCATTTGAGCGGAGCGCCCCGTGATATTCGAGCGCAAGCGATCTGTATCGCCCCCCCGAGAGGGGGCGGGCCACTTTCATGATCGGGGGCGAAGCCAACGCATCATGAAAGTTAACTACCCCGCGACAGGCTCCAGCCGCTCCAGTTCGTGATTGGCTTGCGCAATCTGACCATCCAGCCGCTGGGCCATTTCCTGCAACAGATCGCGCCCCTGTCGTGCGGCGACACGCGCAGCGGCGAACAGTTCGTAGAGTTTCGAGCCATAGAGCCGATCGAGTTCGGTAGTGATGGCAACAAGGCGCTGGCGGATTCTTGTCGCCTCGGCAGCCAGCGCATCGACGTCCGCGGAAGTCGGCGCTGATGGGCTGAAATGCCCTGCAGCGGGTACGGCGCCCGACAACGTTGACTGGTTACCGTGCTGACCTGCACACCAGAGGGCAAACACTTCATCCAAACCACGCGTGTCTCCAGCGCGGTAGGCCCGATTGGCCTCGCTCATCAACTGGGTGCGCCAGGCCCGATCAGCTTCATTACAGGCACGATCGGGATGAATCTTTTGCGCCAACTGGCGGAAGCGTTTCTTCAGATCATTGCTGGGCTTGAAGCCTTGCTCCGGTGCATGTTCGCCACTCGCGGCATGCTTGCTGTAAGCCGAGCTTTCGCGGCGCGTTTGCTCGGCGCGTGCTGCTGCCTGACGGGCTGCGACATCAAGCGCCGGATCAGCGGGGTTGTGCTGCATTTTGATCAGCGCCAAGTCGGCATGAAGGCGATCGAGTTCGATCATCCGGCCGGCGATCAACTCGTGGTAGCGCTCGGTAAAACCGGCCAATTCGCCTTGTGCCGTGGCAAACTCAAGCTCCATTTCGGCCAGTTCCTGACCGAGTACTTCGATTTCGGCGCGCAAACGGACAGTTTCATCGACAGCGACCAGACTGGTTACACCACTGACCAAACCGCTGGCGAGCATCAGGGTGCATCTAGCCTCTGGCCATGGCGTACGGACTGCATCCGGTAGCTGGCCGGCCTGGATCAGCATCACCCAATCGGCGGGGGCGGCAAGACGCCCGGCCAATGCCCACGGCCCGATGCGTACCGGAAACAGATTGCCGATTGCCGCTGGCGGCGCCTCGCGGTCAAGCCCACGTGCACTCCAGGCAAGACAGGCACGCCAGAGCGCATCATCCACGCGCAGACGGTTACGCATGGCGGACCAGGCCGGACCTTCGCTATCCTCGGCAGCACGCGTCAGGCGACTTTTCAGGAGAGACAGGGTGGCACGCAGGGCGATGCTACCAGCGTAGTCGGCACCCGGCAGGACCAGACAAAGCGGCCGCAGGCGCAAGTCGAGGGCATTGGAGATATCGGGCAGCAGGGTATCGTCGGCAGTGACGATCCAGAGCGTGCGCTCGCGCGCTAGCGCCTCGGCAGCCAACGCGGCAAGGGCTGGCACGACCAGGGAACGATCGACTGGAGCAGCAATTTCACGAAAGACTGTAACCAGTTGCAGCACGGCATGCGTGGCATGCGCGGCAGGATATGCAGCAAACTGCCTGAGCCAGTCATCAACGATAGTGGCAATATCCGGGGCGGAATCCATCCGGCCATTGTATGCGCCAGACTGTGCCCTGAATTTCATTTCAAGCGCGGACAACAGGGGGGAAACCGCTGTTTTTCGACATTGCCGACGCGACATGACCGGTCCCGGTTCGTAGTAAAGTGCCAGCTCTGCTAGTAGTGTCCGGGAGGACTGCCCGTGTTTTCAATCATTCAGGCTGCCGGTTGGCCGATCTGGTTTCTGCTTGTGACTTCCGTCATTGCCGTTGCGCTCATCATTGAACGCAGCACGGCGCTGCGGCGTGGCAAGATTGTGCCCCCCGGGCTGCTGCAAAGTGCGATTGCCGAATATCAGCGGAACGGAATCACGGAAGATTTTTTGGCGCGTCTTAACGCGCACTCGCCATTGGGTCGCATCCTGGCAGCGGGCCTCAAGAATAACAATAGTTCCCGCGAGGTAATGAAGGATGCCGTCGAGGAAGCCGGGCGCGGTGTGGCGCACGAACTCGAACGCTTTCTTACCAGCCTTGGCACCATCGCCTCAATGGCACCACTGATGGGGCTTTTCGGCACCATCGTCGGCATGATCGAGATTTTCGGCGCGGCCACCGGCGTCGGTCACAATCCACAGCAACTCGCGCATGGCATTTCCATCGCACTCTATAACACCGGCTTTGGCCTGATCATTGCCATCCCGGCGATGATCGCCTACCGGCATTTCCGGGCTTTTGTCGATAGCTGCGTGATTGAAATGGAGTTACAAGCCTTGAAGCTGGTTGAGTTGTTGCACGGAGAGCGCAAGTGAATTTCCAGCGTGGTCGCCCCCGCGCCGAACCGGAGATCAACCTGATCCCGATGATCGACGTGTTTCTGGTGATCCTGATTTTTCTCATGGTGACCACGACCTATTCCAAATTCGCCGGACTCGAAATCAACCTGCCGACTGCTGACGCCCAGGCGCAACAAGACAAGGCCAACGACATTGACGTGGTCGTCACGGCCAGCGGCAGCGTACTGGTAAACAAGGTGCCGGTGACCGGCGGTGTCGAAGCTATTGGCGTCGTGCTGCGCCGCGCCGCCGATGGCGCGCGGGAACCGGTCATCATCATCAATGCCGACGCCAAGGCCACGCACCAGAGCGTGATCGACGTCATGCAGGCGGCACGGAACGCCGGCCTTGCGCATATTTCCTTTGCCACCCAGCAAACGCAGCAGTGATGTCCTGACCAGCATCTGGCGCACGCGCGGGATCGTTGCGCTTGCGTTATGGCCTTGCGGGGTTTTATTTGCCCTGCTGGCGCGACTGCGCCGTGCGGCATATCACCTTGGCCTGTTTGCCACGGTTCGACTACCGGTGCCGATAATCGTCGTCGGCAACATCATTGCCGGGGGCGCCGGCAAGACACCCCTGACGCTATGGCTCGCGATACAACTGGCCGCAGCCGGTCGCAAACCGGGCATCATCAGTCGTGGCTACGGCGGGGAAAGCACAACGCCACGAAAAGTCGGCGCTGGCGCTACGGCGTCAGCGGTGGGCGACGAGCCATTGCTGCTGGCGCGGCGCGCCAACTGCCCGGTTTATGTCGGTGCGGATCGCGTGGCGGCGGCACAAGCCTTGCTGGCGGAAAATCCTGATTGCGACCTGATACTTTGCGACGACGGCCTGCAGCATTATCGCCTGGCGCGCACCGTTGAAATAGTCGTGATCGACCGGCGCGGCCTGATGAATGGCTGGCCGCTTCCGGCGGGCCCGTTGCGCGAACCGGCGAGTCGCTTGTTGTCCGTCGACGCAATTGTGTTGAACGGGGACGCCGTTGCCCCGGTTGCGAATGTGCCTGTATTCAGGATGCGGTTGGAAGGCGAACGCTTCCATCGTCTCGAAGATCCGACCATTACCTGCTCGGCGAACGACCTGGCCGGCTGCAAACTTCATGCGGTCGCCGGCATCGGTGAGCCACAACGCTTCTTCGACCACCTGTCCGCGCTGGGACTGGATTGTGAAACCCACGCTTTTCCCGATCACCATCGCTACGCCAGCAGCGATTTATGCTTTGCCGGCGACGCGATCCTGATGACGGAAAAGGACGCGCTAAAATGCGGCGGCCTCACCACACTGCCGATCTGGGTGTTGCCGGTCGAAGCCCGCATCGAACCCGACCTCGCCCGCTTTGTACTGGAGAAAATAGATGGACCCACGTCTGCTTGAAATCCTCGTCTGCCCGCTCTGCAAGGGCCCGCTCGATTACCGCAAGCCCCGGGCCGAACTGGTCTGCAAGCCCTGTCGACTCGCCTACCCGGTCAAGGATGACATTCCGGTGATGCTCGAAGACGAAGCCCGCCAACTCGCTCCTACGGAAGAATAAATCTGGCCCCCCACGCTCACATTTGTTCGCTGACCCCCATGGAATCACCCGAAGCGGTGACAGGGGGGCGCATGCCCTCTTGGGGCGGCCCGGCGAGGGCATGAGCGTGCCGTTTCGCGTCGTCATTCCGGCCCGCTACGCTTCGACGCGCCTGCCGGGTAAACCCCTGGCCGACATTGCCGGCAAGCCCATGGTCGTGCGGGTGGTGGAAGCCGCACTTGCCAGTGATGCCAGCGAGGTCATTGTTGCGACCGATGATGTTCGGGTAAGGGACGCTGTTGCCGCGCATGGTCACGCCGTGACGCTGACGCGTGCAGATCACCCGAGCGGAACCGACCGGATTGCCGAAGTTGCTCAACAATTTGGCTGGCCAGATGATGCGGTCGTGGTTAACGTGCAGGGCGACGAACCACTGATTGATCCGACCGTGATAACCGCCGTGGCACAGGCATTGGAAAATGATCGTGCAGCCGCCATGGCCACGGCGGCGCACGCGATTACCGACATGACCGAGTTCATGAATCCCAACGTCGTCAAGGTAGTAATCGCTGCAAGCGGTCGCGCCCTGTATTTTTCACGCGCACCGATTCCCTGGCACCGTGACGGCTTTGCATCACAACAAGAAAGTTTTCCGGCGAACTTCATTGCATACCGCCACATCGGCCTGTACGCCTATCGCGTAAATTTTCTGCGCCAGTATGGCGCCCTTGATCCGGCGCCCCTTGAAGGATGGGAGGCACTGGAACAGTTACGCGCACTCTGGCACGGCTGCGCCATTCAGGTCATCACCTGTAGCCATCCACCCTCCCCTGGCGTCGATACGCAAGAGGATCTAACACGGGTGCGGACCGCCTTTGCTGCACCGCACTAATCAGGACAGCTATCCTGTAATAGATAAATTCTAGGGAATTTTCCTGTCAGAAGTGGGAGAATTCGCCGGTTTAGCAGATAACCATCGCTAACGGACGATAACAGAGGAGACACGCATGCGTTTGATTCTATTGGGCCCACCCGGTGCCGGCAAAGGTACCCAAGCCAATTTCATCAGGGAAAAGTTCGGCATTCCGCAAATTTCCACCGGCGACATGTTGCGCGCCGCTGTCAAGGCTGGCACCCCGCTGGGCGTTGAAGCCAAGAAAATCATGGATGCCGGCGGCCTCGTTCGCGACGACATCATTATCGGCCTCGTCAAGGATCGCCTGAAGGAAGCCGACTGCCAGAAAGGCTACATGTTCGACGGTTTCCCCCGCACCATTCCGCAGGCCGAGGCCATGAAGGAAGTCGGCGTGGCTATCGATTTCGTGCTCGAGATCGATGTGCCTGACAGCGAGATTGTCGCCCGCATGAGCGGTCGCCGCGTGCATGTGGCCTCGGGCCGCACTTATCACGTCAAGTTCAATCCGCCCAAGACCGAGGGCAAAGACGACGCAACCGGCGAAGCGCTGATTCAGCGCGACGATGACCGCGAGGAAGTCGTGCTCAAGCGCCTGGAGGTTTATCACCAGCAGACCAAGGCACTGGTTGGCTACTACGGCAAGTGGGCCGATAGTGGTGCCCCCGGCGCACCCAAGTATCGCAAGATTGACGGTCTCGGCAAGGTCGATGCCATACGCGATCGCGCTTTAGCTGCATTGAAGTGAGCCGTAGCATGGCCGCAAAAAAGACCAACGCGTTCTACGCGCAATCAGGCGGCGTTACGGCCGTCATCAACGCCTCGGCCAGTGGCGTGATCGAAGCCGCGCGCAAGCACAAGGATCGGATTGGCAAGGTCTTCGCCGGCAGGAACGGCATTATCGGCGCATTGACCGAGGACCTGATCGATACCAGCAAGGAGTCGGCTACCGCGATTGCCGCCTTGCGCCATACACCTTCAGGTGCCTTTGGTTCATGCCGTTACAAACTGAAGAGCCTGGAAGCCAACAAACGTGAATACGATCGCCTGATCGAGGTGTTCAAGGCACACAACATCGGTTACTTCTTCTACAACGGTGGTGGCGATTCTGCCGACACCTGTTTGAAGATGTCACAACTGGGTAAGGCCATGGGTTACCCCCTGCAGGCCATTCATGTGCCCAAGACGGTCGACAACGATCTGCCGATCACCGATAACTGTCCCGGCTTTGGTTCCGTTGCCAAGTACATCGCCGTCTCGACGCTTGAGGCGACCTACGACGTGCGCTCGATGGCCAAAACATCGACCAAGGTGTTCGTCCTCGAAGTGATGGGGCGTCACGCCGGCTGGATCGCTGCTGCCGGTGCGATGGCCTCGACGATCGGCACCGAATTGCCCATCATCGTGCTGTTCCCCGAGGTACTCTTCGACCAGAAGAAGTTTCTCGCCAAGGTCGACGCTCTGGTCAAGAAATTTGGCTACTGCACCATCGTTGTTTCGGAGGGTTGCCACCATCCGGACGGCAAATTCCTCGCCGAGCAGGGCACGCGTGACGCCTTCGGTCATGCCCAACTAGGCGGGGCCGCGCCGGTCGTCGCCAACATGGTCAAGGATGCGCTGGGATACAAGTTCCACTGGGGCGTCGCCGACTACCTGCAACGCGCGGCGCGACACATTGCCTCGAAGACCGACGTCGATCAGGCCTATGCCGTAGGCAAGGCAGCCGTCGAGTTCGCCCTCCAGGGCCACAATTCGGTCATGCCGGCGATCGAGCGAACTTCGAACCAGCCTTACAAATGGAAGATCGGCATGGCGCCGCTGGCCAAGGTGGCCAACGTCGAGAAGATGATGCCAAAAAGTTTCATCACCAAGGACGGCTTCGGCATCACCGCCAAGTGCCGCGAATACCTTGCGCCACTGATGAAAGGTGAAGACTATCCGCCTTACGGCGCCGATGGTTTGCCAAAATATGTAACGTTGAAGAACGTTGCTGTCACCAAAAAGCTGTCGGAGTTCAAGCTTTAACCGGGTTCAGTTTTAATTCACCACAATTTTTTTTGGAAACAGGGGGGTCTATGTCATGTCAGAAGGTCTGATTTTCGCGTTGGTCTGTGCCGTTGGCGCTATTGCCTACGGTCTAATTTCTACCCAGTGGATTCTTGGGCTGGCAACCGGTAACGACCGGATGCGGGAAATCTCCGCAGCCGTGCAAGAAGGTGCGCAAGCCTATCTGAAGCGCCAATACACCACCATCAGCATGGTGGGTGCGGTTCTGACGGTGGTGATCTGGGTGTTCCTGGGCGCCACCACGGCGATCGGCTTCATCCTTGGCGCGGTGCTCTCCGGCCTGGCCGGTTTCATCGGCATGAACGTTTCCGTGCGCGCCAACGTGCGTACCGCCGAAGCGGCAAAGCAAGGCATCAATGCCGCGCTTAACGTCGCCTTCAGGGGCGGCGCCATCACCGGCATGCTGGTGGTCGGCCTCGGCCTCCTCGGCGTCGCCGGTTTTTATGCCTACCTCAAGGCAACCACTGCAGGCGACATCCCGATGGCCACGCTCCTGCATCCGCTGATCGGCCTCGGCTTCGGTTCCTCGCTGATCTCGATCTTCGCGCGGCTGGGCGGCGGCATCTTCACCAAGGGCGCTGACGTCGGCGCTGACCTGGTGGGCAAGGTCGAAGCCGGCATTCCCGAGGATGATCCCCGCAACCCCGCCGTGATCGCTGACAACGTCGGCGACAACGTCGGTGACTGCGCCGGCATGGCCGCCGACCTGTTCGAGACCTACGCCGTGACCATCGTCGCCACCATGCTGATTGGCGCACTGATTCTCAAGGGCTTCGAAGAGCAGGCCGTGATCTATCCGCTGGTGCTGGGCGGCTTCGCGATCATCGCCTCGATCATTGGTGCGATGTTCGTCAAATACACGCCTGGCCAGAAGATCATGACCGCGCTGTACAAGGGCCTGATCGTCGCTGGCGTCCTAGCGCTGATCGCCTTCTACCCGATCACCACCTACTTCCTCCCCGACAACATTCTCGATGCCGTCATGGGCATCGACGGCGGCGCCCATATGCGACTGTACGGTGCGGCAGTGATTGGTCTGGTTCTGACGGGTCTGATGGTAGTGATCACCGAGTACTACACGGCAACCGAGTACGCTCCGGTACGTCACATCGCGCAGGCTTCGACGACGGGCCACGGCACCAACGTCATCGCCGGCATTGGTGTCTCGATGCGCTCCACGGCGCTGCCGGTGCTGTCCGTCTGTGCGGCCATCTGGGCGTCCTACCTGCTCGGCGGTCTCTACGGCATTGCCATCGCCGCGACCTCCATGCTGTCGATGGCCGGCATCATCGTCGCGCTCGACGCTTACGGCCCGATCACCGACAACGCTGGCGGCATCGCTGAAATGGCCAATCTGCCGAAGGAAATCCGTGACGTGACCGACCCGCTCGACGCCGTGGGCAACACCACCAAGGCGGTGACCAAGGGTTACGCAATCGGTTCCGCCGGCCTGGCCGCGCTGGTACTGTTTGCCGACTTCACCCACGCTCTCGAAGCCTTCAAGCCGGGCGTCAAGTTCCTCTTCGACCTGTCCGATCCGGCAGTCATCATCGGCCTGTTCATCGGCGGCATGGTGCCTTATCTGTTTGCCGCCATGGGCATGGAAGCCGTCGGTCGCGCCGCTGGTGCAATCGTCGTCGAAGTGCGTCGCCAGTTCCGCGAGATCAAGGGCATCATGGAAGGCACAGCCAAGCCGGAATACGGCACCTGTGTCGACATGCTGACCAAGGCCGCCATCAAGGAAATGATGATCCCCTCGCTGCTGCCCGTCCTCGTCCCGGTCGTTGTTGCCGTCGGCATGAACTTCCTCATGCCCGAGGTGAACGGCGTTGGCGCAGGCGTGCGTGCTCTCGGCGGCGTGCTGATGGGTACCATCGTTACCGGCATCTTCGTGGCGATCTCCATGACCACCGGCGGTGGCGCTTGGGACAACGCCAAGAAATACATCGAAGAAGGCAATTTTGGTGGCAAGGGTTCGGACGCGCACAAGGCGGCCGTTACCGGCGACACCGTTGGCGATCCCTACAAGGATACGGCCGGCCCGGCGGTGAACCCGCTGATCAAGATCATCAACATTGTGGCACTGCTGATCGTCCCGCTGGTTGCATGATTTGAAGTAACAGCAGCAAGTAAAACGGGCAACCTGCGGGTTGCCCGTTTTTTTGGTTACATTCCTCGCAAGACGCTTTCTTCCCCGATGGTTCAGAATAGATGAAGAGATTAAGAAGGCAAACGCCTGAGCACCGATCTTCGACGATACTCGCGTGTGAATTCAAGACCTTGAAAGTCGGCGCTGGCAGGACGGCGTGCCCTGCAGTGGGAGCAGCGCAACCGGATTGTCGCCAGTAATGGCCAGGATAGTATCGGGCGATCAGCACGAACCGCGCTGGCGAAAGTCGCTGAGACGAAAGCCCAGCAGCCAGAGTACGGCAAAATAAGCGGCACTTCCGGCAACCACCAAAGCGGAGAGCCACGCAACGCGCTCAAGCGCGCTTGCCACCAGCCAGTCAGCTTCCTTGCCCATGCCGAACCAGAGCGTGGCGAATAATACGGCCAGAGCCAGGATGATTTTGAGCAGAAAGCTGCCCCATCCCGGGCTGGGCACGTAGTCCCTGCGTTTGCGCAGGCCGTAGTAAAGCAATCCTGCATTCAGGCAGGATGCCAGCCCGATGGACAGCGCCAGTCCGGCGTGCTTGAAAGGCACGATGAAGGCGAGGTTCATGGCCTGGGTCGCAACCAGCGTCAGCAAGGCGATTTTTACCGGGGTCTTGATATTCTGGCGTGCGTAAAAGCCGGGGGCCAGCACTTTCACAAGAATCATGCCGGTCAGACCAATGCTGTATGCCACCAGTGCCTGGCGGGTCTGCAGCACATCGCCAGCGGTGAAGGCGCCATGTTGAAACAACGTGGCGATCAGTGGGACACCCAGCACTGCCAGACTGATTGCGGCTGGCAGGCACAACAAAATAGTCAGGCGCAACCCCCAGTCGAGCAGGGCGGAAAAAGCCTTGGGGTCTTCGCTGGCGTGAGCCCTGGCAAGACTGGGCAACAGGATCGTGCCCAACGCGGCGCCAAGCAAACCGGCCGGGAACTCCATCAGACGGTCGGCATAGTAGAGCCATGACACGCTACCGGCGACAAGAAAAGAAGCGAAAATGGTGTTGATCAGCAAGGAAACCTGAGCTACCGAAACGCCCAGTACAGCGGGCGCCATCAGTTTGAGAATGCGCTTGACCCCTGGATCACCTGGCGCGAAGTCGAAACGCGGCAGCATGCCGATGCGCCGCAAGGCCGGTACCTGGATCGCCATTTGCAGCAAGCCACCAAGAAACACCGCCCAGGCCAGTACCAGCACAGGGGGATCGAAATAAGGTGCGGCGAACAGCGCCATGCCGATGAAGGAGAGGTTGAGCAGTACGGGGGTAAACGCCGGCAGGGCGAAGCGGCTCCAGGTGTTGAGGATCCCGGCCGAGAGGGCGACCATGGACATGAACAGGATGTAGGGGAAGGCAATCCGCGTTAGCGTTACCGTCAAGCCGAATTTATCCGCATCCGGGACAAATCCGGGCGCTGTCGCATAGATCAGCAGCGGCGCGCCGATCACGCCGAGTGCCGCCACCAGCAGCACGATGAAGAACAGCAAGGTAGCGACACGATCGACCAGCTGGCGGGTTTCTTCGGCACCGCGCTGATTGCGATACTCGGCCAGCAGTGGCACAAAGGCCTGTGAAAAGGCACCCTCGGCAAACAGCCGGCGCAGCAGGTTGGGCAAGCGGAAGGCAACAAAAAAGGCGTCGGTCAGCATGCCGGCGCCAAACGTGCGGGCAATCACAAAATCGCGGACAAATCCGAGAACGCGCGACAGTAACGTCAGGCTACTGACCGTGGCGAGGGTGCGAAGCAGATTCATACGCGATGGTAACGCTCCGGGCGCGAGGAACAAGGAAAGCGCCAAACATGGAAAACGCAAACTTCAGTTGAGGAGACTGATGCCGAATATACTGGCGTCAGAAAAGCGGCCGGGACCTGGAACTTAATTGCACCTTGCAAACACGTGCAGCCCACATTATAATCACGCGCTTTTCACCGATCACTCAATAAGATCATTTAGCCGGAATAACACATGGCCAATACCGTACAAGCCCGCAAGCGCGCCCGTCAAGCTGTCGAGCGCCGCGCCCAGAACATGAGCCAGCGCTCCGAATAGCGCACCGCCATCAAGAAAGTGCGCAAAGCCGTTGCTGCTGGCGACAAGCCTGCCGCCCAGGCCGTCTTCAAGGAATCGCAGTGCATCATCGATTCCATCGCCGACAAGCGCATCATTCACAAGAATGCTGCGGCACGTCACAAGAGCCGTCTTTCCGCAGCCATCAAGGGTCTCTGAACCCTCGACCCTTCGCGGTTCGCGCAGTTGTCGAACGGCGCTGGCATCCTCTCGATGCCAGCGCCGTTTATCCGTTCACCAACTCAGTGAGAATTCTGCTGGGCAGCGCGTCCGTAAGTGTAAAGGGCAGCACAGGCTCCCTCCGATGAAACCATGCAGGAGCCGACCGGATTTTCGGGGGTGCACACAGTACCGAACAGCCTGCAGTCGCGCGGTTGTTTGACCCCGCGGAGGATGGCGCCACAGTCGCATGCCTTGTGATCGGCTACGGTACGATAGCTTAGCGCAAAGCGCAGCTCGGCATCAAACTCGGCATATGACGGCCTGATCGCCAGCGCCGAATCAGCCATGCTCCCCAGACCGCGCCACTCGAAGCTGGCGCGCAATTCAAACACATCGGCGACGAGATCCTGCGCCTTGCGATTTCCCTCGCGCGTCACCGCGCGCGTGAATTCGTTCTCCACCTCGGCGCGTCCCTCATTCACCTGCCGGATCAACATCAGGACCGCCTGCATCACATCGAGCGGTTCGAAGCCGGCAATAACCACTGGCTTCCGATATTTCATTGCGCACGCCTCATAGGGTTGGCTGCCGATCACCGTCGACACATGCGCCGGGCCGATAAACCCATCAAGGAGCACCGCGTCAGCCTTGCCCTGCCCGGAAGATTCGAGGATGCTGACAATCGCAGCGGGAGTCAGCACGTGGCAGCAGAACACACTGAAATTCTTCAGGCCTTCTGCTGCGGCCTGCCTGATCACCACTGCCGTCGGCGGCGTCGTGGTCTCGAAGCCGATGGCAAAAAACACCACCTGTCGTGTGGGGTGCGCGCGGGCAATCTTCAGGGCATCCGCCGCCGAATACACCATGCGCACATCGCCGCCGCGCGACTTGGCTTTCAGCAGCGACTCGCCATCAGTAGCCGGCACACGCAGACAGTCGCCATAATTGCACAGCGTCACTTCATGTTCAAGCGCCAGCGCAATGGCCATATCGATGCGGCCAATCGGCAGCACGCAAACGGGGCAGCCCGGTCCATGCACCATGCGCACATTGGCCGGCAACAGGTCGCTAATGCCATAGCGCGAAATCGCATGCGTATGACCACCACAAAACTCCATGAAGGCGTAACGTCGGTCGGGCCTGGCCTGCGCTGCAATCGCCGTGGCCAAGCCACGCGCCAACTGGCCATCGCGGAATTCGTCAACGTATTTCAAAACAATCTATCCTCAAGTACTGTGGAACAAATTCTAACCGAGCAAGCCAGAACAGGACTGGCTGGCGACTGGACACTTGGCAGGCAGGACGGCGGTCAGGCAGGCCGATGCAATCCGTCAATTTAAAATATGGCATTCCTGGGTCGGCATTTGCAAGATCTGCCCCAATCCGGTGAACCTTTTTTGATCCAGCGCAACAAAACCACATTCCGGGCAAGGTAGCATGCGCGCTCGCTCAATGTCGCAGTGCAACATGAGGATGTCGATGAAAAATAGCGATGCAATCGGCGTAGTACTAAAGCGTCATGGCAACGATGGCACGCGCCTGATGCAGATTTTGCGCGAAACTCAGGAGGCGCTTGGCTGGCTCGCGCCGGCAACCCTCACTGTGATCGCGGCAGGCATCAACTGGCCCCGCTCCAGGGTGGAGAGCACCGCTGGTTTCTATAGCTTTTTTCACACCGAGCCATTGGGTCGCTACCGCGTGCTGTGGAGCGACAACATCACCGATCGCATGCTTGGCAACATGGACTTGATGCAGGCCATGTGCGAGAAACTCTGGCTCGAACCCGGCCGTGTCTCGGCTGATGGTCTGGTCAGCGTAGACACGACTTCCTGCACCGGCATGTGCGATCAGGGTCCGGCCATCCTCGTAAATTACCGCGCCATCACGCATATGACGATGGAACGGATCAATCAGATGGTGGAACTGATTCACGTCCAGACACCCCTTGCCGAATGGCCGGCTGAATGGTTCAAGATCGAGGACAACATTCGTCGCGCCGATATTCTTCTCACCAACACCATGGCCCCCGGAGAGGCGCTGCGCATCAGCTTTGCGCGAGGCACCGCGACGGAAGTTGAAACCTCCTTCAGTGAGCGCTCATGGCATGAGTCCATGCAGGCCAGCGACATCGGGGCCTCGGCGACACTGGATGAAATCAAGAAGTCCGCCCTGCGCGGTCGCGGCGGCGCCGGTTTTACCACCGGCCTGAAATGGGAAGCCTGTCACAACGCACCGGGACGCACACGCTATGTCGTCTGTAATGCCGACGAAGGTGAGCCCGGCACCTTCAAGGACCGCGTGCTCCTGACACGCCAGCCCGATCTGGTTCTTGAGGGCATGACCGTTGCCGCCTTCATCATCGGCGCCAGCAAGGGTTTCGTTTATTTGCGCGGCGAATATCGCTATCTGCTGGAACCGCTCAATGCCGTTCTGGCAAAACGCCGCAAACTGGGTTTGCTCGGCGAGAACATTCTGGGCCGCGAGGGCTTCAACTTCGACATCGAGGTCCATCTGGGCGCCGGCGCCTACGTCTGCGGCGAGGAATCGGCGCTGATCGAGTCGCTGGAAGGCAAGCGCGGCGTGCCGCGCAACCGCCCGCCCTATCCCGTCACCAACGGCTTTCTCAATCAACCGACCGTTGTCAATAACGTCGAGACATTTGCCTCGGCCGCACTGATTGCGGCAAAGGGCGGTGATTGGTATCGCAGCTTTGGTAGTGCGCGATCCACCGGAACCAAGATTCTGTCCGTCTCGGGCGATTGCGAACGGCCCGGCATCTATGAATATCCATTCGGTGTCACGGTACGTCAGGTACTGGAGGAATGCGGCGCCCACGACACTCAGGCCGTGCAGGTTTCGGGTCCCTCGGGCATTTGTCTCAACCGGGACGAATTTGATCGGCGTATCGCCTTCGGCGACGTTCCCACCGCGGGTGCCTTCATGATATTCGGGCAACAGCGCGACATTTTCGAGGTGGTACGCAACTTCGTGCATTTCTTTGCCCACGAATCCTGTGGCTTCTGTACGCCCTGCCGGGTCGGCACCACGCTGCTGAAGAACCTGGTCGACAAGATTGCCGACGGCAACGGCACACGTACCGATATCGACGAAATTTTCCATCTCAACCGCCTGTTGCAGACGACAGCACATTGCGGCCTGGGCCACACGGCGTGTAATCCGCTGCTCTACACGCTGGAGAAGTTTCGCCCGGCCTATGAGCGTCGCCTCAAACTGCTCAAATTCGTGCCCGCCTTCGACCTCGATGCCGCCCTGTCGCAAGCCCGGCAGATGACCGGTCGCGACGACGCCGGCGCGCATCTGGAACCGCAATCGGAGGTCGCCCAATGAGCGAGACCAACACCTTTATCCTCGATGACCAGGAAATTCCCTTCACCCCAGGCCAGAGCGTGATGCAGGCCGCGCTGAGCGCCGGCGTCTTCATTCCGCATCTGTGTTACCACCCCGAGTTTCGTCCTCACGGCAGTTGCAAGCTCTGTACCGTAAAGATCAACGGGCGCCCGGCTACCTCCTGCACCACTCCCGCCGCCCACGGCATGGAAGTGGAAAGCAATACCCCGGAAATTCTCGACAAGCGCCGCACCCTCGTGCAGATGCTGCTGGTCGAAGGCAACCATTTCTGTCCTTCCTGCGAAAAAAGTGGTTTTTGCAAGTTACAGGCCTTGGGTTATGAACTGGGCGTGATGACGCCGCGCTTCAACCTGCTGTATCCCACCCGGCCAGTGGATGCTTCACACCCTGACGTGCTGCTCGACTTCAACCGCTGCATCCTCTGCGAATTGTGCATCCGCGCCAGCACCGAGGTCGATGGCAAATTCGTCTTCGCCCTCTCCGGACGCGGCATAAAAAAACACCTGGTGGTCAATGCCGAATCAGGCAGACTGGCCGACACCAACTTCAGCCTCGCCGACAAGGCGGCGCAGGTCTGTCCCGTGGGCGTGATCCTGCCAAAGCGCAAGGGGTTTGCCGTACCTTACGGAGAACGTCACTTCGACGACGCACCGATCTCCGCCCACGTTGACGAATTCAAGCCGGTCATGCCTGGTCAGGAAGGGCGATCATGAACGCCCCGCGCAAACTCAAGGTCGCAACCACCAGCCTGGCGGGTTGCTTCGGTTGCCACATGTCGCTCCTCGACATCGACGAACGTCTGCTCGAACTGCTCGAATTCATTGAATTCGACCGCTCACCGCTCACTGACATCAAGCATTGCGGCCCCTGCGACATCGGCATCATCGAAGGCGGCGTATGCAATGCCGAAAACGTTCACGTGCTGCGCGAATTTCGCGCCAACTGCAAGATCCTCATTGCGCTGGGTGCCTGTGCAGTGAATGGCGGTCTGCCCGCGCAACGCAATCACCTCGACCTGCGTGACATCCTCGCCGCGGTGTACGTCACTGAAGAGGGTCTTGTGCCAGGCACGCAGATTCCCAACGATCTCGAACTGCCGCTACCGCTCAACCATGTGCATCCGATCCATGAAGTGGTCAATATCGATTACTTCCTGCCGGGTTGCCCACCCTCGGGTGATGCTATCTGGAAATTTCTCACCGACCTGCTTGCCGGGCACACGCCACGCCTCGGCCACGGCCTGATTCGTTACGATTGAGGAAAAACCGAATGCCCTTTGCACTGGAAACCGCCAGCCACCCCGAAAATCTCAAGCGCGTCGCCATCGAACCGGTATCGCGCGTCGAAGGACATGGCAAGGTCACCCTCCTGCTCGATGACGACAACCATGTTCAGCAAGTGCGCCTGCACATCACCGAGTTTCGCGGCTTCGAGAAATTCATTGAGGGGCGTCCCTACTGGGAAGTGCCGGTAATGGTGCAACGCCTTTGCGGCATCTGCCCGGTGTCGCATCACCTGGCTGCCTCGAAGGCAATGGACATGATCGTCGGGGCAACGCTTACGCCGACCGCCGAAAAGATTCGCCGCTTGATGCATTACGGCCAGATGTTGCAATCGCATGCCCTGCACTTTTTCCACCTGTCATCGCCTGACCTGTTGTTCGGTTTCGATTCCGATCCTGCCCGCCGCAATATCGTCGGTGTAATTGCCGCGCATCCGGAAATTGCCAGGAAAGGCATACTGCTACGCAAGTACGGCCAGGAAATAATTCGCATGACAGCCGGCAAGCGGGTGCACGGCACTGGTTCAATTCCCGGTGGAGTGAACAAGTCACTTACCGCCGAGGAACGTGCCACGCTGCAGAAGGATATCTACCAGATGATCGCCTGGAGTCGCGATGCGGTAAACCTGATCAAGCAACTGTTCGCACAGCATCTGGAGTTCTACAACAGCTTCGGCCGCATCAGCGCCCACAATATGGGCCTGGTACGTGCCGATGGTGCCATGGACCTTTACCATGGTGGCTTGCGTGCACGCCGCGCTGACGGCACAACACTATTTGATCATTTCGATTACAGCCGTTACTGGGAGGTCATTTCCGAGGATGTGAAATCCTGGAGCTACATGAAGTTTCCCTTCTTCAACGCCATGGGCTCGTCGGATACCGGCTGGTACCGCGTCGGTCCGCTGACGCGCGTCACGCAATGCGATTTCATTCCGACCCCCCTGGCCGACAAGGAGCGCAGCGAATTCATGGGCTTCGCCAATGGCACGGCAACCGGCGCGACGCTGGGCTACCATTGGGCGCGCATGATCGAGATGCTGCATGCTGCCGAGGTGATCAAGGATCTGCTGCATGACGATGACGTGTGCGGCAAGGAATTGATGGCCAGCGGCAAACGTCAGGAGCGCGGGGTCGGCGTCATTGAAGCCCCACGCGGTACCCTGATCCACCATTACCGCGTCGACGAAAACGATCAAGTCGTCCGTGCCAACCTTATCGTGTCGACAACTCACAACAATCAGGCAATGAACGAGGCGATCCGCGTCGTGGCAAAACAATATCTGGATGGCCGCGAATTGACAGAGGGGCTACTCAACCACATTGAAGTCGCCATCCGCTGCTTTGATCCCTGCCTCTCCTGCGCAACTCACGCGCTAGGCAAGATGCCACTGGCAGTTGAATTAATCGGCGCTGACGGGACGGCCATTGATCGCCTGACACGCAACATGAACGACAGCTGTTCAACGTCCTGAGCCGGATATGTCTTGTCAGCACCCATATTGATTTTTGGCTGGGGCAACCCCAGCCGCGGCGACGATGCGCTCGGGCCGCTGTTCATCGAACGCATCGAGTCGCTCGGTTTGCCGGGTGTCGAATGCCTTACCGACTTCCAGTTGCAAGTGGAAAACGCGCTCGACATACAGGATCGCCAGTGCATCCTCTTCGTGGACGCCAGTATTTCTGCCACGGCACCCTACAGTACGAGCCGACTTGCGCCAGCCCATGATGCCAGTTTCAGCACCCACGCCATCACCCCTGAAGCAGTGATGCAAGTATATGTCGATCTCCACGGCGCAGCTCCGCCGCCGTGCCATCTGCTCGCGATTCGGGGCGAAAGCTTCGAACTGGGTGCCGGATTGAGCACCGCAGCGGCTAGACACCTGGAAGCCGCGCTAAGCTGGGCATTTGATTGGTTGAAACAGCAATCCCGACCATGACCAAAATCAGGGACGCGAGCCAGCTTCCTGTTTATTTTTTGCAACAAGAAACCGTCGCAATTTGTTTTTTTAATTTGTTGGCCAGATAATTTAGATTGAACTAATATATGCTTGGCATTGGCTAACTGCCAGCCGAGTTTTTAGCCTTTTTTTTGAACACATCAACACATCCAAAGGACCCCACCATGAAAGTTTCCCTCCTCGTATTGACCCTGACTGCTCTTGTTCTTGCCGGCTGTGGCAAAAAAGAAGATCCTCCGGCTCCGGCTCCCGCCCCTGTTGCTGCGCCCGCCCCGGCTCCCGCCGACGCTCCGGCTGCACCCGCTGCCGCTCCGGCTGATGCTCCTGCCGCACCCGCTGATGCCACGAAGCCTGCCGAAGGTGCAGCACAGAAATAAGCAACTTTCGGCCATAAAAGAAGCCAGCCCGCGGGCTGGCTTTTTTTATGGCAAGTCGTTTTTACCGGCATTTACCGGCAACGGCAGCCGGCAAGCTCGGGAAACTTATTTTTTCTTCGCTGCCTTCTTGCCGGAAACGGCAGCTTTGAAGCCTGCGCCAGCCGAGAATCTCGGCACTGTAGTCGCAGCAATCTTCAAGGCTTCGCCAGTTTTGGGGTTTTTGCCCGTGCGGGCAGCACGCTTGACTGGTTTGAAACTTCCGAAGCCGACCAGAGTAACGGCGTCACCCTTGGCAACCGCCTTGACGACGGCATCGATCATGGCTGAAAGTGCGCGTTCGGCTGCTGCTTTCGAGATGTCGGCAGCCTTTGCAGTGGCTTCGATAAGTTCAGACTTGTTCATGGCATTTAGCTCCTCGGGGTATGGTTTTTGATTGGGTGCAACAAAAATGGGCACCGAAAAAATCTGATCGGCGCCCGACTGATTATTTACAGCTTGAAGACCAGCTCTCCACGTCCGTCACGCGGTCGTGTTGATTATGGTACCTGTTTTTTGCCCTTGCGCATTTGTGACGGGCTTGGGTGGCTCAGGACGCTCAACCTGCTCAGGCTGTTTGGTTTGCTGAACCGATTGCGGCTGCGTGGGTGCGGCTTGCGCTTCGGGGGCCCGATTTGCATCGCCCTCCGCGCGGGGGCCTTCGGCAGTCCGGTACTGAGCCTGGTTGGCCACAGCCTGCAGTTGCTGCTGCTGAACCGCGCTGCTCGCTGAACTTACAACATTGATAGCCATGTTACCTCCCTCTCGACTGGCCGCCGTCAGGCGGTGGTGTTAATCAGGGTTCCTGTAATTTGCCCGGATGTATTGACGACGGGCGCTAGTGCCGAAGCAACATCTCCACTGACATCAGACACGGGCAAACCACTTTCCAACTGCTCGCTAATCCGGCCGACGGCTTGAGACAACTGTGTCTGCATTTCCCCGGCCGACCTCATCGCCGCCAAGCCCTGGCGCGCGCGCCCGGCAATCGACTCTGCCTGGGCAGACTGTACCGACAACGAGCGGGCATTCTCATCGGCACGGTCTGCATTGCGTTGTGCTTCAACCGCCTGTTGGCGCAGGGAGCGGGCAACCTGCTCTGCCTTCCCGGCATTCTGTCTGGCCTGCTGTATCCGTAATTCCTGCAGGGCGCCTTGCGCGACTGTTTGCGAACCGGCAGTAGATGAAATGACAGCCATAGACTAGGTCCGAAATCGGCTCCTTCGCGCCAATATAGCCCCAATGCATTTTTAAAACAAGACGATGTATTAAACCGGGCATGTAAATATTCATTGCATTAATCCGCAATCCAGTGCATAGTGCGCGACAGCGATTTTCAAGCAGTCTTATTGTTGTTCGGTTCAGTACCCGCGGCTCCCGCAGTATTTCTCCCTTCATCACCCAGCCGTCTTGACTATCGTCCCCCCGGGGTTCGCCCCTTTATTTGTTTATTTAGGATATTCAAGACATGGCAACAGGTACTGTAAAGTGGTTCAATGATTCAAAAGGTTTTGGTTTCATCACTCCCGAAAGCGGTGGCGACGACCTTTTCGCGCACTTCTCGGCAATTCAAGGCCAGGGTTTCAAGACCCTGAAGGAAGGCCAGCGCGTCAGCTTCGACGTTACCACTGGTCCCAAGGGCCTGCAGGCGTCGAACATTAACGCGGCTGACTAAGTACTGCCGGCATGACGTTATCGTCATGCCTACATTACTAGCGCCGCCTTACCGGAAAAGCCCGGCGCATGCCGGGCTTTTTTATTTTCAATCTTCCATGGAGGAATGCTTATGGCTAAGGAAGAACTTATCGAAATGAATGGTGTAGTACTTGAAGTACTCCCTGACTCGCGTTTTCGCGTGCAGTTGGACAATGGTCATGACCTGGTGGCTTATTCCGCAGGAAAAATGCGCAAGCATCACATCCGCATTCTCGCCGGCGACAAGGTTTCCCTCGAACTCTCTCCCTACGATCTGAGCAAGGGACGCATCAACTTCCGTCACATTGAAGGCCGCACCCCGAGCGCCCCACAACGTCGGAAACACTGAACACCTTTGCTGCTGGCGTAGCCCCTTCCAGCAGAAAATTCCCTTGAATCGATCGCGGGAGACCGCCACTCTGAATATCAGAGCGCCCTGCCCGACTGATCAGTGTGCCCGCCCATCTACACGCGGCGCTATCAGGATGGGCAAATAGCGCCACAGCAACAGGCTGAAGGCGCTCAACCAACAAGTGGATGCGAGATGCAGCCACATCGTGTAGCCGGCCGGATACAACTGCGGCGCGATGACGCGCGCGATGAACCCGCCCAGCATGATCCACAACACCAGTTTGTCCGCGCGCTCGAATAGGACGTTGCGCCCGGTATGGCCCTTGGCGATGCGCACGATCATGGCCGGCAGGATCAGCCCCATGACGCCGACGGCGAAAACATGCACAGAGACACTACCGATCCAGGGCAGATCCGCGAATCGGCCAACTGCGCTGATGACCAGTTGCGCGACGATAGCCAGATAGCCGAGATACATGATGCCGATATCGATCCGCGTGAAGGCCTTGCGCGGAAACCAACCGGCGAAGCGCGTCAGCAGCAACAGTGCGAGAATCAACTCAAGCGTGCCGGCAAGTGTCGCGGGCAGCAACTGGCCGAAGACGAGGACAACGGCCAGCCACTTGATGGCGAGATCAAGGCGCGGATTGCGCAGGATGTCGACCTTGAAGGCGCCACTCATGAATTGCACCTGCGTGCGTTCCAGCATGATGAGGAACGCCACGCGGAACAGCGCCAGCGTCATGCTCCAGCCCAGGGTGAAATAGTCGCCCTGCACGATGAGAAACTTGGCCGGCAGGAACAGCGGCAGGATGATCCAGAAGAAATAGTTGTCGCTGTTGTTTTCGCGCACGCGCTGGACGAACAGCGTCCACAGCAGCATGGCGACGATGGCAGTCTGGAACAGGCCGTGCGCCAGCCAGAAGAGCTCGGGCGGCCAACCGGCACCCAGGCTCATGGCGAGGCGGTCGAACACCCACGCGGCGGCAAGCAGCATCAGCGCGCTACCGTGCCAGCCGCGCACGCCAACCCAGTTTTTGCTGGCTGTGAGCAGAAAGCCTCCCAGCGCCGCCCAGCCAAAGCCGTAGAACATTTCGTGGGCGTGCCATTGCAGGGGGGCGACCAAAGTCGGCGCTGGCGGGACGGCGCCGGTAAAGACCAGCACCCACCACAGCGGCAGACTCAGGCCCGCCAGACAGGCGAGGGCGAAAAACGGGCGGAAACCGACCAGCCAGAGTGGGTGTTCGACAAGCTTAATCAGGAAAGTCATGGTTCGCAGTTTGAGGTGCGATTGCCATTCTGTCCTTGATGCAGGTCAGGCGTTACAGGCTATTGGCGGAGGGGGTGGGATTCGAACCCACGGTACCTTGCAGTACGCCTGATTTCGAGTCAGGTACATTCGACCACTCTGCCACCCCTCCGGCGAACGCGATTATAACCGTGACCTCCGCTGCATGGCACAATGCAGCCTCCACAAGCGCAGGATAAATTGATGTTTTTGTCGCCGCGGCACATGTTTACCGTGAAAACACAGCGTTTGCGCCGGGCCGCCCCAAGCAAACGCGGGACGTGGCGCCAGCCGCAATCCCCGCTGCCGCCAAAAGAAGCGCCCCGAGATAAACGAGCACAAGGCCCAAGGCCGCAGGACAGCCGAAGGCTGGTCCCGCGAAGCGGGATGCGGCTTTGCCGCACAAAAGCGGGCCGTTCAGAACCCCCCGAGAGGGGGGCGAGGAGGGGCGGGCGTTTAATTATCCCGATCCTGTTGCTCCTCGCCCTGCTTGCCGGCTGCACGCGCCTCGCCCCACCGGGTCCGGAGCAGCCGCTGGTCGTCGGCTTGCCGGCCGATCCGGTGTTTCAGCAAGCCGCGCCGCCCAGCGAGGGAATGGATGGCTTCAGCCGCAATCTGAGTGAAGCGTTTGCCGAGTCGCTGGGCGTCGAGCTGCGCTACGTCGTTGCGCCGAACTATCCTGCCCTCCTGGAGATGGTGCGCAATGGAAAAGTGCATCTGGCCGTAGCCGTGCCAACTCTGGCCTCCGCCGAACCCGCTGCGGGAAGCGATCCGCAATTGAGCTATAGCCCGCCATTCCTTGAAACACACCAACTCATCGTCCAGCACGCCAG
>JAUXOM010000005.1 GCA_030682175.1 Rhodocyclaceae bacterium
TTCGTTTAAGTGTAAGTGTCACGACTTCACTTTGGCACATTGATGCCGTTTAGGGAGGGGCGACCATTCCATTATTCCGGCGCAAGCCGGAATCCAGGAAAATCAACAACCTGGACACCGGCCTGCGCCGGTGTGACGGACTTGATCAGAGCGTCCTTAAGAAATGCGGGCACAGCCCGGGCAAACTGATGCTTTGCCGTTATCCGGGAGCTGGCGCTCTTCGGGTTACGCAATTTTACTTAGTGAACTAATGCATTTTCACAGTTCACAGGGCAGCGTCAGTGGTGTAGTTTGCCAATGGCGTCCGCGGGAGGCGGTTTCCTGTCAGCACCACGCTTGCGGTACTATTCGGACTGTGTATAGTGCCATTCAAGGAATTTGTTCGATGTCAACCGGTACCCACCAAAGGAGATGTTCATGAGAACTTTTGCTTTTACCCGTGAGTTGTTGCTCGCCGCTGCTGCGTCCCTCGCTTTTGTCGCTGCCGGGCCGGCGCTTGCTCAGGCCACCCTGACCCCCGACGTGGTGCCCGGCGTCGAGATCATCGACTCAAAACAGGCCAAGGCGCTCATGGACAAGGGTGTCAAGATGTATGACGTACGCGTCCCCGGCGACTATGCCGAGTTGCACATCAAGGGCGCCATCAGCTTGCCATACACGAACAAGAGCGAAAATGTGCCGAACTTCGACGGCGGCAAGGATCTCTGGGATGTCTCCAAGCTCCCCGCCGACAAGGCCCAGCCGATCATCATCCAGGGCAACGCACCGGCGGGCTGGCGGCATTACAAGGCCAGCGTACTTACGGTCAAGGCCGGGCACAAGAAGGTCTACTGGCTGCGTAACGGCATCGACGAGTGGAAGAAGCTGGGCTTGCCGACCGAATAAGGGTTGTCCGTTTTGATCCGCCCGGCGCCTTGCCGGGCGGTTTGTTTTTGTCATCAACTTTTGCATGGGGTTGTCCATGAACAGTATCAAGGCCAAGATTTTTATGGGCGGCATTCTGGCCGGCCTGATTTCCCTGATTCTTGCCGTGGTCGGGTTGTACGGCACCCAACAGGGGACTGAAGCGCTGGCCGCGGTTTACGAGAAACAAGTGGTACCCGCCGCGGCATTGAAGGACATCGATCGCCACCTGAAAGACATGCGTTACCGCATGGCGGCGATGCTCACCGGCACCTTGCCTGGCGCCAGCAGTGTGACGCACGTCGATTCGGTCAAGTTGGAAGTGCCCAAGCAGTGGGCGATCTACAAGGAAAATACCCGCGACAGCGTTTTTGACGCCGATACCCGCGAGCAGATTTCGATTATCGACCAGCAAATCGTCCAGTTGCCGCAGTTCATCGACAAGTTGGCGAAGGCGTTTCCCGCCGAGGACAAAGCGACCGTCGGCGAAATGCTGGACAACGAGTGGCCGGTCTTCCATTCCAAAATGCTGAAACCGCTGGACAAACTGGTCACCTTCAGCGAAGCGTCCGTCAAGCAGACCTACGAGGCGAGCCGCACGTCCGGGCAGCGGCTGATCTACGTCATTCTCGGCGTCTGCGGCGTCGGCGTGCTGGTCCTGCTGGCGGGCATCCTGCTGCTGGCCAAGAACATCAATTGCGGCGTCCAGGGCTTGAAAGAGACGCTCGCCAAGGTGGCGGGGGGAGACCTGACCGCTTCCGTGCCATTCAAGCGCAGCGACGAATTCGGCGACATGGGGCGTTCCTTGGACGACACCACGACACATCTCAAGTCGATCGTGGCAGGCGTCAAGGACGCTGCCGACCAGGCAGCGCGTGCCGCGGACAGCCTGTCGCAACAACTTGGCCAGGTGATTGCCCGGAGCACCACGCGGGAAGGGCGCGTCATGCAGGTCGCGGCGGCGATGGAGGAAATCAGCGTGGCGAATTCGGAAGTGGCGAGCGCCGCCAGTGACGCCGGCGCAGCAGTGGAGCGCAATGAAAAATACGCGCGGGACGGCGATGCGAACATGGACAAAAATCGCGCCGCCATGGTCAAGGTGGTGGCGACCGCCAATCACTCGGTCGATATTGTCGGCAACCTGAATGAGTCCATCCAGAAAATCGGCCAGATCACCACCGTGATCAGGGAAATCGCCGATCAGACCAATCTGTTGGCGCTCAATGCCGCTATCGAGGCCGCGCGTGCCGGTGAGCAGGGGCGCGGCTTTGCCGTGGTTGCCGACGAAGTCAGAAAGCTGGCGGAACGAACCAGCAGCAGCACCAGCGAAATCTCCGGCGTCGTCAAGTCCATCCGTGAAGGAACCGAGGCCGCCGTTGCGTCCATGGGCGAGGTCAAGCTGGATCTGCAGGTCAGCAGCCGCCTCAGCGAAGAAACTGACAGCGCTCTGAAGCAGATCGTCACGGCGGCGAACCATGTTACCGGCCTGGTCGGCAGCATCGCCGCCAGCACTCGGGAGCAGACCTCCGCCACCGAGGAAGTCGCGCGCAACATGGAAGAAATCTCGGGGCTCACCGAAGAAGATTCCGCCAGCATGCGCCAGGCCGGCAAAGCCGCCGACGATGTCTCTCACATCGCCAGCAAGCTGCAGCAGCTGGTTGGCAAGTTGCGCGTTTAAACGCCCGCCCCCCTTCGCCCCCCTCGCGGGGGGTTCTTAACCTGAAGTTCGCCCCTGTCTGAACCGAGTTTCTACGCTGATTCAATAAGTTGTCGTTGAATCACGGTTTGGTTTTCTGACTACGAGCGAATCGTTTGAATCAGA
>JAUXOM010000008.1 GCA_030682175.1 Rhodocyclaceae bacterium
CTGCTGATCAACGGCAGCGCCGGCATCGCCGTCGGCATGGCGACCAATATCCCGCCGCACAACCTGAATGAGGTGATCGACGGCTGCCTGGCGCAGCTCGACGACCCGGCGATCGACATCGAGGAACTCATCAAGATCATACCGGCGCCGGATTTTCCGACCGCCGGCCTGATCTATGGCGTTTCCGGCGTGCGCGACGGCTATCTGACCGGCCGCGGCCGGGTCATCATGCGCGCCCGCACCCATTTCGAAGATCTGGCGAGAAGCGGCAGGCAGGCCATCATCGTTGACGAGCTGCCCTATCAGGTCAACAAGAAGACCCTGCAGGAAAAGATTGCCGAGCTGGTCAACGAGAAGAAAATCGATGGGATAGCCCACATCCAGGATGAGTCGGACAAGTCCGGCATGCGCCTGGTGATTGAGTTGAAGCGTGGCGAAGTGCCCGAGGTGGTGCTCAACAACCTCTACAAGCAGACGCAGTTGCAGGACACTTTCGGCATGAACATGGTGGCGCTGGTCGATGGTCGCCCGCAATTGCTGAACCTGAAACAACTGCTCGAATGTTTCCTCTCGCATCGTCGCGAGGTGGTGACGCGGCGCACGGCGTTTGAATTGCGGAAAGCGCGTGATCGCGGCCACATCCTCGAAGGCCTGGCGGTGGCGTTGTCCAATGTCGACGAAATCATTGCGCTGATCAAGGCGGCACCGACGCCGGCCGATGCCAAGCGCGAACTGATGGCGCGCACCTGGCGTTCCGAGTTGGTCGAGGAAATGCTGTTGCGTGCCGCCGCTGAGGCTTCGCGTCCGGAAGGGCTGGCGCCTGAATTCGGTCAGTCGCGGCGCGGCTATCTGCTGTCCGACGTGCAGGCGCAGGCGATTCTCGAACTGCGCTTGCAGCGCCTGACCGGGCTTGAACAGGGCAAGATCGTTGCCGAGTACAAGGAGGTCATGGAACAGATCGCCGATCTGCTCGATATCCTGGCGCGCCCCGAGCGCATCACCCAGATCATTGTCGACGAACTCACCGCCATCAAGGCGCAGTTTGGCGACAAGCGGCGCTCCGAGATCATCCTGCAAACGGCGGACATCAACCTCGAAGACCTGATCGCGCGCGAAGACATGGTGGTGACGCTCTCGCATACCGGCTACATCAAGCGCCAGCGTCTCGAGGATTACCGTACGCAGCGCCATGGCGGGCGCGGCAAGAAGGCGGCCGACATCAAGGACGACGATTTTGTTGACCAGTTGTTCATCGCCAACACGCACGATTACATCCTGTGCTTCTCGAATCGCGGCCGGGTGTATTGGCTCAAGGTTTATGAAGTCCCGGAGGGCACGCGTACCAGTCGTGGCAAGCCGATCGTCAACCTGTTCCCGCTGGAGGAGGGGGAGAAAATAACCGCCGTCCTGCCAACGCCGACTTTTGACGAGAGCCACTATGTCTTCATGTCGACCGCGATGGGCACGGTCAAGAAGACGCCGCTGTCCGATTTTTCCAACCCGCGCAAGGCCGGCATCATCGCCGTGAATCTCGACGAGGGCGATTACCTGATCGGCGTGGCGATCACCGACGGCAGCTTCGACGTGATGCTGTTCTCCGATGCCGGCAAGGCAGTGCGTTTTGCCGAAAGCGACGTGCGACCGATGGGGCGTACCGCCCGCGGCGTGCGCGGCATGATGATGGAAGACGGCCAGGCCGTGATCTGCATGCTGGTCGCCAAGGATGAAAGCCTGAACGTGCTGACCGCGACGGAAAATGGCTATGGCAAGCGCACGCCGATCACCGATTACACGAAGCATGGCCGCGGCACCAAGGGCATGATTGCGATCAGCACTTCCGAGCGCAACGGTGCGGTGGTCGGTGCGGTGCTGGTGCAGGAAACCGACGAAGTGATGCTGATTTCCACCGGTGGGGTGCTGATTCGCAGCAAGGTCGAGCAGGTCCGTGAAACCGGGCGCTCGGCGCAGGGCGTCAGGCTCATCAATCTGGACGACGGTACCAAACTGGCTGGCATTGAACTGGTGATCGAAACAGACGAAGTTGCGATCGAAACTGACGAAGAAGAGTAAGCGTATGGTACGTCCATTCAATTTCAGCGCCGGCCCTGCCGCACTGCCCGAGGAGGTGCTGCGGCAAGCCGCCGCGGAAATGCTCGACTGGCATGGCGCGGGCATGTCGGTGATGGAAATGAGCCATCGCGGCAGGGAATTCACGAGTATCGCCGCGCAGGCCGAGGCGGATTTGCGCGAGTTGCTGGCGGTTCCGGACAATTACAAAATTCTCTTCATGCAGGGCGGGGCGATCGCCGAAAACGCGATCATTCCGATGAATCTGCTGGGCGACAAAACAACTGCCGACTATGTGATTACCGGCACCTGGTCGGCGAAGTCATTCAAGGAAGCGAAGAAATATTGCGCCCCCCATCTGGCCGCCGGGTCGCCGAACGGTCCATTCCACGCCGTCCCCAAGTTTACGACCGAGCCGGCTAATGCCGTCTCGGGGGCGCCGACTTTTGAATTCTCTGCCGATCCGGCTTATCTGTTCATCTGCACCAACGAGACCATAGATGGCGTCGAGTTTCATGAGTTGCCTGACATGGCGCGGCTTGGACGCCCCGATCTGCCGATCGTGGCTGACATGTCGTCCCACATCATGTCGCGCCCCATCGATGTTGCGCGCTATGGCCTGATTTTCGGCGGTGCGCAGAAGAACATCGGCCCGGCCGGTCTCACGCTGGTCATTGTGCGCGACGACCTGCTCGACCGGGCATTGCCGTATTGCCCCTCGGCCTTCGAGTTCAAGACCGTGGCGGCGAATGGCTCGATGTACAACACGCCACCGACCTACGGCATTTATATCGCGGGCCTGGTGTTCCAGTGGCTGAAGCGGCAGGGCGGGCTGGCGGCCATCGAGGCGCGCAATATCGCCAAGGCCGAACTACTCTACGGCTTTCTCGATGCCGGCGACTTCTACACGACCCGCGTGGAAAAACCTTTCCGCTCGCGCATGAACGTTCCCTTCTTCCTCCGTGATGAAGCGCTCAACGAGGCTTTTCTCGCCGGGGCCAAGGATGCCGGACTGTTGCAACTGAAGGGCCATAAATCCGTGGGCGGCATGCGCGCCTCGATCTACAACGCCATGCCGCTGGAAGGGGTGCGGGCACTGGTCGGATTCATGCAGGAGTTCGAACGCACTCATGGCTAACGAGATGGAAAAAGACCAGGAAGAACTGGGCAAGCTGCGCGAGGGCATCGATGCCCTCGATGCTCAGGTGCTGCAACTGCTGTCGCAGCGCGCGCAGCTGGCGCAGAGGGTTGGCACCATCAAGCATGGCAACATCTATCGGCCGGAACGCGAGGCGCAGGTGTTGCGCCGCATCGCCGAACTCAATCCCGGCCCCTTGCCGGAAGCGGCGGTCCGCACGATCTTCCGCGAGGTCATGTCCGCCTGCCTGGCGCTTGAGCAGCCCTTGCGGATTGCCTATTTCGGCCCCGCCGGCACCTTCACCGAATCTGCCGCGAAAAAACATTTCGGCTCGGCGCCGACCTTCACGCCTTTCCTGACCATTGACGATGTCTTCCGGGCCGTCGAATCCGGTCAGGCAGACTATGGCGTGGTGCCGGTAGAAAACTCGACCGAGGGCTCGGTAGGCCGCACGCTTGACCTGATGCTGACTTCGCCCCTGATGATCTGTGGCGAGGTCAATCTGCGCATTCACCAGAACCTGATGACACGCGCCGCCTCGCTCGACGGTGTGAAACGGCTTTACTCGCACGCCCAGTCGCTGGCGCAATGTCACGAATGGCTGAATCGCAACCTGGCGCACGTCGCCCGCGTGCCGGTCGCCAGCAACGCCGAAGCGGCGCGCATGGCGGCGCAAGACCCGGAAGCCTGCGCCATCGCCGGCGAGGCGGCGGCGCGGCTGTATGAGCTGAACATTCTTGCCGCCAACATCGAGGACGACCCCAACAACACCACGCGCTTCATCGCTCTGGCGGGTCACGATGCCGGCCCGTCGGGGCACGACAAGACCTCGTTTGTCTGCTCCGCCCAGAACAAGCCCGGCGCCGTGCACGACCTGCTGACGCCCCTGAAAACCCACGGCGTATCGATGAGCCGCTTCGAGTCGCGCCCGGCGCGCGGCTTCGGCAACAGCCGCTGGGAATACGTGTTTTTCGTCGACATCGAAGGCCACCGACAGGACGCGAAACTGGCCGCCGCCCTCGACGATTTGCGCGGCTGCGTCGGCTTTCTCAAGGAACTCGGTTCCTACCCGAAGGCGGGTAATTAATTAAATGAGGCTGGCATGAGCATTACCGAACAGGCGCTGTCCTATATCCGCGGCATTTCCCCCTATGTGCCGGGCAAGCCGATCACTGAACTGGCCCGCGACATGGGGCTGCCGGTGGAGAAAATCGTCAAGCTGGCCTCCAACGAAAATCCGCTGGGCATGAGTCCGCGGGCGCGTGTGGCGGTTGAGCAGGCGATTGCCGGCCTCGGGCGCTATCCCGACCAGTTTGAACTGATCGCGGCGCTGGCCGAACGGCTCGGCGTGGGACAAGACCAGGTCGTCCTCGGCAACGGCTCGAACGACGTGCTCGATCTGGCGGCGCGGGTGTTTCTCGCTCCGGGTCGTTCGTCCGTGTTCGCCCAGCACGCCTTCGCCGTTTATCCGCTGGCGACCATGAGCACCGGCGCGGAATGCATCGCCGTCCCGGCGCAGCATTACGGCCACGATCTGGCTGCCATGCGCGTCGCGATCCGGCCGGATACGCGGCTCGTCTGGATCGCCAATCCGAACAATCCGACCGGCAACTTCTTGCCCTATCCGGAAATCCATGCCTTTTTGCGGACGATTCCGGCCGACGTGGCGGTCGTGCTCGACGAGGCCTACAACGATTACCTGCCGCCCGCCGAGCGCGTCGATACCGTCGCCTGGCTCAAGGAATTTCCCAACCTGATCATCACGCGCACCTTCTCGAAGATCTACGGCCTGGCCGGACTGCGGGTCGGTTTCGCCGTCGCCGCGCCGGAGCTTGCCGACCTGTTGAACCGCGTGCGCCAGCCCTTCAATCTGAACAACCTGGCGCTGGTGGCGGCCCGCGCGGCGCTCGACGATCATCTGTTTGTCGCCGAGTCCTACCAGCTCAACCGGCGCGGCATGGAGCAGATTGTCGCCGGCCTGAAGCGTCTGGGGCTTGAGCACATTCCCTCGCATGGCAACTTTGTCACCTTTGCCGTGGGTGATGGCGCAGCGGTGAATCAGAAGTTGCTGAAGCAGGGCGTGATCGTGCGGCCCATCGGCGGTTATGGCCTGCCGAATCATTTGCGTGTGACCATTGGTCTCGAAACCGAGAATGCGCGCTTCCTCGCAGCACTGGAGCAGGCGCTCTGATGGCGGAAAGTAAAGTTGTTGTCTGCGGTGTCGGACTCATCGGCGGCTCATTCGCTCTCGCCATAAAGTCGGCGCTGGCGGGACGGCGTTGCCCGCGCATTGTCGGCATGGGCCGCACCCGCGCGCCGCTGGAGCAGGCGCTGCAACTCGGCGTAATCGACGAAATCGGCACTGACTGGGCAAGTGCTCTGCCAGGGGCCGACCTGGTGCTGCTCGGCATGCCGGTCGGCCAGATGCTGCCGGTGATGCAGGCCCTGGCGCCGCATCTCGAACCACAGACTCTCGTCACCGATGGTGGCAGCACCAAGACCGATGTGGTCGCCGCCGCGCGCGTGGCGTTTGGCAACAAGATTGGCCAATTCATTCCCGGCCATCCGATTGCCGGCGCGGAGAAGAGCGGCGTGAGCGCGGCGAAAGCCGATCTGTATGTAAACAAACGCGTGGTGCTGACGCCGCTGCCAGAAAATGCCGCGGCAGACGTCAAGGCGCTCTCCACGGTCTGGGAGATCTGCGGCGCAAAGGTGTCAGAACTCGCGCCCGGCGAACATGACCGCGTCTTCGCCGCCGTGAGCCATCTGCCGCATCTGCTGGCCTTCGCCCTGGTGCATGACCTGGCCATCCGCGACAATGCCGACCAGCTATTCGGTTTCGCCGCCAGCGGCTTCCGCGACTTCACGCGCATCGCCAGCAGCCATCCCGAAATGTGGCGCGACATCTGCCTAGCCAACCGCAATGCCCTGCTCAAGGAGCTCGATGCCTACATGATGGAGTTGATGAAAACGCGCGTGCTGCTGGCCAGTGCGAACAGTGCCGGCCTGGAGGGCATGTTTGACGTGGCGCGCACGCGGCGGGATGCCTGGCTCGACGCATTGGAAAACGCCCGATGATGGACCACATCGACCTGCCTGCCTTGACGCAGGCTTCCGGCACCATTCGGCTGCCTGGCTCGAAGAGCATTTCCAACCGCATGCTGCTGTTGGCGGCCCTGGCGGCCGGTGAAACCGAAATCCGCGATCTGCTCGATTCCGACGATACGCGCGTGATGTTGGCCGCGCTGCAGAAAGTCGGCGTTGGCGTGACGGCGCTCGGTAATAATGCCTATCGTGTCGTCGGCTGTGCGGGCGTCTTCCCGGGCAAGGACGCCGACCTTTTCATGGGCAATGCCGGCACGGCGATCCGGCCGCTGACGGCTACGCTCGCGCTGTCTGGTGGTCACTACCGGATCAGCGGTGTGCCGCGCATGCATGAGCGGCCGATTGGCGACCTGGTCGATGGCTTGCGCCAGATTGGTTGCGACGTGCGCTACACGGGCAACGATGGCTATCCCCCGCTGGAGATTTTTCCGGCCGACGTAAAACTCGACGCGCCAATCCGCGTGCGTGGCGATGTGTCGTCGCAATTTCTCACCGCCTTGCTGATGGCCTTGCCGCTGACAGGCGAAACCGCGATGATCGAGATGACGACGCCGCTGATTTCAAAGCCCTATATCGAGATCACGCTCAACCTGATGGCGCGCTTTGGCGTGACGGTCGAGCGCGTCGACTGGCAGCGCTTCACGATTGCCGGCGGTCAGTCCTATCGTAGCCCGGGTATTGTGCATGTCGAAGGCGATGCGTCTGGCGCCTCCTATTTTCTGGCGGCGGGAGTGATTGGCGGCGGACCGGTGCGCGTGGAAGGCGTCGGTCGGCAGAGCATCCAGGGCGATGTGCGCTTTGCCGATGCGCTGGAAACGATGGGGGCGCAGATTACCTGGGGCGACAACTTCATCGAGGCGCGCGCCCCCGCAACGGGAAAACTCAAGGCCTTCGATCTGGACCTGAATCACATTCCCGACGCGGCGATGACTCTGGCGGTGGCGGCACTGTTCGCCGACGGACCGTGCCGCCTGCGCAATATTGCTTCCTGGCGCGTCAAGGAAACCGACCGCATTACCGCCATGGCGACCGAGTTACGTAAACTTGGTGCGACGGTGGAGGAGGGTGCGGACTTTATCGCCGTCTCGCCAGTATCGACGATTAAGCCGGGTGTGGCGATCGACACCTATGATGACCACCGCGTGGCGATGTGCTTTGCGCTGGTGGCCTTGGGCGGTGTACCGGTGCGGATCAACGATCCGGGGTGCGTCGCCAAGACCTTCCCGCATTATTTCGATGCCTTCGGTGAAATAACCGCGCCGGTCATCGCCATTGACGGTCCTTCGGCTTCCGGCAAGGGAACCGTGGCACAACGGGTGGCCGCGGCACTGGGCTTCCATTTTCTCGACAGTGGTGCGCTCTACCGCCTGACTGCGCTGGCGGCATTGCGCGCAGGCGTGGCGCTGGATGATGAAGTGGCCGTGGCGGGCGTCGCGGCCCAGTTGGCGGCCGAATTTTCCGGGGAGCAAGTTCTGTTGGCCGGCGCTGATGTGACCGCGGCCATCCGGGCAGAGGACATCGGTGTCGGCGCTTCGAAAGTGGCGGCCATGCCGGCGGTACGTGCGGCCCTGTTTTCCCGCCAGCGGGCCTATCGGCGCTTTCCCGGACTGGTGGCGGATGGCCGCGATATGGGCTCGGTGATCTTTCCCGAGGCGCAGGCCAAGGTGTTTTTGACGGCCTCGGCCGCGGCGCGTGCTGAAAGACGTTATAAGCAGTTGATCGACAAGGGAATGCCTGCTAACATGCACGCCCTTTTGCAGGACCTGCAGGAACGTGATGCGCGCGATGCCGCGCGCAGCGTTGCACCCCTCAGGCAATGTGATGACGCCGTGCTGGTGGACACTACACCGCTCGGTATCGAGGAAGCAGTGGCCGCCGTGCTGGAGATAGCCCAGCGGAAGCTGCCGAGGAAGTGAAATCGTAGGTGAACTGAGGTGTCATGGACGGTCATCCGGCCGCATGACTTTCGTAACTAGCCCGCCAGTCCGATCGGCGGTAATTTGGAAAAAACTATGTCCGCTACTGCTGTTGCCGTGAATCCCGAAGAATCCTTTGCCGCTCTTTTTGAGGAAAGTCTTTCGCGCCAGGAAATGCGCGCCGGTGAGGTCATCACGGCTGAAGTTGTCCGCATCGACCAGAACTTCGTGGTTGTCAATGCGGGTCTGAAATCCGAGTCCTTTATCGCGCTCGACGAGTTCAAGAATGATCGCGGTGAAGTCGAAGCCACGCCAGGCGATTTTGTTCTGGTCGCCATCGAGATGCTCGAGGATGGTTACGGTGAAACCCGTCTCTCCCGCGACAAGGCCAAGCGCATCGCCGCCTGGAACGATCTCGACAAGGCCATGACCGATTCGATCCTCGTCAAGGGGGTGATCACCGGCAAGGTCAAAGGCGGCCTGACCGTCATGACGAACGGCATCCGTGCCTTCCTCCCCGGTTCGCTGGTCGATACGCGTCCGGTCAAGGACACCACGCCTTTCGAAGGCAAGGAATTCGAATTCAAGGTCATCAAGCTGGATCGCAAGCGCAACAACGTGGTTGTATCGCGCCGCGCCGTGCTTGAGGCCAACATGGGCGAAGAGCGCCAGAAGCTGCTGGAAAACCTGCAGGAAGGCACCATCGTCAAGGGCATCGTCAAGAACATCACCGAATACGGTGCATTCGTCGATCTCGGCGGCATCGACGGTCTGCTGCACATTACCGATCTGGCCTGGCGCCGCGTGCGGCATCCCAGCGAAGTGCTGAATGTCGGTGACGAAGTCACCGCCAAGGTGCTCAAGTTCGACCAGGAAAAGAACCGCGTCAGCCTCGGCATGAAGCAGTTGGGCGACGATCCGTGGATGGGCATCGCCCGCCGCTATCCGTCCGGCACGCGCCTGTTCGGCAAGGTGACCAACCTGACCGACTACGGCTCTTTCGTCGAGATCGAACAGGGTATCGAAGGTCTGGTACACGTCTCCGAGATGGACTGGACCAACAAGAACATTCACCCGTCGAAAGTCGTCCAGCTGGGTGACGAAGTCGAAGTGATGATCCTCGAGATCGACGAAGAGCGCCGCCGGATCAGCCTGGGCATGAAGCAATGCCAGCCGAATCCGTGGGATGACTTTGCCGCCAATCACAAGAAGGGCGACAAGGTAAACGGCGCCATCAAGTCGATCACCGACTTTGGCATCTTCATCGGCCTGCCCGGTGGGATCGACGGTCTGGTGCACTTGTCCGACCTCTCATGGTCGGCAACCGGCGAGGAAGCCAAGCAGAACTACAAGAAGGGCGACGAAGTCGAGGCCGTGGTGTTGTCCATCGATGTCGAGAAAGAGCGTATTTCGCTGGGCGTCAAACAGCTCGATGGCGATCCCTTCACCAGCTTCGTCGCCACGCACGACAAGAACAGCCTGGTTTCCGGCACGGTGACCAGCGTCGATCAGCGCGGTGCGGTGGTCAACCTCGGTGACGACGTCGAAGGCTATCTGCGCGTCTCCGAGTTCTCCCGCGAGCGCATCGAAGACCTGACCCAGCATCTGAAGGTAGGCGATGTGATCGAAACCATGATTGTCAATGTCGATCGCAAGACGCGTTCGATCAACCTCTCGATCAAGGCCAAGGATCAGGTGGAACAAAGCCAGGCGATGCAGAAGCTTGCATCCGACAGCGGTTCGGCCAGCAGCGGCACGACCAATCTGGGCGCGTTGCTGAAGGCCAAGCTCAACCAG
>JAUXOM010000096.1 GCA_030682175.1 Rhodocyclaceae bacterium
ATTACCCCTGCCAGCGCGGAAACCAGGATCACCGCCCACACCCAGGGTTGCCCCGCCGCGGCCTTGAGGATCAGGAACTTGCCGACGAATCCGGACAAGGGCGGCAGGCCGGCGATCGCGACCGCGGCGACGAAGAACAGCCCGCCCCACAGCGCATGGCGCGGCATGTCGGCGTCGGGCGCGAAAGAGTCGGCGCTGGCGGGACGGCGTCGCCTGAGCGCTTCGGCCAGCAGAAACAGCAGGGCGGCGGCGAAAGTGCCGTGCGGCAGGTAGTAGAGACCGGCGGCGATGCCCGTGCTGCCCACGGTACCCTGTTGGCCCAGCGCGAAGGCAATCAGCAGCGTGCCGACCGAGGCCACCACCAGCCAGGCGGCGAGCCGTCCGAGGCTGGTCGCTGCCAGTGCGCCGAGCATGCCGACGGCCAGCGTGGCGAGCGCCGCCGGCAGCAGCCAGGGCTCGAACAGGCCGGCCAACGAACCGGCGCCATCGCCGAAGACCAGGGTCGCGGTGCGCAATATGGCGTAGGCGCCGACTTTGGTCATGATCGCGAACAGCGCCGCCACCGGCGCCGAGGTGTTGGCATAGGCCGCGGGCAGCCACAGATACAGCGGCAGCAGCGCCGCCTTGAGTGCGAACACAGCCAGCAGCAGCAGGCCGCCAGCGCGCGCCAGGCCGAGGTTTTCCGGTGCCACGCTGGCGGCCTTGGCGGCGATATCGGCCAGGTTGAGGCTGCCCAGCGAGGCGTAGATCAGTCCCGCGGCGAAGAGGAAGACTGTCGAGCCGAGCAGATTGAGCACCACGTAATGCAGCCCGGCGCGCGTGCGCGCCGCGCCGCCGCCATGCAGCATGAGGCCGTAAGAGGCGATCAGCAGGATCTCGAAGAAGACGAACAGGTTGAACAGGTCGCCGGTAAGGAAGGCGCCGGCCAGGCCGAACAGCTGCATCTGGAACAGCACGTGGAAATGCCGCCCCTTGCGGTCGCAGCCATCGCTGGCATGGATCAACGCGAACAGGGCCAGCAGCGTGGTGATCAGCACCATCCAGGCGGCGAGGCGGTCAGCCACCAGCACGATACCCCAGGGCGCGGGCCAGTCACCGAGCCGATAGACCAGAATCTCGCCGCCCGCCACGGCGGCGAGCAGTGCGACGGCAATGCCGACTTGCACCAGCGCGGCGAACAGGGCGAACCCGCGCCGCAGCGGCATCGGCAGGTCGCGCAGCGCCAGCAGCAGCACGCCGGCCAGAAACGGCGCGAGGATGGGCGCGATGGCCAGATGGGCGTTCATGCTTGCGCGCTTCCTTCATCCCTGCCGTCCACATGGTCGTTGCCCAGTTCGGCGCGCGCGCGCAGGCTCAGCATGATGACGAAGGCGGTCATGGCGAAGCCGATGACGATGGCGGTGAGTACCAGCGCCTGCGGCAGCGGATCGGCATACGCGGCAGCGGTGCCGATGACCGGCGGCTGGCCGATGACCAGCCGCCCGGTGGCGAAGAGAAACAGGTTCACCGCGTAGGACAGGAGGGTCAGCCCCAGCACCACGGGAAAGGTATGGGCGCGTAGCACCAGATACACGCCGCAGCCGGTCAGCACGCCGATAACCAGGGCAAGCAGGGCTTCCATCAGGCCTTCACCTCCTTCACGCCCGCATCGCCCGGGTGGCTGGCATGGTGCGCGAGGCCAAGGTTGATCAGGATCAGCAGCGTGGCGCCGACCACCACGCAATAGACGCCGAGATCGAAGGCCATGGCCGAGGCCAGTTCGAATTCGCCGATCAGTTGCCCGATCCAGGGCAGGTCGACATGGCCGAAGGCCGAGGTAAGGAAGGGGCGACCGAACAGCCAGCTCGCCGCGCCGGTGAGCAGGGCGAGCAGCAGGCCGGCCGCGATCAGCGGATGGGTTTGTGCCGGCAGGCGGGTGTGGGTCCAGGCGACGCCGTTGGCCAGGTACTGCATGATCAGCGCGATGGCCGTGACCAGTCCGGCGATGAAGCCGCCGCCCGGCAGGTTGTGGCCGCGCAGCAGGATGAAGGCAGACACCAGCAGCGCTAGAGGCAGCAGCAGGCGGGCGAAGGTGGCCATGATGAGCGGGTGGGTATCGGCGTCCCAGGCGCGGCCCAGCGGATCGTTGAAGTCGCGCGTCGGACCGGGCAGCCGCAGGTGTTCCAGCAGCGCAAAAATTCCCAGCGCGGCGATCGCCAGCACGGTGATCTCGCCGAAGGTATCGAAGCCGCGGAAGTCGACCAGGATGACATTCACGACATTGGTGCCGCCGCCGCCCGGCACGCTGTTGGCGAGGAACCAGGGGGCGATCGAGTCGCCCGGCCGCGTCAGCACCGCCCAGGCCAGCGCCGCGGCGCCGCCGCCGGCGACGAGGGCAATCGCGCCGTCCCGCCAGCGCCGACTTTTGCCCGCTTCCGCCGGCGTGGTCTGCGGCAGGAAGTAGAGCGCGAGCAACAGCAGGACGATGGTGACCACTTCGACCGACAACTGCGTCAGCGCCAGATCGGGCGCCGAAAATTTGACGAAGACCAGCGCGACGATCAGTCCGACGGCGCCGATCAGGATCAGCGCGACTAAGCGGCGGCGATGCAGCGCGGTGGCGCCGAGTGCGGCGAACACCAGTGCCAGCGCCGCGATCAGGCTGATGCCGTCCACCGCCAGCAGCGGCTGCGTACCCGTCAATGGTGCCGGGGCCAGCAGCAGGCCGCTGCCGCCGAGTACCAGCGCGCTGACGATGAACAGCGCCGCCTGGCGCTGTAGCGAGCCGGTGTCGAACGCGGCGGTGAAACGCCGCGCCGCGCGCAGGACGCCAATTTCCAGGATGTGTTCGAAAATGACGCGGGCATCGAGCCGGCCTTCGAGGCGATAGTGCAGGGCATACAGCGGCCGCCGACCGAGATAGAGCAGGGCGCCGCCGGCCAGCGCAATCACGCTCATCCACAGCGCCGGATTGACGCCATGCCACAGCGCCAGATTGTGCTCGGGCAGCGGTCCCTGCAACACGGCAGCGGCCGCCACGGCGAGCAAGGGTTCGACGGTCTGCGCCGGGAAGATGCCGACCAGCAGGCAGAGCACGACGAGAATCTCTACCGGCACCTTCATCCAGCGCGGCGGCTCGTGCGGCGTCCGCGGCAGGTTGACCGGCTCGCCGTTGAAGAACACGTCATGGATGAAGCGCAGCGAATAGGCCACGGCGAACATGCCCGCGACGGTCACGGTCACCGGCAGCAGCCAGCCGAAGCGCATCTGGCCGCCGGCCGTGACGGCTTCGGCGAAGAACATTTCCTTGGAGAGGAAACCGTTCGCCAGCGGCACGCCCGCCATCGCCGCCGCTGCGACCATGGCCAACGTTGCCGTGTACGGCATGTATTTCCACAGGCCGTTGATGCGCCGCATGTCGCGCGTGCCGCATTCGTGGTCGATGATGCCGGCGGCCATGAACAGGCCGGCCTTGAAGATCGCATGGTTGATGATGTGGAACACGCCCGCCACCGCTGCGAGGGGCGTGCCGATGCCGAACAGCGCGGTGATCAGGCCGAGATGGCTGATCGTCGAATAGGCCAGCAGGCCCTTGAGGTCGTGCTTGAACAGCGCGATCACCGCGCCGACCAGCAGCGTGGCGAGGCCGACGCCGCCGACCAGCCAGGTCCA